>VBGP01000081.1 GCA_005880795.1 Chloroflexota bacterium | reverse complement strand
CTGTTCCGACACCACCCCGAGTACCGCGAACGGGTGGTCAGGGTTGAGGTGCAACGATGGCCATATGGCATGCCGCTGTACAGCGTCGGCCGCATGAAGACGTACGAGCAGCTGGCCGAGCCGGTGGGGGGCATCCACTTCTGTGGCGACTACACATGGGCTTCCAACATGGAGGGCGCGGCACTGAGCGGCGAGCGTGCCGCGAGACAGATTCGTGGAGCGTCCGCGTGAGCCGCGGTCTTGGGACGACCCGGTTAGTCCGGACGAAGTGCCATGACGTCGGAGGCAAGGCCCGGATAGTCCGGACTATCCGGGGTTGCTGAGCAAGAATAGGCCCGTGGACAGCAGGCGCTCAGTTCTCTTGCCGGACGGGACGGTCGCCCCCGGGGCGAAGTCGCGTATGGAGGAGGAATTTCTCCTCGAAGCCCTGCGCTGGATGATGAAATCCCGGCTCTACGACCAGCGGGTGATCGCGCTGCAGCGGCAGGGCGAGTTCGGCGTCTACTCGCCCGGCATGGGCCAGGAAGCGTCAATCATCGGCTCGGCGATGGCCGTCGATCCGGCTCGCGACTGGATGGTGCCCCAGTACCGCGAGCTGATGGCAACGGTCCACCACGGACTTCCCCTCGAGGTGATCACCGCCCAGTACCTCGGCAAGATCGGCCCCGCGCGCATCCCCGATGGGGTCCGTGTGCTGCCGACACAGGTTTCGATCGCCGCACAGCTACCTCACGCGACCGGGCTCGCGTGGGGCCTCCGCCTCCGCGGGGAGGACTCGGTGGTGATCGCGTACATCGGGGACGGCGGCTCCTCGGAGGGCGATTTCCACGAGGCGCTGAACCTGGCGGGAGTCGTGAAGGCGCCGATCGTTTTCTTCCTCCAGAACAACCAGTGGGCCATCTCGACCTCGCGACGGGTCCAGTCGGCGACCCGCAGCTTCGCCCTGCGCGCGGCCGGATACGGCCTGGAGGGCGCCGAGGTGGACGGGAACGACGTCATGGCCGTCTTTGACGTCACCTCCGAAGCGATCGCGCGGGCGCGGAGCGGCGGCGGGCCGACCCTCATTGAAGCCGTCACCTATCGGATGGGCTTCCACAACACGACCGACAACCCGTCGCGTTACCAGGACCCGAAGGAGTACGAGGAAGCGCGCTCGCGCGACCCGATCGAGCGCGTCCAGAAGTACCTGGCCGCCCTTGGGTTGTGGGACGCGAAGCGGGAAGCCGCGCTGACCGAGGAGCTTCGTGACGAGAACGAGCGTGCGCTCCAGCTCGCGCGCTCCGCCTCCGTGCCCCGACCCGAGGATGTCTTCGCGAACGTCTATCAGGACCCGCCTCCGCGACTGGTTCGGCAGAAGGCCGAGCTGCTCGACGGGCACGACGCATGAGATGACGCAGCGCAACATCGTCGAGGCGATCAACAGCGCGTTGGCCGAGGAGATGGAGGCGGATCCTCGAGTCATGGTGCTCGGCCTGGACGTCGGCAAGCTGGGCGGCGTGTTCAGGACGACCAGCGGCCTGGTCGAGCGGTTCGGCGCCGAACGTGTCGTTGACACGCCGCTCGCGGAGGCGAGCATCATCGGAGCGTCGCTCGGACTTGCCATCGCCGGCATGGTGCCGGTGGCCGAGATCCAGTTTCTGGGCTTCACTGCGCAGGGCTTTCACCAGCTCGGGCCGCAGCTCGGCAAGTACCGGCAGCGCTCGCGTGGGCGCTACCACTGCCAGGTCACGATCCGCGCCCCGTTCGGAGGCGGGATCAAGAGCCCAGAGTTCCACTCCGACGCCGTTGAGGCCCAGTTCGTCCAGACCCCGGGCATCAAGATCGTGATGCCGTCGAACCCCTACGACGCCAAGGGCCTGCTGCTCGAGGCGATCCGCGATCCCGACCCGGTCCTGTACTGCGAGCCCGACCGGCTGTACCGGGCCGGTCGATCCGAGGTTCCTGACAGCGCCTACACCGTGCCGTTCGGAAAGGCGGCGGTGGTTCGGGAGGGAGAGCACGTCACGCTGGTGGCCTGGAGCGCCGCCGTCGAGCTGTGCATGAGAGCCGCGGAGAAGCTCGCGGTGGAAGGAGTGTCGGCGACCGTGGTCGACCTC
Organism: Chloroflexota bacterium; assembly: GCA_005880795.1. GTDB lineage: Bacteria > Chloroflexota > Dormibacteria > Dormibacterales > Dormibacteraceae > 40CM-4-65-16. Next base: position 4,522 of record VBGP01000081.1, on the reverse strand, counting down.
AGGACGCTGGTGCCGCTGGACGTGGAGACGCTGTGCGCACAGGTCGTCAAGACGGGCCGGTGCGTGATCGTCCACGAGGCGCCCCTCTCGGCTGGATTCGGGGCGGAGATTTCCGCGACCCTGATGGAAGAGGTCTTCTACGACCTCGACGCGCCCGTCGGACGCGTCACTGCATTTGACGTGCCATTTCCGGCCGCGTCGCTCGAGGACCACTACCTGCCGTCGCTGGACCGCGTGGTCGCTGCGGTGCGCCGCACGATGGAGAGCTAGCCTCAGATCTCGATCGTCGAGCCGGCTCCCTTCGCGACCGCTTCGCGGTAGACGAGGCCCGCGGCGGCCAGGTCCTCCACCGCGTGGCCCATCGACTTGTAGACCGTGATCTCATCGCGCGAGCGGCGACCGGGCCGCATGCCGAGGAGCATCTCGCCGATCTCGGTCGCGGTGCTCGGATCCAACCCCGCGAGCTCAAAGCAGCCCGCGGGCGGCGGCAGGAAAGCCGCCTCCCGCGACTCGACGAAGACGTGCGCCGCCTCGGCGAGTCCTCGGTCCAGCTCGCCCGACGGCGCCGCGAACCCGATCGAGGTGACGTGCGCGCCGGGCGCAACCCACTCCTGGCGAATCACGGGTTGACCCGAGTGCGTGCACATCGCCACGACGTCAGCACCCCGCACAGCCGCCTCGAAGCTTTCGACGGCGTGCGCGCGGGGATCGAGTGTGGCCAGCCGTCGCGCGCTGTCCATCGTCCTCGAGGCGACGCGGATCTCGGCGAACCTCCGCACGCGGGGCATGATCTCCAGGTGCGCATGCCCCTGGACCCCCGCGCCCAGGATGGCAAGCACGCCAGCATCCTGCCTCGCAAGATGCCGAACCGAGACGGCCGCGCCGCCGGCCGTGCGAATCGCCGTGATTCGAGTGCCGTCCATCACCGCGACCGGAGAACCGGTTGAAGGGTCGAACAGCGCGATCAAGGCCTGGTGCGACGGCAAGCCCGCGGCGTCGTTGTGCGGGAAGACGGTAACCAGCTTCACGCCAAGGCCCAGGCCCTCGCCGTACCCGGGCATCGACGCGAGCCAGCCCTGGTTCTCGGCATTGGCCGCGGTGCGGGCGGGAACCTCGACACGTCCCGAGCTCAGCGCGCGAAAGCCGTCTTCGAGCGCGTCGAGAAGGCGGTCGAGGTCCAGCAGCCCGGTCACGTCCGCCTGGCTCAATGTCAGGAGCTTCATGCGCCCGCCGGATCGTAGTCGACCCGACTCCACCGCTTGTGGCACTCTCTCGGTGGCGCATGGCACTCTCGGCCCGTGGGATCCTCGAAGAGCTGGTTCGCATCCCATCGCCGACAGGTGCTGAACAGGCCGCCGCGCAGGCTTTCGCCGGCTGGTGCGAAGACGCGGGCCTCACCGTCGCGATGGATGAGGTCGGGCCCGGTGGACGGTGCAACGTCGTCGCCCGCTGGAAGGTCGGGCGGCAACCCCACCTGCTCCTGATCGGTCACCTGGACACGGTTCCGGTGGGTGATGGTTGGACACGCGACCCGTTTGGGGCGGAGGTTGGGGGTGGCCGGCTGTACGGCCGCGGCGCCTGCGACATGAAGGGTGGGCTCGCCGCGATGCTGGCTGCTGTATCCGAGCTGCGCCGGCGGGGCGAAGAGCCTGCCGGTGACGTCACGCTGGCGGCGGTCGTTGGGGAAGAGGAAGACTCGGCCGGCACCCGCGCTTTTGTCGGCCGCGGCGCCCACGCTGACATGGCAGTCTTGTCCGAACCCACGGCGATGCAGCTCGTCGTCAGCAACCGCGGGTTGCTGAACTTTCGAGTCATCGTCACGGGCGCGGCGGCGCACGCCTCGGCACCTGCGCTGGGACGCAACGCGATCATCGCCGCCGCCGCGCTCGTGCTCGAGCTGCGAGCCGTCAACGACGAGCTTGCGCGGCGCGCTCATGAGGTGTTTGGCCCGCCGAGCCTGACGGTAGGGACGATCCACGGCGGCACGCGTCCGTACGTCGTGCCGGACCGCTGCGTGATCGAGCTCGACCGCCGTCTCAACCCCGGCGAGACCTCCGCCCAGGTCCTGGAAGAGCTTGAAGCGGCGATCGTCCGGGCCCGATCTCGCGTGCCGTGGCTCGAGGCGGAGGTCGAGTCGGGCCCCGACTACCTCGCCTTCGAGATTCCCGAAGAGCACCAGCTGGTGCGTGCTATGACTACCGCCATGATCGCCGCCGGCATCCCGCCGCGGATCTCGTCGTGGCGCGCCGCCAGCGACGCGGGCCTCCTCGTCCACACGGCGGGGATACCATGCGTGTTGTTCGGACCAGGCGACTTAGAGCAGGCCGCTCACCGGCCCGACGAATGGATCGATCTCAGCGAGGTCGAGACCGCCCAGCGAGTGTTCGAGTGTCTGCTGCTCGGCCCGCGACCGTCCTAGCAGGTGCCAAGGAGGTAACCGTGGCGGCTTTTCCCGGCGAGGAGTACGAGCAGAGGCTGGCGAGAACGCGGGCCCGGATGGCGGAGGTGGGGGTTGACGTGCTGCTCGTCACCGACCCCGCGAACATGAACTACCTCACCGGATACGACGCATGGTCGTTCTACGTGCCGCAGGCCGTGATCGTGCCCCTGAAGGCCGGAGCCCCGCTGTGGGTCGGACGAGGCATGGACGCGCAGAGTGCGATTCTGACCACCACGCTCCCGCACGAGCACGTCCTCGGCTACGCGGACGATTACGTCGAGTCCACCGTCAAACACCCGATGCAATTCGTGGCGTCAGTGCTCGCGGACGGTGGGTTCGCGAAGGCTCGGATCGGATACGAGGGCAACGCTTACTTCTTCACCGCGCGCAACCTGCAGGTGCTGACCCAGTCGCTTCCAGGTGCTCGCCTCGAGGACGTCGACCTGCTCGTCAACTGGGTGCGCACCGTCAAGTCGTCGCGCGAGATCGAGGTGATGCGCCAGGCCGCACGGATCGTCGAGCGCGTGATGCGGGTCGCGATCGATGCCGTTGCCGTGGGCACACGGCAGTGCGACGCGGCCGCGCTCATCTCCGAGGCCCAGATCCGGGGCACCGACGAGTTTGGCGGAGACGCTCCGGCCAACCCGCCCTCGATTCTGAGCGCCGAAAACGCCGCCACGCCCCACGCTTCGTGGTCAGATGCGCCGTTCCAGCGGAACACGGCAACGTGCCTCGAGCTGAGCGGCTGCCGGCGTCGGTACCACTGCGCGATGTCAAGGACCGTTTACCTCGGCAAGCCGCCCGACGAGATGCGGCGGGTGGCTGACGCGACCGCCGAAGGGATGGCCGCAGCGCTCGCGACCGTGAAGCCTGGTGCGCTTTGCCAGGACGTGGAGTTGGCGTGGCGCGAGACAATAAATCGGGCCGGCTTCAGCAAGCCGTCGCGCATCGGGTATTCGATCGGCGTGAACTATCCGCCGAACTGGGCGGACCACACGGCAAGCCTTCGCGAGAACGACACGACCGTGATGGAACCGAACATGACGTTCCATCTCATGCTCGGGATGTGGATGGAAGGCTGGGGCTTCGAGCTCAGCGATACGTTTCGTGTCACCGAGACGGGCCACGAGGTCTTCGCGAACTTTCCCCGCCAGCTCTTCGTCAAGGAGTGAAAGAACAAGCGCGCCGGCCGCTTGCCGCCCGAGCAGGCCTTGACATCAGCTCATCGCCCGACGCTTTGGGGATCGTCGTGCTGCTGGATGGAGGGCGAAGCATGTGAAGGTGGTGGTTGTGGGTGCCGGTCTGTCGGGGCTCGTTGCCGCGACCGAGGTGCAGGCTGCCGGGCATGACGTCGTGGTGCTCGAGGCTCGAGACCGCGTCGGCGGCCGCGTCTTCACCGTCCGCGAAGGTTTCGCCGCGGGCCAGTTCGCCGACATCGGCGCCGAGATCATCTATCACGGCCAGCACAACATCGCCGACCTGTGCGCGAAACACGGCGTCGAGCTGAGCGACGAGTTCAGCCTCGGGACTGACGTGCCCGACCTCATATTCGGGGGAGAGCGGCTCGATCGCGCAGCGGCGGCCGAGATCGTCAGCGAGCTTCGCGACGCGATCAAGCGCACACGTCCGAGCCCTTATGAGTCGGTCGCGCAGTGGCTGCGCCGGGCGCATGTGTCGGAGCCGGGCGAGCTGCTGCTGACGGCGATCGCGCAGTCCACGCCGGCGGCGTCGCTTCGCATCGCCGATGCTCAGGAGCTGAACGTGGAGCTTTCCTGGGGCGAGGCGTACCGCAAGATCAAGGGCGGCAACGACACCTTGCCACGCACCATCGCGAAGCAGCTCGACGTGAAGCTCAACCGTCCGGTTCGCGTGGTCGCCTGGGGTGCAAGCGGCGTCACCGCCGAGGCCGAGCACGAGACCTTCCACGCCGATCGCCTCGTCGTCACGGTGCCGGGTCCTCTCGTCTCCGAGCTCGGCTTCGAGCCGGCTCTGCCGGCGGAAAAAGTCCGCGCCCTGCTCCAGCTCCGGTACGGAAACGCGACCAGGCTGGTGGTCCAGTACGCAGAGCGCGAGCTCGTCAAG
>VBGP01000080.1 GCA_005880795.1 Chloroflexota bacterium | reverse complement strand
GTGCCTTTGTGCTCCTCGGCCACTGGCTCGAGATGCGCGCACGAGGCGGCGCCAACGAGGCAGTTCGCGCCCTGCTGAATCTCGCCCCGCCGAAGGCTGTCGTCCTAAGAAACGGCGTGCAAGTCGAGGTGCCGACCTCAGAAGTCCAAGTCGGTGACGTCCTTCTCATCAAGCCCGGCTCCAAGGTCCCGGTTGACGCTGTGGTCGAGGATGGCGCCAGCGAGGTGGACGAATCAGTGGTCACAGGAGAGAGCCTGCCGGTATCGAAGACGCCGGGCGCCGAGCTGATTGGCGGTTCGATCAACAAGAACGGGACGCTGCGCGCCCGTGCCACAAAGGTCGGCTCGGACACGGCCTTGGCCCAGATCGTGAAACTCGTCCAGGAGGCCCAGAGCTCGAAAGCGCCCGGCCAGCAGCTGGCGGATCGGGCTGCCTTCTGGCTGGTGCTGGTGGCGCTGGTCGGCGGCACGCTGACTTTCATCGTTTGGCTGCTGGCCGGCCGGAGCGTCAGCCAAGCAATCCTCTTCGCCATCACCGTGGTCGTCATCACCTGTCCTGATGCTCTGGGCCTGGCCACACCGACAGCGATCATGGTGGGCACCGGCCTGGGTGCAAAGCGGGGAATCCTGTTCAAGAACGCGGCGGCAATCGAAGCAGCTGCTCGAGTCCAGGTCGTGGTCATGGATAAGACGGGAACGCTGACCAAAGGCGAACCCGAGGTGACCGAGTTGCTCGCCGACGGCTTGTCAGAAAAGGAAGTTCTGGCGCTTGCTGCTGCCGTCGAGCGAGACTCCGAGCACCCACTCGCGGAGGCGATCATCCGGCGGGCGCAGCAGATTGGTGCACCCGAGCTCCCGGCGACCGAATTCGAGAATGTGCCCGGGCACGGCGCCGTGGCGGCTGTCAAGGGCCATCGTGTGGCGGTCGGAAATGCGCGGCTGATGGCGCGCGAGACGATAAGCCTGGACGGATTGGCAAGCAAGCGCGACGAGATGGCGACGGAGGGAAGAACCGTCGTCGTAGTAGCTGTCGACGGGCGCGCGACTGCAGTGATCGGCATCAGCGACGCTCCGCGGCCAACCGCCAAAGGGGCGGTTGAAGCACTCCAAAAGCAGGGCGTCGATGTCGTGATGCTCACAGGCGACAACCGCGCCACAGCCGAACGGATCGCCGCCGAGCTTGGCATCCGAGAGGTGCTCGCGGAAGTTCTCCCGGCCGACAAGGCAAGCAAGATCGCCGAGCTGCAACGAGCGGGCAAGAAGGTGGCGATGGTCGGCGACGGCGTCAACGACGCCCCCGGACTGGCCCAGGCCGACCTCGGTATAGCCATCGGTGCCGGCACCGACGTCGCGATCGAGACCGCCGATGTCGTCCTGATGCGCTCCGATCCGCACGACGTTGCCACCGCGATTACGATCGGGCGGGCGACACTTCGCAAGATGCGGCAGAACCTCGGCTGGGCAGTGGGCTACAACGCGATCGCCATTCCCATCGCAGCGGGTGTCTTCGATCCCGCCTTCGGACTCGTGCTGCGCCCAGAAATTGCGGCCCTCTCCATGTCGGGTTCAAGCCTGCTGGTCGCAGTCAATGCTCTGCTGCTCAGGGGCTTGAAGCTGCCGGCGGCGTAAACGCACCTGAATCCAAGAACACGCGAGACCGAGAAGTACGGATGAGTGAGGTGAGCCGCCCAAGGCCGCTCAAGATTTCGTCACTGGCGTCCCAGAACGGACCGAGGCGACGACCTCAAGGATCGCTTGGCTTGCTTGCGCTGCACCGACCCTGTCGTGGATGAGACCTGGATGATCGGTATCAGGCAGAACCCGGTGGTCGCTGTTGGACGAAAGACCGGTCATCTTGTCCTGTAGCGCGAGCCATCCGGCCTGAGCCCCTTTGGCAGCTGTAACCACAATCAGCGGCCGATCGCCGAGGGTGGTGAGCGCGGCAGCCTCTGTGAGGGTCATTGGCAATTCGGCAAATTCGTCACGCTGAATCCGGTTGAGGTTCGCCGTCGATACCACCGCACTTTCTTCGTCACGAGTTGGGACCGGCAGAGGGTCAGACGCGAACTGATTGACCAGTCGAAACACTCCTAAGCGCGCCAGTGATGGGAAAAGTGCTGACGCTCGGCGGAGGATGCCGTACTGGGACGGGAAATCAGGCAATCCGGTCAAGGCTTCGTTTGGCTGCGAGTCGAGGAAGACCATGCCGGCGACCTGGTCCGGGTAGCGGGCAGCGAAGACTCTGATGTAGGCGCCTCCCGTCGAGTGACCGACCAGGACGTACGGACCTGGAATCTGTGCGCGATCCAGCAGGGTGTGAAGGTCGCTGGCAACCGCTGCGCCGTCCTGTGGACTCGCGGGGGGATCGCTCCAGCCCTGGCCTGCACGGTCGTAGGCGCAGACGGTGGTGTTCTTTGCGAGGGCGGGCGCGATCCAGCCTCCCCAGTAGGTCGAGGTTTCAGCCAGACCGGAGACCAGCACGACAGTCGGGCTACCCGAGCCGGTGCAGTGCACGTACAGGCGGCGCCCGCCGACGTCGACCAGGTGGCCAGGCATCGCGCTAGTACTCCGGTCGACCTGTTCTTGAATCGTCTCGTAGCCGCCTGCGACCCCGGCGACAACGAGGCCAACGAAGAGCGGGTAAAGGACGAGCCTGCGAGTGAGGCTGCGCAGACTGCGACGTGCCTGCACGGCAATCCACACGGCGAGGGCGATCAAGGCAAGCGGCCAGATCCACCCCAGCAGATTCATCGCATTGGCGTCAGGCCTGAAAATCAGCAGGCCGACGCCGGCGAGAGCCATAAGCGCCGCCGGCACGATGGCCCATTGCTGGGGTTGATCGGACCAACGAATCGAGAGCACAGCCAGCAGCGCCCAGCCGAGAGCCCATCCCAGCAGCGCCGTTCCCATGATCACGTGCTCCTGAGCTCCTCCGAACGGCCCCAAAACGAGCGCGAGTGAGACAACCAATCCCGAGAACAGGGAGCCGGCGACTATTAGGCCGACGCGACCCTTACGGATCGGCCGTACTGGAGCGTCTGGCACATTACTGGGGATCGAGTTCTTAGCCGAGATGCGGTTGTACATAGTTACCTTTCCTTACAGCTACTTGAGTTGCGTTAACGAGACCCTACATGAAGTCGCTCGTAAATGCAACTCTGGTTGCGATAAGATCAAAGTGTGAGTTCACGGAGCGCGAACGATTCGAAGCGGAGACCCGGTGGTAGGAGCGCCCGCGTCCGTCAGGCGGTCCTGGATGCTGCCTTTGCTGAGTTAGGCGAAAAGGGCTACGGCGGCCTCAGCATCGAGGCTGTAGCTCAGCGATCGGGGGTCGCCAAGACCACTGTCTACCGGCGCTGGCCGACGCGTGACGAACTGGTCGCCGACGCCCTGGACAGCCGGAGCGACCGGAACGAACCGATCCCAGACACAGGGTCTCTTCGTGGGGACCTGAAAGAGTTTTGCGAGGGCGTGCGAGCCAAGCTGACCTCAAACCATGGGAAGGCAATGTTGAAGAGCCTGGTGGCTGCGGTCGATCAGTCCCCTGAAATTATTGAGACGGTGGAGCGCTTCTGGCGAGAACGGCGCGACGTCGGTGGGCAGCTGATTGAAAGATGGATTCGCCGAGGAATTCTGCGTCCGGAGACGGACGCTGACCTGCTGGTCGAGGTGATCCTCGCACCCATCTATCTGCGGGTGCTCTTACCCGGAGGGCCACTCACCGGAGACGTTTTGACGGGTTTCATCGACCTCGCCCTTGATGGGGTCCTTGAAGACGTCACACCCCGGACGGACAAGCACAGATCAGGCGAGCGCAACCTCTGATGCAGCTGGCGTCGTGCGTACGGGTAGAGCCAAACACAACGTAGGTGGTTGAGAGACGTTTGCTCGACCTCGTGTCGCGTTGCTGCGGTTACAGACCACCCGCTCCGACCTTGGAATTCTGAACCGGGGTGCCTCACGGTCCTGAGGCCTTCGACGCCCCCAGTCGCACCTTGCATGCCTGACATGTGCAACGCTCTGGCAACTCCACCACCCGTCGCTCTTTGCCGGATCGATCTTGTGGCTCAAGGGGGTGGTCATTAGCCCGACTCGGGTAACGGCTCGTCGACGAGCGTCGTCGCGTATGGCACTGCTTCGAGCCGCCCCTTCGGAATCGGCTTGCCGGAGATTTCGCTGACTCCGTAGGTGCCATCGTCGATCCGACCGAGGGCTCTTTGGATCCGTGCCAGGGTGACGCGATCGACTGCGTCTTCATCCGCCTCGACTTCCAGATCATTCAGACGGGTCGCGTCGTCGCCTGAGTCACCGGCGCCCGACTCTTCCCGCACGGTCTCCCGGCTGTCGCGGCTTCGCTCCGCCATGCGGGATTTGATGGCGTCGTGTTCGGACTCGAGACGCTCCCGGAAGTGGCGAAGGTCCTCTTGCGTCAGCATTTGACTCTGTCTTCTCCGGTTGGGTCTGAGGGGTCTGACCTCGACAGCCATCTCAGCTCTTCGCGTGAGACGGCCTCGAGAATCGACTCCATCTGAGTCTCGAGATCCGGGGGACAGCCACGTCGTACTGGAATGCCTGAATTCCTTCCCGACGTGATGGCCAGGCACGGCAGGTTCGCCGCAGAATCGATTTGCGTCAGCACCCACCATGGGTCTAATGACGCCATGGTGCGTAGCCACTCTGCAAGCAACGTCTTCAATCTCACCGCGGATCACCCAAATGTGAAGCAGAAAACTTCGGCGCCGCCGTCGAGGAACTCGATCTCAAAACGCCGGTCACGGACCGGTCCCGACTGACGGATCAACTGATGCATCCGCTGCTGCACAACCGTGCCATTCCCGTCGGCGTCGACATCAGTTCCGTGGGCCCCGGCGCCGCTTTCACTGTCAAGGTGAACGCGAAACCTCACGCTCGCGCCCTTTCTCGCCGGTCCCATCACGAGGTTCACGTCACGCGCGTGAAACTGATACGCGACCCGTCCGCCAGGACTGTTGAGCGCGCTCGCGTCGGACCGGACGGTCCACTCGCCGGTGAGTCCCCAACGGTTGAGCCGCAGGTGCGCTGGCGCCGCATAGATGTGAGGTTTGTCCCAATCCGCACGGCCGCCGGCATCGAATCCGGTGGCCTGGTCGTAGCCGAGGTAGCTCTCAGGCGACCCGAGGTCCTCCCAATCGGCCTGAACCTCGTCGCCGTTCGGTTCGACCGAAGCCAGCCCGGGCCTGAGGTCTTCGACGCCCGCGTCGGCGAGGAGCTGTCGGATGACCATCTCCGATCGCTCGTAGTCGCCTTCGCCGAAGCGGTGATGCCTGATCCGGCCCTCAGCGTCGATGAAGTAGAGAGCAGGCCAGTAGTTGTTGGCGAACGCACGCCATACCTCGAAGTCGTTGTCGATCGCGACCGGGTAGTCGATCTTTCTCGCCTGCACCGCCCAGCGCACGTTGTCGAGGTCGTGCTCGAACTTGAACTCCGGCGTGTGCACGCCGATCGTCACGAGTCCCTGTTCCCGATACCTCTGAGACCAGGCGCGGTAGTACGCCTGCGTGCGCAGCCAGTTGATGCACGTGTACGTCCAGAACTGGACGACTACGACGTGGCCGCGCAGGCCGCTCGGCGTCAGCGGCTGCGAGTTGAGCCACCCATTGGCACCGTCGAAAGACGGCATCATGCCCTCGACTGGCAGGTCTGCCGCCGCAACGCC
>VBGP01000009.1:72266-110385 GCA_005880795.1 Chloroflexota bacterium | reverse complement strand
CATCCCTCAAATCGGAAGAAAAGCTGAAGGTTGTCAGATCGCTTTGGTTGGTTCCATCGGCCTGGATGATTTGGCCCCTCTGCATGCTTGTGAAGGCGATATAGCGAATTTCATTGGGCTCGCAAAGGCGATCCGAGATTCCCGTCGTGGTAGACCGCGCGGCGATCGCCGACCTTGTCGATGTAGAAGATGTGCTCGCGATCTACTTACGTGACCTCCCAGATGGAGTGGCTTCGCCGATGACCAGCAGGTCGATGGCGTCCGAGCGCCATAGCTCGAGCGCGTTAGCGCGTGACGTACGCATTGACATGATGTCCCTCCACCGCTGACGCAACCCTCTCCAATGAGCCAGCCGGCAGTTCCGGATAGGCAGGCAGGAAGACGAGTCGAGACATCACTTCCTGGGCGAAAACCGGTTCGAGGTCTGGCCGGTGCGCGGGTGCGCTGATCGATTTGACGCTGCTGGCCGCGCGGGCGGCGTCGAACCCTTCTGCTCGTGCCATCTCGATCGTTTCGTCCGGGCGCTCAGCCACGATCGGAAACAGCCAGTGGGTGTGGTCCAAGGCGAGCCCGCCGACATGGACTCCGGTCGGGAGCATCGCGGCCAATTCCTCGCCGGCGACCGCTCGCTTGAGCAATCGCGCGTGGTCGAAAGTGTTGAAGCGTCGAGCAAGGAACTTCATGAGGGGCGCGCTGGGTCGCTGTTCGAGGCGACGCACGAGATCATCCGTGGCGCCCGCGGGGAACGCTCGCGCGCTCGAGTTGACGAGTCGATCGAAATCGATCTCGAGTGCGAACGCCAATCGCGCCAGCAGCGCGTAGGGAGCCGGCTTCGTGAGGGCCACAAAGACCGCGGTCTGCACGATGCGCTTGAGGTGAGCGATGCGTTTTTGAACGGACCACCGCAGGTGGATCGACCGCATACGCCTGAGCAACTGGGGATTGCGAACGGTCAGCATCGCGCCGCCCAGGGCCGTCGCGGTTTTCAGGATGCCGAAGCTGAACATGGAGACGTCCGCGAGCGAGTCGCCCGCGCCGGCGGGACCCTGGAACGCCTGCGCGCAATCCTCGACCAGCAGGATTCCGTTCAGACGGCAGATCTCTGCCAGGGGGGCAAGGTCGACACGGCCGCCGAAGAGGTGCGCCACCACCAGCATCCGGGTGCGGTCCGTCATCGCACGAAGCACCAGCTCAGGGCGCGGCGCAAGGGTGGCCGGCTCGAGGTCGATCGGCACCGGGACCAGGCCGTGGTGCTGAGCGAGGCGTGGCATGTCGGGATGCGTCACGGCGGAGAACAGGACCTCGCTGCCGCGGGGCAACGCGAGCGCCTTCAGAAGCAGGTGAAACCCGCTGCGCACCGAGTAGCAGGCCAGCCCGTCCGCGGACCACATGCGTTCCACGTCAGCTGCCGTCCTCTCCTGGCCGGTGGCCGGTAGGGAGGCCAGCGCTCGGACCAGGTCGGCCGGCCGGATGTCGAGGCGGTGTCGAGCGTAGAGGCGTTTCATGGCGCCAGAGTCCGCCGGACCCGGTCTCGGAGTCAGTCTCGACGTCGTTTCAATATCGGTATCAGCCTGAAGCGTTGTCATCCCTGCACACCCGCGCAGGCCGCGACCAGCGCCTCGTTGAACTCACGCGGCCGCTTGATGCACACGAAGTGGTCGCCTGGAATCTCGTAAACCGTGGGGCGGCCCAGCACGCGCGCGAGCTCCCTCTGCGCCTCCACCGATACGACCATGTCGTCCTGGGTGACGATCACCGCCGACGGGCATGTGCTGTCGCTCAGCCATGACCCTGAGTTGAACTTCGCAGCCTCGGCGATCGCGTCGAGCAGCGCCATGGTGTCGTGGCGCCGCACCTCGCCCATCAGCCACCGGCCCTGGGGGCAATCCGCCGACTTCGGTGCGAGCATGGCCAGCATCGCGGCGCGGCGAATTCGCTCTGGGAAGCGCCGCGCCGCCTGTTCCACGAGCCGCACGAAGCCCTTCTCGGTCGGGACATCGAACCGGCTCGCCGTGGCGCACAGGACGATGCCGGCGGCCATCTCGGGATACCGGCGGACGAACAGCTGCGCGACCAGTCCCCCCAGCGAGTAGCCCACGACGATGACGCGTCCGAGCTGGAGAGTTCGTACGATCGCGGCCACGTCCTCGGCGCATTCCTCGCCGGTGAAGCGCCGGGTGGCCATACCTCGACCGTGCCCGCGCAGGTCCGGAGCGACGACGTTGAAGCGCCCCGCGAGGGCAGGCACCGCCAACGACCAGTTGAGGTCGGCCGTCGCCATCAGACCGTGGAGCAGCAGGACGGTCGGCGCCCCCGCGGGACCGGCTGCGATCCGAACGAACGCGGTGCCGCGTCCAGGAAGCTCAACCATCCGCCCCTCGGGCAGCTCGTCGGCAAATTGAAGGTCCTTGACGTCGAGCCGCTCCACCGCGAGCCGGGGGCGGCGCAGGGCTGAACTCTGTCGGGCGCGGGTCTTGTTGAACATCTCGCTCCTCCTCGAGCCCCTGGGTGGGGCCGCTGAGGCGGAGCGTTTGGGCAGACTTGTAGCGCTGAGGTCCGAACCAGGTCTTGACTAGGTCGGAGACTGATGCGAGACCAGTCTCAGGCCGGTGTGGCGGACTCCTCGAGCTCCCGCAGGCGGTCGACGACGCGTCTTACGCCATACGAACGCCGGTTGAAGTACGCGGCCCGGCTCAAGCCCACGCGCGCCGTCACGGCGTAGTGGCCTCCGATTCGCCGCACGTAATAGAGGTCGAGGATCTGCCCAGCCTGAGCGTCCTGTTGGAACTGCGATGCACGCAGATGCTCGATGGCCGCTTCGATGGTCTTGCGCAGCTCGCCGGGAGTCGAGGCCGCGATGCAGCGCATGCCGATCAGCGGGTTGTCGGCCAGGTCGCGCGTGCTGTGGAGCACCTTGAGCGCGTGCTCCACCCGTTCCACCGTGACGTCGGGAGCCTCGGACGTGGATTCTTGCGAAAGCGCCGGCCAGAGGACCGAAGCTGCCCGCACGGCATCGGCACCCGGGAACAGCCCGTAGCTGATCAAGCCGCCGACGATCGCGCAGGCGAAGACCGTCCCATACGTCATGTCGGGCGGCCACCAGGTCCCGGGGTCGAGACCGACGAAGAGCAGGTAAACGCCGCTCAGAATCGCTCCCAGCACAACAGCGAAAAGGTGCAGGCTCAGCACGCGGTCGGCGCGGGGCCGTGTGAGCGCGAGAGCGATGTCGGCGAGGACGCCGGCGACGATCCCCACCAGGACCATCGAGTAGTGCCCGAGCTGGGTGGCGGCCAGGAAGGCGGTCGCGGTCAGCATCACAGTGAGGCTGCCGACCGGCAGGCGGCTCTGGCGCAAGATCCAGAGAACTACTCCCGTGATGGCCGCGGTCTGCATCATCAGGCCAAGAGCGCCGAGAATCTCTTCGCGGTGGTAAGCGAGGTCGAATGGGCTTCCGAAGGGTGGAAGAAGCACCGCGCCGCGCACGGCATATTGATCGATGTAGGGATGGTCGAACTGGGTGAAAAAGGTCACCGTCGCAAGCAGGAGAACGGCAGAAAAGACCGCGGTCGGGCCCGCCATGAGCTCGCCGCGTCCGGCTGATGCCCGCAGCGGACCGACGACGATCAGCCCGGCGCCTGCAATCTCCAGCAGGTTCGGCAACCTGAAGATCGCCGGCACGCCATAGTCCGGGCCGAAGGCGTCGGACCACCAGCCGTTGATCAGGATGCCGGCCAGGAAGATCGCGCAGCCCGCAACACTCAGGCCATACCTGTCTGGCACCACCGACGGCAGTCGTCCGTCGCGCTGCCATGCGCGGAAGCCGGCGACCGCCAGGTAAAGGGTGACCGCGAGCCAAGCGATCTGGACCGGCGCGGCGGCCCAGTTCGGTGCCGGCGGGTTGCGTGTGAGGTAGGACTCGTAGTAGCCCGCGCCGACGATGCCCGCGCTCAGAACGGCGAATCCCCAGTCGAGCGCGGTGCCCGCCAGCCACCATCGCCGCCAACTTGCCAGCCGACTGGGCCGATCCGTTGTCCGCTCGCTCTCGGGTGTCGCCTCCATCGTCGCCACGGCGCCCGTAGCATGCGCGCCGTGGCTGTCGTCGACAAGTACGACGCGCTGGTCGTCGGATCGGGCTTCGGAGGCTCGGTCGCGGCGCTGCGGCTCGCTGAGAAGGGCTACCGGGTCGCCGTCCTAGAGGCGGGCCGGAGGTACGGTCCCGAGGACTTCGCTCGCACGAACTGGGATCTTCGCCGCTCGCTGTGGATCCCGAAGCTGTTTTGCCACGGCATCCTGCGGTTGACGCTCCTGAGCGACGTGCTGGTCGGTTCCGGAGCGGGCGTGGGCGGTGGAAGCCTCGTCTATGCAAACACGCTGCCGATACCGCGGCGGGAGGTGTTCAAGCGGCCTGACTGGCCTGCCGGCCAGGACTGGGAGAGCGAGCTGGCGCCTCATTACGCGACCGCCCGCCGGATGCTGGGCGCGACGACCAACCCCAGGCTGACGCGCGCGGACGAGGTCTTGAAGGAGTGCGCCGACGACATCGGCAAGGGTGCGACCTTTCACCCAACCGAGGTGGCCGTCTTCTTCGGCGAGCCTGGGAAGGCGGTCCCCGACCCCTACTTCGGCGGCAAGGGCCCCGAGCGGTCCGGCTGTGTCTTCTGCGGCGGGTGCATGGTGGGATGCCGCCACAACGCCAAGAACACGCTGGACAAGAACTACCTGTACCTGGCCGAGAAGTTGGGGGTAGACATCTACCCGGAGACCCAGGTCGACCGCATCGCACCGGGGGCCCATCGCGGGTACGAGCTGTCGAGCTTTCGCAGCACGCGACTCTTCAGGCGCGGCCGCAGCACCTGGCGCGCGCCCATGGTCATAGTGGCGGCCGGAGTTCTCGGCACGATCGACCTCTTGCTGCGGGCAAGAGAGGAAAAGTGGTTGCCCGACCTGTCGCCGTCGCTAGGCCACCAGGTCCGCACCAACAGCGAGGCGATCGTCGGAGCGACCTCGTACAGCAAAGACGCGGACTTCACCGAGGGTGTTGCGATCACGTCGAGCATCTACCCGGACGATGTGACGCACATCCAGCCCGTTCGCTACCCGCGCGGGTCGGATTTCATCGGGCTGCTTGCCAAGCCGCTGACCGACGGTGGCCCAGGCATGCCGCGCCCATTGCGGTTCCTGGTCAACTCGGTCGTCCGGCCGGGCGATTTCCTCAGGTCGCTCATGCCGCGAGGTTGGGCGCAGCGGACCATCCTGCTGCTCGTCATGCAGGTCACCGACAACGACCTGCGTCTGGTCCGGCGCCGGCAATGGTTCTGGCCTTTTCGCTCGCGCCTTGCTTCGGCGCCTTCGACCAGCGGCGACAAGCGCAATCCGTCGTACATACCGATCGCCAACGACATGGCGCGTCGGGTGGCGAAGAAGATCGGCGGATGGCCGTCGAGCTCTGTCAACGAGGTCCTTTTCGACATCCCCTCGACCGCGCACATCCTTGGCGGTGCGGTCATCGGAAGCGCTGTCGCGACCGCGGTATGCGATGACCGGAACCGGGTGTTCGGCTATCCGGGCCTGTACGTGGTCGATGGGTCCGCGATTCCGGTCAACCTGGGGGTCAACCCCTCGCTGACCATCACGGCGGTCGCCGAGCGCGCGATGAGCTTGATTCCGGCAAAGGATGCGCAGGAGGCTCCACGGGCAACGGCCCTCACCTAAAAGAGACCAGTGAGCCATCGCCGTAGCGGCTTGCGTCCGGTCGGCTCGTGGTAGAGGGGGAGAAGAGCGGTGACCGCGTCCTGGCCGAGGCGATGCACGTCATCGACCGTCTTGCCGGTCGTCGGGATGGCGTCACCGATGCGCACGAAGAGGCGCTTGCCGACCCAGATCTCTTTCATCCCGGCCAGCGCGACCGGCACCACGGGAACGCCGGCGGCGACGGCGAAGTGCGCGAATCCCTTCTTGAACGGAAGCAGCTGTCCCTCACCCGGTCCGAAATCGCCTTCCGGGAATACGGCGACGACTCCGCCCTTCTCGAGGCAGCGTTGGACATGACGGAACAGAAGCGTGTTGCCTCGCTGCCTCCGGTCCACCGGCACGATGCCGCCGGCCGCGCGCACCAACGCCCACAGCGGCCGGTTTTTCATCATCGACGTCGGGTCGGCGAGGTAGTGGATGCGTGGTTCTGGCGGGAATAACAGCAGCAGGCTGATCGCGTCCATCCAGCCCAGGTGATTGCCGATCAGCACGTAAGCGCTGTTGGGGATCCTCGCCTGGCCCCGCACGTCGAAGCGGAACAGCAGGCGAAACAGAGCTCGCGCGATCACGCGCACGGAACGAAAGACCGGGCTGGCCTCGCGACCGACCGGAAGCATGTCGGCGCCAGGGATTGCGCTGCCCTCGACCTGTGCGGAGGGCTGGAATCGCAGCGCCTCCCAGGACCCGTCCAGGCTCAACTCGTCGGTTGCGCTGA
Organism: Chloroflexota bacterium; assembly: GCA_005880795.1. Classification (GTDB taxonomy): domain Bacteria; phylum Chloroflexota; class Dormibacteria; order Dormibacterales; family Dormibacteraceae; genus 40CM-4-65-16. The sequence continues at coordinate 103,919 of VBGP01000009.1, read as the reverse complement.
GCCCGGCGCCGTGCAGGACTCCCCAGCCGTGATTCCGGCTGAGGTCGGTCGCCACGCCGCTGCCGGCGGTCGGGTAGGTCACCCACAGCACGCCCCCCGGCTTTAGAGCCCCGTAGCCGGCGGCAAAGCCTTGCTCCAACTCCGCCCGGCCGCCAACGAAGAGCTGCACCACGTCGGCGGCCCCGGCTCCGTTGCCAGAGCCGGCGGACGCACCCTCAGGCAGCGGTTGGAGACGCTCCAGATAACCCACAGGCGGGTTGAAGACCAGGCATCGATCGCCTGGCCCGATCTTCAGCTTTCGCGACAGCTCCGACGGCCGCACCCGCACATTCTGCTAGGGCGGAGGGGGTGCGGCTAGTTGTCTTCGGGCACGTCCAGGCTGTCGAAGGTTTCCTTGTTTATGAACTTGAAGAGCTGGAGGGGCTTGCCACCCTCATGGACTACGGCGATCGCCGCGTACCGCTCCTGACGCTTCCCACCGCTGGTCGTGCGGACGCTGCGCCGCTTCTTGAGCTGGCTGTCGGCGATCTCGACCTTCTTCTTCGTCTTGAGGTTGAAAAACTCCAATTGCGCCTCCTCGTGAATTGAACTTGACGCCCCAGAATACAGATTCGCGCAATCCCCGTGCATTGCGCTACTTTGGGTAGGTGATCCCGAAAGCTGAGTTCGGGCGCACCGGACACAAGAGCACTCGGGTCATTTTTGGCGCCGCGTCACTGGGTCACGTGTCTCAGAAGGTCGCGGACCAGACCCTCGAGGTGCTCTTGCGCTACGGCGTCAATCACATCGACACCGCGTCCGGCTACGGCGACTCCGAGCTGCGCATCGCGCCATGGTTGAGGCGAGAGCCCAATCACTTCTTCCTCGCGACCAAAGGCGACAGGCGCGACGAGAAAGGCGCCCGAGAGGAGATTCAACGTTCGCTTGACCGGCTCGAAGTCGACCACGTCGACCTCTGGCAGATCCACGCGCTGGCGGATCCCATCGAGTGGGACCAGGCTCTCAGCCCGGGCGGCGCGCTGGACGCGGCGCTGTTGGCGCGCGAGGAGGGCCTGGTCAAGTGGATCGGCGTGACCGGTCACGGTGCCCAGATCGCCGCGACGCATCGCAGGAGTCTCGATCGCTTCGACTTCGATTCGGTGCTGCTCCCCTACAACTACGTCACGATGCAAAACGCCTACTACCGCGAAAACTTCGACGCGCTCGTCGCGACATGCCAGGAACGGAACGTCGCGGTGCAAACCATCAAGTCGATCGCCCACCGGCCGTGGATGGAGCGGGACCACAACCGCACCACCTGGTACCAGCCCCTCGAATCCCCGGACGACATCGACCTGGCGGTCTGGTGGGCCATGGGCCGGCAAGGCATCTTCCTGAACAGCGTCGGAGACGTCGACCTGCTGCCGCTCGTGCTCGATGCTGCGAAGCGGTTCGAAAAGCCACCTGACAACAGCGCGATGCAAGCACTTCTCGAGAGGTCACATACCGAACCGCTTTTCGTCTAGGCGCGCCGCGCTCGACGAGGGCGGCTTCTACTCAGCAGCCGATAGACGCCGTCACGGGCAAGGTCAGCTTCACGGCGGCGTAGCTGACGGACGACGCGTAGTTGTCAGGACGCAGGTAGGGCGCGTCGTTCTGGGTCACCTGAATACGCAGCGTGTGCCCGGCCGTAAAGGACCACCCGCTTCCATGCAGTGCGTAGGCGATGGTTGCGGGGCCTGGGGTGCCGGTCCACCGATAAGCTCCGCGTGTGACCAACGTCGCGGTGCCGTCCGGTGCGACGTCCCACAGCCTTGAATTCACCTCGGCGTCGGTGCCGACGATGGTGGTCGCCAACCGGAGGCTGGGTTCGCCCAGCATGGTGAAGCCGGAGCAGACCGGGAACGTCCACGACGTCGAGGCTCCACCATCTGGCGGATTCACGGCCAACTGCACGCATCCTCCATTGCTGCCGTGAGCGGCCGCGAAGGCGATCGGATCGGTAGCGACTCCGCCCGCCGCGTCGGTCGGTGCGGAGGCCGTCACATGTCGCGTCCCTGTTGACTCGAACCTAACCCGACCAGGTGAGGGCGCGCCGATCGTGTTGCCGGTGTACACGTCGCCGGCCGAGCTATCGCACGTGACGACCTGCTCCTGGTAGATCGCCGCGGGATCGCTGCCACCGGAATGTTTCACGTGCCGGTCGAGGAACGCCGTCGCCGCCTGGTTGATCACCCGCCATTCCGAGGATTTGGCGTTGTTGGCGAGCGGATGGCCGAGGTCGGACGCGTACATGAAAGCGGGCCATGCAGGGTCGGCGGCGCGCAGCTTTTCCACCATGGAAGCAGCCTGGGATTCGGGGAACAACGAGTCGGTCCAACCCTGCACGTCAAAGACCGGCGTCTCCTTCTTGGTCGCGATGTCGGAGGCGATCAGCCCGTCCTGGTAGTAGGCGGACCGAAACTGAGTGATCTGGGCAAGGATGCCCGGCGCGTACGTCGACTGGGCCGGCGTCTCGCCGGCACTGATCTCCGCATACCAGGTGGTCAGGTCTGCGGTCGGGTCCACGCCGGGCGGTGCATACCGAGCGGTGGTCTGACCGTCGGTGAAGAAGAAATCGACGTATGACTTTTTCTCGATGCCAAATGGATTTTTGCGGTCGCCGTTGGAAACGAGCAGCCCGTCCGACGATCGACCGTTGGGCTGCAGGGCATCGGCGAGATCGCTCCACCCGTACTTCGGTACCGCGGCAGCGATGCCCAACGGCGTACCGAGGGGCGACGTCCAGGGCGATAGCGAGCCGTCGGTGTTCATGACTCGGTCCGCCATCATCGCGAGCAACCAAGCCTGGCCTCCACCGTAGGAGAGCCCGGTCACGCCGACTCCCGGCATCGCGGTTCCGGCGTCGACGAGCAACCCGGCGAGGTACTGCGTGTCATGGACCTCATAACGAAGATCGGAGAGATGCGTCCAGCCTCGCGCGCACGCCAGGCTGGCCGCATTCGGCGAGTCAGGTCCGCAAGAGCCGTGGAATCCTCGCGCCGTGTACGTGAGCACCGCATAGCCGCGATTCGCGAACCAGACATTGTTGTAGTTACACGCGTCCCACGATGAGGTCGTGCAGAAATCGCTGCTCTCCCAGTAGCCCTTGGAGGCGCCCCACCCGTGCATCATCACGATCAGCGGATAACCGCCCGCTGGCGTCGTGCCGGCGGGCATCGTGAGGTCGGTGTCGAGAGGCACGCCGTCAAAGCTCGGAACGAAACCGCTGCAGAACCTGTACGAGGACGAGTCGGTGGTGTCCACTCTTCCCTGGCAGGAATCGAGCAGCGGCATCTGCGCCGCGTGCGCCGGCGCTGAACCCAGCGCGGCGAGGACCAAGGCGGCGAGCACCGATAGGACCCGCACGCGCGCGGCAGCGCCCATCAAAGCAAAGACGCCCAGCCCGGCTTGAGTACCCGTACCCTGAAGTCGCGCATGGGAGAGGCCGCTGGCCCGCCGGACGCGAGCCCGGAGAATGCCTTTGCGGCGGGTCTCTTCGAGGATCTGCCTCGAAAGTACGACCGCCTGGCGGAGGTTCTTTCGCTGGGCCAGAACGCCCATTGGCGCCGCGAGCTGGTGCATCACATCGCGCGCTTCAGGCCGCGTCGCATCCTTGACGTCGCCACGGGGACCGCGGGTGTGGCCATCGCGCTCGCGGCGGCGACGGAGGCGGACATCGTCGGGGTTGACATCAGCGAGCCGATGCTGGAGATCGGCCGCAAACACGTTTCCGACGCGGGTCTCGACCGCCGTATCAGGCTCGAACACGCGCGCGCCGAACAGCTTCCCTTTCCAGCCGAATCGTTCGATGCCGTCGTCTTCACCTATCTGCTGCGCTACGTCGCCGACCCCGCGGCAACCCTCGCCGAGCTCACCCGGGTGCTCCGTCCCTCCGGGGGCCTGGCGAGCCTCGACTTTTTCGTACCGTCTAACCCACTGTGGCGCGCCAGCTGGCGCGTTTACACCCGCTTCGTGATGCCTGCGTCGGGTTACGCGCTTGGTGGCCGAGCCTGGTGGAGGGCCGGCCGGTTTCTTGGCCCCAACATCGAGGACTTCTACAGGCGCTGGCCGGTGTACCGAATCTTCGAGGCCTGGCGCGAGGTAGGCATGGTCGACGTCGAGGACCACGTCATGAGCCTTGGGGGCGGCCTGGTGATGTGGGGACGCAAGCACCATGCCTGAAGCTGAGGCGCCAGTGCTTGCTCCGGCTTATTACGCGACATCAGCGCGTGGATGGCGGCGCGACGTTTGGGCGCTGCTGCATCCGCCTTACACGGCGTGGCACCTTTCCTACGTCTTGATCGGCGCCGGCCTTGCGCCGGTGCTGAAGCTGCAGAACCTGATCGCGACCCTTCTTGCGTTCTTTGTGGCCGTCGGCATATCGGCGCACGCGCTCGATGAGCTGCGCGGCCGTCCTCTCCAAACCACGATCCCGTCCTGGGTGTTGTGGTCATCAGCGGTCGCCGGCCTGGCGCTGGCGGTGGGCCTCGGACTCGTCGGCGTCGCAGTGCTCGGCCCCGGGCTGCTGCCATTCATCGCGGCCGGCGTCCTTTTTGTCTTCGCTTACAACCTCGAGCTGCTGGGCGGCAGGCTCCACGGCGACTTCTGGTTTGCCATATCTTGGGGCGCCTTTCCAGTGCTCACCGCATTTTTCGCGCAGACGGGACGCCTTTCGGTCGGCGCTGTCGTAGCGGCGGCCGCCGCTTACGCGCTCTCGTTCGGCCAGCGCGCCCTGAGCACGCCGGCTCGCCTGGTCCGGCGGCGCGCGCAGTCGGTCATCGGAACCATGACCTTCGCTGACGGCACGCACGCCAAGGTTGACGAGGCCACCTTGCTGCGCCCTCTCGAGGTGGCCTTGCGCGCGTTTTCCTGGGGGGTCGGCTTGCTCGGGCTTGGCCTGGTCGCCGCGAAGTTGTTCTAGACGGGGAACACCCCGTGCTTGCGGTCGACGCGCGGTGACGTGCGCGTCGCGTAAGCACGAAACCTCGCGATCAGCTTGTCGCGCAGCTCGTCGGGTTCGACGATGTCGTCGACGATGAGATTTCCGGCTAGCTTGTAAAGGTCGACGTCCTGCTGGTACTCGTCCTCAAGCTCTTTGCGTCTCGCGGCGCGCTGCTCTTCGGGCAGCTCCGCCAGCTTGTTGTAGAAGACGGCGTTGATCGCCGGCTCGGGGCCCATGACCGCGATTTGGGCGGACGGCAGCGCGATCACGGCGTCTGAATCGAATGCTGGACCTGCCATTGCGTATAGACCCGCGCCGTACGCCTTGCGCACGATGACGGAGATCTTGGGCACCGTCGCTTCCGAAACGGCGCTGATCATCTTTGCCCCATGGCGGATGATTCCGCGTCGCTCGACGTCGGTGCCGATCATGAAGCCCGGAACGTCGGCGAGGAAAAGCAGCGGAATCTCGAACGCGTCGCAGAGCCATATGAACCTGGCCGCCTTGTCAGCGGAGTCGTTGAACAGCACCCCGCCCTTCTGCATCGGCTGGTTCGCGACGATCGCCACCGCGTGCCCGTCGAGGCGGGCAAAGCCGGTCAGCAGCTCTTTGGCGAACAGCTTCTTGATCTCGAGCCAGCTGTCCTCGTCGACGATGCCGTCGATCACCTTGCGCATGTCGTAGCCGCGGTTTGGCTCTTCTGGAATCAGCTCGGCGAGTGGCTTGGATCCGTGGCGCGGAGGCTTCGCCGCGCACGAGGCGGGCTTCTCGCCAGAGTGCTGGGGCATGTACCCGAAGTAGGCCTTGGCGAACTCGATCGCCTCTTTGTCGTCGGCCACGAGAGCGTCGCCCAACCCACTCTCGGTCGCGTGCATGCGTGCCCCGCCGAGCTCCTCGAGCGTGACCTTCTCGCCCACCACCACCTCGACCATGCGTGGCGAGCCGAGATACATCGATGCGTTGCCCTCGACCATCACGACCACGTCACAGAAGGCGGGTATGTAAGCGCCGCCGGCGGCAGAGGGACCGAACAACATGCAGATTTGCGGCACGACGCCGGAGAGCCGGACTTCGTTGAAGAAGATGCGTCCCGCATGTCGCCGGCCCGGAAACATCTCGATCTGGTCTGTGATTCGCGCGCCCGCGGAATCGACGAGGTAGAAAAGCGGGACGCGAATGCGCGCGGCGGTCTCCTGGATGCGCAGGATCTTCTCGACTGTCCGCGCGCCCCAGCTGCCGGCCTTGACCGTCGGGTCGTTGGCCATCACCGCGACCTGACGGTCCTCGATCATGCCAAGCCCGGTGACGACGCCGTCGGCCGGCAGCTCGTCCGCGAGCACGTTGGCAAACAGGCCATCCTCGACGAACGAGCCTGCGTCGAGCAGCAGGTCGAGCCGCTCGCGCGCGGTCAGCTTCTTTTGCTCGCGCAGCTTGGGCAGATACCGCGTGCCCCCCTTGACCGCCTTCTCGCGAAGCTCGCGATGCCGGGAGGTCACTGAGTCACTGCCCCTTGAATTCGGGCTCGCGCTTTTCGAAAAAGGCCTTGATGCCTTCGCGGGAATCCTCGGTCTGAGCAACCAGCAGAAACTGGCCGTGCAGGTAATGGAGCGCCGCCCGAAAGTCCATGTCCTGGTGGCGGTAGAAGGAATCGCGACCCAGCCGCATCGCGACCGGTGACTTCTTTGCCAGCTGGTCCGCGATCTCCTTTACGGTCGAATCGAGAAGCTCGTGAGTCACGACGCGGTTGATGATGCCGAGCGACTGCAACTGCATCGCGGTCCAGCGATCGCCCAACATCTCCATCTCGAGCAGCACCTTGCGCGGAATGTTTCGCGACAGGATGGCCTGGATCATCATCGGCCAGATCCCGACGTTGATCTCGGGCGTGCCGAAGGTCGAGCTGTCGACGGCGACCAGGAGGTCGCAGGAGCACGCGAGGCCAAGCCCTCCCGCGAGGGCGTGGCCGTTGATCCGGCCGAGGATGGGCTTGCCCAGCTCCGACATCAGGACGAAAAGCTCGACGAACAGGTCGCGGCTGCGGTATTTGTCGAGGCCTGAGGTCTCACCGTCGAAGCTCGTCAGGTCGGCCCCGGCGCAGAAGACGCGGCCCGCTCCGGTGAGCACCACGACGCGTACCTCACGCTCCGCCTGGCACCAGCGAAACGCGGAGGCGAGGTCGCGCAGCATGGTCGCCGAGAGGGGGTTGCGCTGATCGGGGCGGTTGAGGGTGACGGTGGCGACGTGACCGGCGGCGGAGAGCAGAACCTGCTCTAGGGATGGCTTCTCCGTCACGTCGCTAATCCTAGGCACACGCCCCTCACCCTGAGGGGAGGGGGCGCTAGCCCAGGACCCCGATCGCGATCGCGACGCCGACAAGGATCAGCACTCCGCCGCCGATCTCCTCGCTCCACGCCTCGACGCGCTTGCCGAGGCGGTGTCCCAGCTCCAGGCCGAGGAGCGACATGAGGATGCTTACGACCCCGAAGGTGAGCCCGGCCAAAACGATGTCGACGTGGTAGACGGCGAGCGCGAAGCCCACCGCCAGGTTGTCGATGCTCAGCGCAAGCGCCGTGATGATCAGGCTCTGCATGCGGACGCTGCGGGGCATCCGCACCTTCTGTTCGTTCGCGGTCATTCGGGCCTGGATGACGGTGTATGCGCCGGTCAGGATCAGGATGGCGCCGCCGACGTACTTGCCGTAGTGGCCGAAGAAGCCGGCCACCGCCTCGCCCAGAAGCAGACCCAGGACAGGCATCAGCGCCTCGAAGAATCCGAAGGCGATGCCCACCCGGATCCGCGTCCGGACGTTGATCCCGCTGAGGCCGATTCCCATCGCCCCGGCGAAGTTGCTCAGGCCCACCGAGACGCTCACCAGCAGCAGGCTGAGCAGGGCGTGCACGGCGGATAACTATATGGAGGCTACGAAATGCTGCTTGGCAAGCCTCTGTTAGGCGATATAGCCGCACTCCTTAACAAAAATACTTTGCCTGTCGCATTAGGGCCCCGCAGAATTGCACCGAACCTGCAACCGCTCCTGTCACCCAAAGTTAGGCCCACAATCGCTTAAAGCTCACAATCCGCCCGCCCCAGAAAGCAATGAAGGTCAAGTCACGCGATACAGTCGCGGCTTCGGCAGCGACCAACCACAACTCTTCCCTCGATCTGGACAAGCCGATCTTCACGCTCAGCGTGGCGTCCGAGATCCTCGAGGTGCATCCCCGCACCCTGATGATGTACGAGCACTTGAGCATGATTCAGCCCAAGCGCACCGTTACCAATCGAAGGCGCTACTCGCGCCGAGACGTGATGAAGCTCCAGGCGATCCAGACCCTGACCCGAGAGCATCGCGTCAATCTCGCTGGCGTTCGCTACATCCTCGCTCTGCTCAAACGGCTGCAGAACGCGGGAGTAGACCCCCCGGAAGACCTGAAGAACCTGGACGTGTCGCAGCTCGACGTCTGAACAACCACCCGGTTTAAGGGAAAGGCAACAAAGAGGCAAATGTCAAAGAAAAGACGGCGCTTAGAAATCAAGGTCGATCCGATTCCGGCGATGTACATGGAAGAGACGGCTTCCTGTCCCGTCTGCGGCCGCGACGCGCAGGCGATCGGGCGGCGGCACGTCCAGATCGTGTTTCGCTGCGACGGCTGCAAGGTCGTCTTCAAGCGAAACCGCCACTGGCCCTACATCTACTAGGTCTTCGCGCTCGGCGGTTCTTGTTGGCCCGGCTTGGTCTGCCGCGCGCGACGGAAGGCGTCGCTGATCAGCCCGATCCATCCGGTCCATCCAAGCCGGCGCGCACCGAGGAGCTCCCACGCTCGGCCCAGGCCGATCGCATATGCGCCCAGCAGGAGCTCGAGGAGCGCGGTCATAGCCCCGCCATTGGACGATCCCAACCAAAGCTGGATGCCGACCGAAATTTCGAAACCGTAGATTCCAAAGCTGATCAAGAAGAGGAAAAGGCCGCGCCGCACGGTGTGATCCGCTCGCCACTGGGGGAGGAGCAACAGGACCCCGAGGGTTTGCAGAATCGCCGGGATCGCGACTACTGCTACCACTGGTCCAATCGGGATCTTCGGGATCAGGCTCGCGAATGAGATGAAGAAGACGTTGGTCAGCGCGGTGAAAGAGCTCAGAGCCTGGGCCTGGCGGCCCGATTCGGCCTTCGCTCCGAAGACACGCTCGGGCGCGATCGAGATCGAAACGAAGAGCAGCCCGATGAGGGCCGCGCTTGCGGCCACACTCGCGGTGAAGAAGGGCTGGTAATCCGCCGGAACCACTTCCGGGCAAGTTTGAGCCATCGACACTCGTACGCTGGATGGCGATGAGGCGATACGGCCGGACCGCGATGTATGGCGTTTTGCTCGGATTGGCGACCGCTGCAGTGGCCGAGGCGGTCAGGCCGCGGGGAGGTACCACCCTCCTCCTGGACTGGGAAGAGGTGCGCCGGACCGCCGCGTCACGACTTGACAAACCGACCCTCGATCGGGCCCCTCTGGCGGCAGCCGCAAATGGCTATCGATTGCTGGCCGGCAAGCTCGAGAAGCCGCTCCTGAACTTCGTCGGCCCGCTGCCGAAGGGAAACATGATGCCGGCGTTCCAGGCACTAGACCGAGAGGGCTGGCTCGACCTCAACCTTGGCATCCTGCGACGGGTCGTCGACCCGGTGCTGGAGACCGGACGGATGCCGAACTCGCTGATCGTGGAGGTCGGCCGCGCCGGGGTCAATCGCTATGTCGCCTACATGCTCGCCTTTCTCGCCCGCCGGGTCCTCGGCCAATACGACCCGCAGCTTCTCGGCGCCGAACCCATCGGCGGTGAGGGCCTTTACCTGGTGGAGACGAACGTCGCGGAGTGGCAGCTTCGCGCGAACCTGCCGGACGACGACCTGCGCCGCTGGCTGATCCTCCACGAGATGACCCACGCCTGGCAGTTCGCGGCGCATCCCTGGCTGCGCCCGTACATGGAGGAGTCGATGAAGCGGCTCATCGAGTCCGTCACCAACAAAGGACCGGCGGTGACGCGCTTCGCGGCGTTCGCCGGCGTGCTCCCCGCGCAGTGGAAGGTCATGCGGCAGGTGCAGGGGACGATGTCTGTTGTCGAGGGTTACAGCAATCTGGTCATGAACCGGCTTGGCAGCAAGCTGCTTCCTGGATTCGACCAGCTCGAGAAGGCCTACCGCGAGCGCAGCTCGGGCAAGAGCGCGCTCGAGGTGCTGATCTGGAAGCTCACCGGTCTGGATCTGAAGCTGCAGCAGTACCAGCGCGGGGAGGCGTTCTGCCAGGCCGTGTTCGAGAAGCACGGCCTTGCGGTGCTCAACCGGGTTTGGGACGGGCCCGACTCGATGCCGACGCTCAGTGAGTTGGGCAACCCGGACGCGTGGTACCGGCGAACAACCGGCACGCGCCCCCCTCGCTCGCGCTCAGTCTCTTAATTCTTCCTGCGCCGTCTCTTCGCTGATTGGCATCACGGCCACTGGTAGGTCGCTGATGTCGAAGTAGCGGACGGCCTTGCTCATGCGTTTGGCGATTCCCACCTGGACCTTGACCCCAAGCGAAAGCCGCCCAAAGACCCACACCTCGTCGCTGCGGGCCAGCAGGTTGTTCATCGCCTCGCGGACCACCTCCTTGGAGACGGTGTGCATCAAGTAGTAGTCGAAGAGCATGAACGGGCTGACCGGCACCAACCCCGAGTCGAGGACGAACTTCTGGATGTGCGCCCGCCAGTAGAAGCTCTTGTTCGACATCGCGACATAGACGATGCGCTTGGGATGGCGCAGGGTTTCCTCCGCCTGGTCGCGGGCGCTCGGCTTGGTGGTGGGCTGGAAAATACGCTCGAGGATGTCCTCGGCTGCCTTGCCGGTTATCGCCATCTAACCCCTAGACGAAATGTGAATTAAGTGGCGGGTATCGTATCAGTCGTGCCGGCGGGCTCCCTTTTCGACCTCTCTGGGCGCGTCGCGCTTGTCACGGGAGCCAGCCGGGGTATCGGCAGCGCGATCGCCGAGATCCTCGGCGAGCATGGCGCCCAGGTCGTGCTGTCCAGCCGCAAGCAAGCGGACCTGGACGCCGAGGCCGAGCGGATCAACGCCAAGTACGGGGAGAGGGCGACGCCCCTGGCAGCCCACGCTGGGAAGCCGGAGGATCTGGAGCGCCTTGTCCAGGCCGTGATCGAGCGGTTCTCCAGGATCGACATCCTGGTCAACAACGCGGCCACCAACCCCTACTTCGGCCCGGTCGTCGGCGCTGAGCTCGCGGCCTGGGACAAGACCTTCGAGGTCAACCTGCGAGGGGTCTTCGTCCTCACCAAGCTCGTCTACGGAGCTTCCATGGAGACACATGGCGGCTCGATCGTCAACGTCGCCAGCATCGGCGGGCTCCGACCGGGGATTGGACTTGGAATCTACAACGTGACCAAGGCGGGCGTGATCATGCTCACCCGCCAGCTGGCCCGCGAGCTGGGTGGGAAGGTGCGCGTCAACGCGGTCGCGCCGGGCGTGATCAAGACCCGATTTGCTGAGGCGCTCTGGGGCAACCCGGAGATCCTCGACCGGGTTCTATCCCAGAACCCGATGGGCCGTATCGGGGTGCCCGAGGAGGTGGCCGCCGCCGTGCTCTTCCTCGCCTCAGACGCCGCTAGCTACGTGAACGGTGAGGTGCTTGTCGTCGACGGGGGCGGCGGCGGGGAGATTTAGCGTCGGCCGAGCCCTCGGCCGCCAAACCGTCGACCTCGACCTCCCCCTCGCCGTTGGCCGACGCCAGCTGCCGGCTGTGGATGAAATCCTCGAGCTCCTTCTCGTACTGGTAGGCGTGCCGGTCAGGCTCGTACCGCAGCACGCGTCGCTGCTGGATGAAGTCTTCGAACGCCGCGCGGGTGTCACGGGCGGCGCGGAAACCCAGCTCGCGGGCTGCCTTGGCAGTGGAAAGAGTCCGGCCCCAACGCAGCAGGTCGAGCAGCTGCGGCGACAGGAAAGCGATGCCCGCCTGGCGGATCGCGAACGCGGCGGCGCCGAGTCCGAAGGGAGGGAGCAGCGGAGCGTGCAGCTTGCCGGCCGCATCCAGGAGTGTCGACAGCGGCTCGTTCCCGGCCGGCGCGATGTTGTACGCACCGCCCGGTCCTCGCTTGGTCGCGAGCACCATCGCTTCGATGCAGTCGTCGCGGTGGATGAGCTGGATCGGTGGGTCGTAGCCGATCACAGTCGGCACCACCTCCAGGTCCAGGTAGCGAGCCAGCGGTTGTGGCTCGTCGGGGTTGAGGCTGTTGCCGAAGCGCAGGGCAAGGATGGTGATGTTGGGGTTCCGCACCGCGAAATCGCTGGCGTACGACTCGACCTCGACGATGTCCCGCACGAACTGATGACGCGAGTTGACGTCAAGGCGATAGTCCTCCCGCAGCCCCGTCGGCAGGTCGAAGCGAGAGCCATAGACGTGGCCGGAAGACTTGAGGATGAAACGCCGCACGGGGCTGCCTTCCGCCGCACAACCGGCGAGGAGGTTGAGCGTACCGATGACGTTCATCTCGTGTGCGCGCGCGGGGTCCATGTCGAAGGAGTCGATGCGCGTGAGCGTGTGCACGACGGTGTCGATGCCGACCGCGCGCACCAGCTTGCCGATCAGTGAGTGGCGGATGTCGAGCTTGAGGTAGTCGGCGCGACCGAGGTCGTAGCGCGGCTCGCGGATGTCGATGCCGATCACCTCGGCGACGTCTGGATCGTCGACCAGCCGCTGCACGACCAGCGCGCCCCACCAGCGCGCCACGCCGGTGACGAGGATGCGCCTCTTCCTGGGCATGCCCTCCCATAATGCCCGATAGTCCGGACTATCCGGGGTGCTCCGAGGCGACATTCACCGTTAGTCCGGACTAACCGGGGCTCAGTAAGTCCTTTTGATTACGTCGCGCTCCATCAGTGCGACCGCGCGGGACGTGGTCTCGAGCAGCGGTGATTTCGCCTGCCGGAGCGCGAACTCGAGCTGGCGCAGCAGCGAGTACAGGGCCTTCATCGCCTTGATCGCGTCGCCGATGTCGACGTTGGCTGCAAGAGGGATTCGATCGAGGGGATCGCCCGACGCCCACCGGTACGCGAAATCGATGTAGTCGTGCGACGGCTGGCGCAGGTTGGGTTCGTCGAGGTCACGCTCCATGTCCGCGAACCTGAAGTAGAGCGATCGGATCAGCCGCGCGGTCTGGGCAATTGCGGGAGTGGGATAGCGCCGCGGGCCGTGCGCCTGCCGATCGCCCCGCCGCTCGCGGTCCTCGGCGGCGAGCATGATCACCACCGCGCAAAGCTCTTCGGCGGTGAGACCTTCGAACCAACCCAGCCACACCGCCTCGGTGACGAGGATCGTGTTCTCGCCGTACACGCGAGCTGCGAAAAGACCCTTGTCGGTCGGCTTGTTCTTGGCCAGGAACCCGGTCTCGTCGAGGATCCTCGACAGGCGGCGCAGCTTGCGCGGGTACTCATCCATCTGGCCCGTGACCTCGCGCTGGCTTCGCTCCAGCTCTTGCTGAAGAGCGCGGATCTCCCCGTACTTGCGCAGTAGCTCACCGAACTGTGGCGACCGGACCACCTTGAGCTTGCGCTGCCGCTCGAGCAGGCCTTTGGCCTCGACCTCGAGGCGGTGGGCGATTCGGGCGGTCGAGGTCATCGCCCGACCTGGCCGGCCCCGCCGGCCGCCACGCTGCGCACCCCCTTCGCGACGCAGGCGCCTGAGCTCGATGCGGATCGCACGGCGGCGGTCCTCGAGCTTGTAGTACTGGCGCACATCCTCGATCGAGACCTGCGGGTCGTCCCACATGCGCGTGACGTCGGCCAGCTGCTCCCGCACGTTTTTCAGGCGCTCGCCCGTCTCCCCTTCGGCCAGCCGTTTCTGAAACTGGCCGAAGGACCGCTGCATCAGCGCCTCCGCCTCCTCGGGCGTGTAGACGCGAAGCAGGTTCAGCGCCATGTTGTAGCTGGGGAGGAACTTCGACTCGACGACCAGCGTCGGCCCCATCGCCACCTCGTAAATCGTCCCGACCTCGACGTCCGCCTCCTTGAGGATCGCGCCGTGGCCGATCACGTCGATGCCGCGCCGCCCGGCCCGTCCCATGAGCTGCGTCAGCTCACCGGTGGTCAGGGCAGAGAAGTTGACGCCGTCGAATTTGGTGAACGAGGAGACGACCACGCCGCGCGCCGGCATGTTGATACCCAGGGAAAGGGTCTCCGTTGCGAAGACGACCTTGATCAGCCCGCGCTGGAACAGCTCTTCGACCATCTCCTTGTGGTACGGGAGGAGACCCGCGTGATGCTCTGCCATGCCACGCCGCAGCAGCCGCGAGTCGACCATGCGCCGAAACAGCGCCTCTTCGTCATGGTCCTTCAGTCCTTGCAGCCGCTCCGCGGCGACCCGATCGATCGCCTCCTTCTCCGCGGACGTTGTCAGGTCGAGCTCGTGGTACGCGCAGCGCTGCAGCGCCTCGCGGCAGCCCCGCCGCGAAAAGATGAAGTAGATCGCGGGCAGCATGTCGAATCGGCGCAGCTCTTCGACCACATGCAAGAGGTCGTTGGAGGGCAGCCTCTTGTACCCGCCGATCCGATAGGACGCCTCTTCCTCCTGGGCCGCCTTGCTCCAGGTCCGCTGGTCGATGCCGCCGTCTTCCTTGAAGAGCGGGGAGAAGCGGTTGTTGATCGCAAGCCACATCTTCAGCTCGACCGGGCGGACGTCGTGGAACACGGTCTCCATGCCGCCGCGGTTCTCCGCCATCCAGTCCGCGATCTCCCGGTAGTTGCCGATTGTCGCCGACAGGCCGACGAGCTTGATCGTCTGCGGGGCCTGGATGACGATCTCCTCCCACACCGAACCGCGAGGGAAGTCGTCGATGTAGTGAACCTCGTCGAGCACGACGTAGCGGACGAGATCGAGGCGAGCCGGATCCTCGTAGATGAGGTTGCGGAGGATCTCCGTCGTCATCACCACGACAGGCGCCCCGTCGTTGATCGTGTTCTCACCGGTGACCAGGCCGACCACTCCCTCGCCGTAGGCGCGCACGAAGTCGTGGTACTTCTGGTTGCTCAGCGCTTTGAGCGGCGTCGTGTACAGGACTTTGGCCTTGTCCTTGAGCGCGCGAAAGATCGCGTACTCGGCCACGATCGTCTTGCCACTCGAGGTGGGGGCGCTCACCAGCACGCCGCCCCGCCCGCGCTCCAGCTTGTCGATCGCCTCGCGCTGGAAAGGATCGAGCTGGAAGGGCAGGCTCTCCTCGAACTCTTCGACCAGGCTCTCGACCGCCTTCAAAGCTGAACCAGCTCCGTCGAGACGTCCGTGATCTGCGCCCCGTCGCTGTTGGCTTCGATAAAGGACAGGGCGGCCGCCAGCACCCTGTCGGCCTGCCGCCCGTCGCCGCTGACCGTGGCGACCGCCAGCTCGGCCAGCTGCCAGCGGTCCAGCTCGCCCACCTCGGCCGCCGCCACCTTCAGCTCCTGGCGCAGCCGGCGCAGCAAACCGCTCACGACCTGGCGTTTCGACTTGAGGGAGCCGGACTCAGGCAGGTGGAGCACCACACGGGCGATGCCTATCGCTACTTTGGAGGCCATCCAACTTCTTTTTTGACCGATTGACACAAGACTTCATAATCATCGCGGGGAATTGAAGCGCCTGGCAGGAGGGCGCACCAGCAGGGGAGGACGCAGATGAGCCGAGACGAGGTAGCCGACGACAAGGGTTTCGAGCAGTTCGAGAAGTTTCTCGAAGCCTGGTCGAGGCGTGATTTTCTAAAACGAGCTGGTGGCGCGGCCGCCTACATGGCGTTCCTGGGTGGGGCGGTCGAGTTCCTGGATGCGTGCGCCGGGAACCCCAACACCACCACCACGACCGCCAAGAAGGGCGGGCATGTCGTGGAAGGCAACTTCAGCGACATCCGCACGCTCAACTCCATGCTCAGCAGTGACACCGCCAGCAACCAGGTCATCGGCCTGATGTTCGACGGGCTCCTCAACTACAAGAAGAGTGGCGACCTGATCCCGGCCTTGGCCGCGGATCTGCCCAAGCAGTCGGCCGATGGCCTCACCTACACCTTCAAGCTTCGGCCGAACCTCAAGTTCTCGGACGGACAGCCCATCACCTCCGATGACGTCAAGTTCACCTACCAGCTCGCCTACGACCCGCAGTACGCGGATGTGGCCTCGCCCCGGCGCGGCGACCTCTCGAAGTACATCGCCAGCATCGACACCCCCGACCCGCTGACTGTGGTCATCAAGACGACCCAGGTGTTCGCGCCCTTCCTGGCCAGCCACGGCCTGTACGGGATCCTGCCCAAGCACGTGCTCGGCAGCCTGAGCGCCAAGGCGATCAACACCGCCGACTTCAACACGGCTCCTTCAGTGACCAGCGGCGCTTTCAAGTTCGTCAGCTGGGAAAAGGGCCAGCAGGTCACGATGGCGCGCAACGACAACTACTGGGCCGGCGCCCCCTACCTGGACCAGTGGATCTACAAGGTGCTGCCGGACTCTGTGGCGGTCACCAACCAGCTGAAGACAGGGGAGATCGACATCGGCCCGGTCGACCCAGGCCAGTTCGACGCGCTCCGGACGACCTCGACGGTGGCGATGAGCGAGTTCGGCGTGCCGACCTTCACGTTCTACGCCTACCAGCTCGACCCTACCAAGCCGGCGGGCCCCTTGTTCCAGGACAAAGCCGTGCGACAGGCTCTGCTGTACGCGCTGGACCGCCAGTCGATCGTCACGGCCGTCTTCTTCGGCCACGGCCAGGTCGCCAACTCGGTCGAGCCGCCCATTTCGTGGGCCTACAAGGACAAGCCACAGGTCGTCGTGGGCTTCGACAAGGCGAAGGCCGAGTCGCTGCTCGAGGGCGCAGGCTGGGCCAAGGGCTCCGATGGTATCCGCGCCAAGAACGGCCTCAAACTCAAGTTCACGATGATCACCAACGCCGGCAACAAGCAGCGCGAGTCGATGCTCACCGTGATGCAGCAGGCGTGGCACGACATCGGCGTCGAGGCGACCCCTTCGCTGATTCAATTCCCCCAGCTGGTCAGCCAGATCGTCAGCATCCGGACCTTCGACCTGTTCCTCGTCGGCTTCAACTGGAGCGCCGACCCCGACGTCTCGCCGCTGTATCACTCGCGCAACGCAGTACCCGGCGGCTTCAACGGTGCGGACTTCAAGAACGACCAGGCGGACACCCTGCTCGACCAGGCGCTCAACACACTGGACAGGACCAAGCGCAAGCAGCTTTACGGCCAGTTCCAGGACCTGATGTCAGACCTGCAGCCGTCGCCGGTGATCCTCTTCAACAAAGGCATCTATGGCGTCAACACCAGGGTGCAGGGCACAGACTTCGGGCCTTTCAACCAGTTCGCGCAGCGGCCGTGGAACCACGGCGTGTGGGTCACGGATGGCAAGTAGTTCGAACGGAGGTAATCCAAGAGCCGCCGGGCTTTACATCTAAGAGCTGATGCTCGCGAAGTACGTGGCCCGGCGGTTCCTCGCCTCCCTCGTCGTCGTGCTGGGCGTGACGCTGATCACGCTCGTGCTGATGGACCGCACCCGCGGCACCTATGTGCCAGGCATCGACCTGAACCCGGCGCTGCGGCCGGAGGACATTGCCCGGCTGCGGGCTGACCTCGGGCTCGACCGGCCCTTCTACATCTGGTACCTGACGTGGATCTGGGGCGTCGTCCATGGCGACTTCGGGCGGTCGATGATCGACGGGAGCACGGTCATGAGCCACATCCTCGACCGGCTGCCCAACACCCTCGAGCTAACCGGCACGGCGATCCTGATCGGCATCGTCATCGCGATCCCTGTCGGTGTGATCGGGGCCCTGCGCCACGGCAGCAAGGCCGACCACACTCTGACGGTCGTATCGGTCGCCGGCTTCGCGGTGCCCCAATTCTGGATGGGGCTGATCCTGATCCTCATCTTCTCCGTCACCCTCGAGCAGCACGGCCTGCCCTGGCTGCCCTCGAGCGGCGCATACAGCGCCGTGAACGGCGGTGACTTCATCGATCGTGTCGAGCACCTGATCCTCCCCGCCACCGTGCTGTCCTTCTTCTACATGTCCACCTGGTCGCGGTTCATCCGCTCGAGCATGCTCGAGGTGCTGTCCCAGGACTACATCCGCACCGCGCGCGCCAAGGGCATGAGCGAGCGGCGCGTCGTGTACCTGCACGGCTTGCGCAACGCGCTCATCCCGCTGGTCACGTTGATCGGTCTCGAGCTGCCAGGCCTGGTCAGCGGCGGCCTGGTGGTCGAGGTCGTGTTCGGCTGGCCCGGAATCGGCAAGCTCGCCTTCGAGCGCGCCCTGCAGTACGACTACACGACCGTGATGGGGGTGACGTTCTTCGCCACGATGCTCGTCATCGCCGGCAACCTGCTCGCCGACCTGCTGTACGGCGTGCTCGATCCTCGGATTCGATATTCATGAGAACCCCACAAGATCTGCGATTTTGCGGGGGCCCCAAATGATCGGCCCGAGCCGTGTCGCCGAGCTGGACATGCCGGGTGCGGCAATCGAGGGGGCCTCCACCCGTCCGGCGCAGAGCTACTGGAACGAGTCTTGGGAGCGCCTGCGGGCGAATCGCATCGGAATGGCCGCTGGGATCCTGATCCTGATTTTTGCTCTGATCGCGATCCTTGCACCTGTCTTCTCCGCGGTTCTGACCCACTTCCAACCTCAGACGATCGACCTGAGCCAGACGTTCAGTCCGCCTGGCGGAAAGCACCTCCTCGGCACCGACGAGCTGGGCCGGGACACGCTGACCCGCCTCATCTGGGGCGCGCGCGTGACCCTCGGGGTTGCGCTTCTCACCGTCGCGGTATCACTGACGGTCGGGACCGCGGTCGGCATGATGGCCGGCTACTACGGCGGCTGGCTGGACGACTTGCTGATGCGCCTGGTGGACACCGTGCTCGCCATCCCGGCGATCTTCCTTTTCATCTTGATGTCGATCCTCTTCCGGCCGACCCCCGTCAGCCTTGCGCTGATCATCGCGTCGGTCGGCTGGGGACAGGTCGCACGCCTTGTGCGCGGCGAGGTGCTGTCGGTCAAGCAGCGCGATTTCATCCTCGCCACGCGGTCGATCGGAGCGCGGCACCTGCGCCTGATGCTCCGGCACCTGCTTCCGAACGTGCTGCCGGTCTTGATCGTCGCGGCAAGCCTCGGCGTCGGCCAGATCATCCTGATCGAGGCGGCGCTCGATTTTCTGGGCCTCGGTATCCAGCCACCAACTCCGAGCTGGGGCAATCAGCTGACCAACGCGGAGAGTTATTTCTTCCACTCGATCTGGCTCGTGAACTTTCCCGGCTTACTGATCTTCGTAACGGTGCTCGCCTCCAACGTTTTCGGTAACGCCATCCGCGACGCCTTCGACCCGCGACTGAAGTAACGAGCCTCAGGTGACCCAGCCACTGCTCGAGGTTCAGGATCTGCACACGGTCTTCTCGACAAAAGAAGGCTGGGTCAAGGCCGTCGACGGCGTCTCGTTCGAGCTCCACCCGGGCGAAACGCTTGGCATCGTGGGCGAATCGGGCTGCGGCAAGTCCGTCACCGCGCTGAGCATCATGCGGCTGCAGCGGCCGGGCCTGATCAAGAGCGGTCGCGTGATGTTCAAGGGTGAGGACCTGACCAAAGCCACCGAGGCCGAGATGCGGGAGGTGCGAGGTAGAGAGATCGCGATGATCTTCCAGGACCCGATGACCTCGCTCAACCCGGTCTTTCGCACCGGGTGGCAGGTCGCCGAACCACTTCGGCTTCATCACGGATGGAACGCGAAGAAGTCGCTTACGTCCGCCATCAACATGCTCGGAAAAGTCGGGATACCTTCAGCCGTCGACCGCGCCGAGGATTATCCCCACCAGTTTTCAGGCGGCATGCGCCAGCGCGTGATGATCGCGATGGGATTGACGACCACACCCGAAGTGCTCATCGCCGACGAGCCGACGACTGCGCTCGACGTGACGATCCAGGCCCAGATCCTCGACCTGCTGCGCCACGTCAACCAGGAGTTCGGCACCGCGACGATCCTGATCACCCACAACCTCGGTGTGGTCGCGGGCATGTGCAAGCGGATCATCGTGATGTACGCAGGCCGTATCGTCGAGGCCGGGCCGACGACCGACGTCTTCGCGCATCCCAAACACCCCTACACCTGGGCGCTGCTGCGCTCGATACCGCGTCTCGACGCCGAGCGCCACGAGCCGCTCAAGCCGATCGACGGCCTGCCTCCCAACCTGGTCGACCTGCCGTCCGGCTGCGCGTTCCATCCGCGCTGCGCCTTCAAGATCGAAAAATGCTCGCGAGATGTTCCCGCTCTGCAGCGGGTCGGCGATACGCAACTGTCGGCGTGCTGGGTCACGCAGGCAGGTACTGAGCTCAAAGGTGCCTGAATCCGCGGTCAAGCCGCTGAGCCGAGCGTGGACGACGGCGGACCCGCTGCTCGAGGTCAGCGACCTCAAGGTGTGGTTCTCGGTCTCGTCCGGCGTCCTCCAGCGGGTTGTCGGCCACGTGCACGCGGTCGACGGCGTCGACCTCGAGATCAAGACCGGGGAAACGGTCGGCCTGGTCGGCGAGTCGGGCTGCGGCAAATCGACCCTGGGCCGCGCAGTGATCCGCCTCCTCGAGCCGACCGGCGGCAAGATCCTTTTCAAGGGCAGCGACATCAGCCACCTGCGCGGCGAGCGTCTTCGCGCCCTGCGCCGCGACATGGCGATGATCTTTCAAGACCCTTACGCGTCGCTCGACCCGCGGCAGACCGTGGGAGACATCGTCGGCGAGCCGATCGACGTCCACCACCTCGCGAAGGGAAAGGAGCGGCAGGACCGGATCCAGGAGCTGCTCCGCGTAGTGGGCCTGAACCCCCGCTTCGTCGACCGCTACCCCCATGAGTTTTCCGGCGGCCAGCGGCAGCGCATCGGCATCGCACGAGCGCTGGCGGTCGAGCCCAGCTTCATCGTGTGCGACGAGCCCATCTCCGCACTCGACGTGTCGATCCAGGCGCAGATCATCAACCTGCTCGAGAGGCTGCAATCGAAGTTCAACCTCACCTATCTGTTCATCGCGCACGACCTGTCGGTCGTCAAGCACATCTCCAACCGCATCGCCGTGATGTATCTCGGCAAGATCATGGAGGTCGCGGGCGGGAGCCAGCTCTACCGACGACCGAGGCATCCCTACACGGCGTCCCTCCTGTCGGCGATTCCGATCCCCGATCCCGTCATCGAGCTGAGACGGGAGCGGACGATCCTGCAGGGCGATGTGGCTTCGCCTATCAACCCTCCCTCGGGATGCCGTTTTCGCACTCGGTGTCCGCGTGCCCAAGAGCATTGCGCCGAGGAGGTGCCTCCTCTCGAATCCTACGGAGACGAACACCGGGCAGCCTGCTTCTATCCATTAGATTGAAAAGCACACGGGAACCTACGGTTCCCTTGTGAGAACCCTCCCTTCGAGTGGCTCGCCCGGCCTGGCGACGAAGAGGACAAAGTTGCGGCCGGGATGAACCCGGCCGCGCAGACGGCGCTGGATCTTTTAGATTGAAGGCGTGATCGCCGACCTCAAGGATCTCGCGCGCGATCTGGTCCGGGTTTCATACCTCAAAGGCGATTTCGTTTTGCGCTCGGGCAAGCGGTCGAATCGCTACTTCGACAAATTTCTTTTCGAGACCGAACCAGAGCTGCTCAAGCGTCTCGGTGGCCGCCTCGCGGAGCTCGTGCCGAAGGAGACGCAGCGACTTGCCGCGCCCGAGCTGGGCGCCGTGCTGCTCGGTGGAGCGGTCTCGATGGAGTGCGGGCTCCCGCTGTTGCTCGTGCGCAAGGAGCCGAAGGGTTACGGGACGAGCAAGCAGATCGAAGGACGTTTCGTGGCCGGCGAACGCACCACCGTGATCGAAGACGTCGTGACGACGGGCGGCGACTCTCTCCGCTCGATCCAGGTGCTGCGCGACGCCGGCCTCGACGTGATCCACCTGGTAGTCGTGCTCGACCGAGGCGAAGGAGGGGAAGACAACATCCGCGCTGCTCGCATCCCGTACTCGCCCCTGTTCCGGATTCAAGACCTCGAACTTGACTGAGCTCTTGATCCGCAACGGGACGGTGTACGTGCCGGCCGGCCCGCGTAAGGCAGACGTGCTGGTCAGCGACGGCGTCGTCACCAAGGTTGAGCCTGGTCTTGCGCTGACCGCGGAAGGGACCGAGGTGGACGCGCGCGGCAAGTACGTCTTGCCCGGGGCGGTCGACGTGCACGTCCACAGCCGCGACCCCGGCTTCCCGGAAAAGGAGGATTTCGGCACGCTCACCGCCGCGGCGGCGGCCGGTGGAGTGACTGTCGTGCTCGACATGCCGAACACGGTTCCTGCCGTCGACAGCGCGGGAGTCCTGGAGTCCAAGTCCGCTCTGGCCCGCAGCAAGGCGCACGTCGACTTTGGGCTGTGGGGCCTGATCCGCTCGAGCACCACGCCGGAGCAGCTCGAGAGCATGGCCGAGGCCGGCGCGATCGGTTTCAAGGCCTACCTGGCCTACTCGTTCAGCCTGAGCCGCAAGCAGGTCCTCTACTCGCCCGGCGATGACGACCCGGACCTGGAGCCCCCGGCCGACTATGGAACCCTATCTCGCCTCGCACCCGTGGTGGCGCGCCTCGGACTTCCCTTGGCGATCCACGCCGAAGACCCGACCATCCTGACCGCCTTTCGGCGGCCCGTGCTCACCTACACCGACCTGCTCGATTCCCGACCGCCTGACGCGGAGGCAGTCGCGATCTCGGCCGCCGCGGCGGTCGCCAGGGACGCGGGCGCCAACCTGCACGTGGCGCATCTATCGAGCGCGGTGGGACTGAAAGCAGCCGAAGACGCGATCCGGGCGGGAACCGCGCTGACCCTGGAAACATGCCCCCAGTTCCTTCTGCTGACCGCTGACGACTTCGACCGTGTGGGGACGGCCATGAAGATGCTTCCACCTGTCCGCACCGCGGCCGACCGCGCAGCGCTTGTCGACGGCCTCAAGCGGGGCGTGATCGGCATGGTCAGCACGGACCATGCGCCGCATACGGACGAGGAGAAGTCGCTCTCGTTCGAGGAGGTCCCGGCCGGCAGCCCCGGCGTGCAGACGCTGTACCTGAGCTGTCTGCAGCTGGCCAAAGACCTGGGCGACGTCTGGCTGGCGCCTCAGTGGGTCAGCCGGGCCCCAGCGGAGTTCGCGGGCCTCGAGGAGAGCAAGGGGTGCATCGCGCCCGGGTTCGACGCCGACCTCGTGATCGTCGATCCCAAGATGCGCACTCGCGTCCGGCCGGAGGACATGCGCTCACGCCAGCGCCATGGAGCCCTGAACGACCACGAGTTCGACTTCGCGATCGACGAGGTCTACCTACGCGGTGAACCGGTGACCAGGGGCGGCAAGCCACGGGGACGGATGGTCCGCCCGGCGCTTGTCGCGCGTTGATCTGAGGATGGACCTACGCACTGCATCGCGGTTGTGGGTTGCAGCCGTTGCTGTGCTGCTGCTGGGGACCGCCTGCTCGAATGTTCCCGGCATCGGCAGCAAAGCTGCCGCCTCGCCGGCGCCGAGTGGCAGCCCGGTAGGATCGCCGCTAGCCCGAGCGTCGGGAGCGCTCGACGCCCAGGTGCCGATGCCCGCGGGATTTCCAGC
This sequence comes from Chloroflexota bacterium, assembly GCA_005880795.1. GTDB lineage: Bacteria > Chloroflexota > Dormibacteria > Dormibacterales > Dormibacteraceae > 40CM-4-65-16. The sequence goes on along the minus strand of VBGP01000009.1, from coordinate 80,325 downwards.
TGACATGCCGATCTACGCCAACAGCAGGTTGACGGCCGCTGCTTCCTTCACCTCAACCGATGAGGTGGCGTGGGGCATGGAATGGGAGAGCGCGGATGCGACAACCAAGGTGCAGGCCTCATTCCCAAAGCAGTTCAACCAGGGCGATTGGACGCTCAACGTGACCAGCAATGCCCCGGGCGCATTCGCGGCTACGCTCACCCGCAAGAGCAATTCGCGCGTCACCGGCACGCTTGCGATCGACAACGACGTCGCCGTGACGAAGATCTTATTGAGCCTGGTCAGCCCGCCCTGACGATCGCGCTCTAGACCCGCGCGCCGCTGCCTCTGAAGATCGGGTTCTGCGCCAGCTCGCGTTCGAGGCTAGTCGCGGGCCCGTGCCCCGGATAGAGAGCGGTGCTGGGGGGCAGCCGGAGCAGCTTGGTTCCGATGCTCATCATCTGCCGGCGGAGGTCGGTCTCCGGCGTCTGCCGGCCGATCCCGCCCGCCAGGATGGTGTCGCCGACGAACGCGTGGTTGGCGACCACGAAGCAAACGCTGCCCGGCGTGTGGCCGGGGGTGTGCAGGACCTGGAGCTTGAACTCGCCGAAGTCCAGCTCGTCACCGTCGAGGAGGTAGTGGTCGGCGGATCTCAGGAACTGCTTGGCATCGGCGGAGTGGATGCCGGTCTGGCCGCCGGTGACCTCTTTGACCTCATCCTTGCCGCCGACGTGGCCGGGATGTCCATGCGTCGCAAGGATGTGCTTGACGGTCAATCCCGCAGTCAGTTCGACGATCTTATCGGCCGGCTGCCCCGGATCGATCACGACTGCTTCCTTGGTGGTGGCGCACGAGACGATGTAGCAGTTCACGTCGCGGTCTAGCTTGACCTTGACGATGGAGAGCTTGCTCACAGGTCAGTATCTACAGTAGTGGAGCGCCCGGCGGTGATTGGGTTTTCGATCGGGCTCTTGGTGGTCTGCAGCTTCTGGGTCTACGGCTACTTCCGGCGGCGAGCTAAAAAGCGGTATTAGGCGGCTGCGGCTTTGAGGGGTTTGAGTCAGTCCCTCCGGTCACGGCCTTTTTGGGATTAGGTCAGCCCCTCCGGCCCTACGGGCCACCTCCCCATGAATGGGGAGGAGACTTTTTTTATTGGTCTGCCACCGTTTGGATTTTCAGGCGCAGCGCGTCCAGGTAGTCGAAGCGGTCCAGGGCCGGCTTGGCACGTGGACGGTCTGGGTACTTCGCGATCTGCACCGCGTCGAGGAGAAGCTCGATCTCTTCGGGAGTGAAGTTGAGCGTCTTCAGGACGAGCTCCTCCTTCATGTGCCCGGGTCGGTCCACGGCATCCCTGATCACGTCGTCGGTGTCCGTGATGACTTGCGGGCGGGTCGGTCGAAACAGCTCCTCAGATCCGACCAATGCAACTCGCTTGAAATTTGGCATCGCTTTCCTTGTTCCTCTAATCCTGGACCCGGTGGTTTTGAATCACAGCCGTCGCCAACAATCGATAAGCCTTCGCCCCGTCCGACTCCTTTGCGTAAGTCAGGATCGATTGGCCCGCCAGCGGAGTCTCCGCGAAACGAATCGAGTCGGTGACCCAAAAGTCGTACACCTTGCTGCCGTATTTCTCGCGAACCGCGGCAAGGACTTCTTGGGAGTGAAGTGCGCGCTGCTTGTACAGCGTGGGGAGGATGCCGATCAGCTCCAGGCGCGGGTTGAGCCTTCGCTTCACGCGCTCCATCGTCACGAGCAGCTCCTGCATACCTTTGAGGGCGAGAAACTCAGCTTGCAGAGGGACGAGCACCTCGTCGGCCGCGACGAGAGCATTGATCACGATCAGGTCGAGCGATGGCGGGCAGTCGATGATGATGAAGTCGTAGCGCTTCTGCGCCGGCTCGAGCTTGTCGCGCAGGATGCTCTCGCGACCGATCTCGTTGATCAGCTGGTTTTCGGCGCCGGCCAGCTCGATGTCCGCGGGAATGTAGTGGACGCCCATCTGGGGAGCCTCCTGCACCACGTCGGTCACGGTCGTCTCGGGATCGACAAGCAGGTGGTAGATCGTCTTCTCGAGCTCGCCGGACGGCTTCATGTAGAGCGTCAGGTGGCCCTGCGCGTCCAGGTCGATGAGCAGCACCCGCTGGCCTTGCTCGGCGAGCGCGGCGCCCAGGTTCACGGCGGTGGTGGTCTTGCCAACCCCGCCCTTCTGCATCGCGACGGCGATCGTTCGGGCCAAGAGCGCTCCGAGTCTAACCGAACCCAGCCCGTTTGACCGAACGCGCAGCCTTGCGCGGCGGAGTTCAAGGGCCCGTCAACTAGAATGGCCCGCGCCCGTGATCATCGACATCTTCATCGTCCTGGTCCTGGTGATCGCGCTCATCACCGGTTACCAGCGCGGCGTCATCCAGCCCTTGATGGCCGAGATCTTTTTCTTCGGCACCTTGTTGGCCATCTTCCGGTTCCACGACCAGTACACGACCGAGATGCAGAAACTGCTCCACCTCACCCCGGTGCTGAGCGTGTTCGTGGCCCTGATCCTCGCCGTTGTCCTGGGTGCGATCGGGGGAGCGATCGGGGGCGCGTTCCACCGCATGGAGGCGATCCGTGGGGTGGATGGGCTGCTGGGCGTCTTCGTCCACCTGGTGGTGACCCTCGTCGTGGTCTATCTGGCCGCGTCGGCGTTGGTCACCCTCGACAACGCTTTCCAACCCGCGCTCAAGAGCGCCAGCCTGACCTTGAGCCAGGTCAACCAGCTCGAGAACGAGATCCTGTCCAACCCGATCACCGCCGCGATGGTCTCGAAGTCAGACCTCGCAACGCTCAAGACTCAGGCATCCAAGAGCGGCGGTGCCCGAATCGACTCTGTGGCCGGCATCCACCAGCTGCAGCAGATCTACAGCGACTTCGTCCAGCCGCAGCTGCACGGCTCGAGGACGGTGCCGTTCATCCTTCGTTTCGGCCAGCACCTGCCCCTGATCGGCCGCGTCGGGCCCAACGACCTGAAGGCCCTGCCGTCAACGACTCCCGCGCCCCCCTGCCCGTCCCCGACGCCGAAGGCCACCCCGACCCCGAAGGCAAGTCCTTCGCCTGTCGCCTGCGCGACACCTTCGCCGACGAAGTAACTTAGTCCCGTGCTCGATCTCGCGCTGAGCTCCGACCAGGAGCAGCTGGTGGCGGCGGTTCGCGACTTCTGCGCCCGTGAATTTGCGCCCCAGATCGCGGCCAACGACCGCGCCGGTCGCCACGACCCGGAGATCTTCGCCAAGCTGGCCTCTCTCGGCCTTCCCGGGGTTTGCTTCCCGCAGCGCTACGGCGGCCATGGCCTCGACTATCTGGCCCTTGGCCTGGTGTGCGAAGAGCTCGAGTACGTCGACACCGTGTATCGGACGGTGCTCTCGGTTCACGTCGGGCTGGTTGGGATGGGTCTGTACACCTGGGGCACTGAAGAGCAGAAGCAGCAGTGGCTCGTGCCGATGGCTTCGGGGAAGAAGCTTGCGTGCTACGGGCTGACGGAACCAAACGCCGGCTCGGATGTGGCATCCATGCAGGCGACCGCGCGACGTCGCGGTGACGGTTACGTGCTCAACGGCCAGAAGGTATGGGTTTCCGACGCGGACACCGCCGACTTTCTGCTGGTCTTCGCGAAGACCGACTCGAAAGCCGGGGGCAAGGGAGTGTCGGCTTTCATGCTCGACCGCGACGCGTGCGGCAAGGCCTTGCGCACCGAGCCCATCGAGGACCGCCTCGGCATTCGCGCCGGCGACGTGGGCTCGATCTTCATGAGCGATGTCGAAGTTCCGGAAGCCAACCGGATCGGTGACGAGGGCGATGGCTTCAAGATCGCGATGAGCTGCCTCGACAACGGCCGCTACACAGTTGCTGCCGGCGCGACCGGCACGGTTCGCGCATGCGTCGATGCTTCGGTCAAATACGCGCGCGAGCGCAAGACCTTCGGCCAGGAGATCGGCCGTTACCAGCTTGTACAGCAGATGATCGCGCGGATGTCACGCGACTACGAGATCTGCCGGCTTCTCTATTTCAAGGTCGCGTGGATGAAAAACATCGGTGCGCGTCACACCCGGCAGGTCTCGATGGCGAAGCAGTACGCCACAGATGCCGCATTCAACGCGGCGCACGACGCCATCGAGGTGCACGGCGCGTACGGCTATTCGGCGGAATATCCAGTCGAGCGTTTTTTGCGCAACGCCCGCGCTCCGATCATCTACGAGGGCACGCGTGAGGTGCACACGATCCTGCAGGGCGAGTACGCGCTCGGCTATCGCGAAGACCGTCCGGTCAAGAAGTCGCTGCCGCCTTACCAGCCCGATTGATTTCTTCCGCGGCGATTGCCGCGCCGCAAAAACGGCTGAACCACCTCGATTTCATCATCCTGTCGCTCTACTGGGTCGCGATCGGGTACCTGTGGAACAGCCTCACGGCCCTGATCCTGCCGGACATGATCATTCAGTTCGTCGGCCGCGCCCACGAAGGCCTGGCCGCGAGCTTTCTCAAGTCTCTCGGGACGCTGGTCGCGATCCTGTGGCAGCCGGTCGTTGGAGGCATTTCGGACCGCACCATCACGCCGTGGGGGCGCCGGCGTCCTTTCATCGCCGCCGGCACAGCGGGCGATCTGCTCTTCCTCATCGGCATCGCGCTCGCCGGCAACTACTGGTGGCTGGTCGCCTGCTACTTCCTGCTGCAGCTGGCGTCCAACACCGCGCAGGCGCCCTATCAAGGGCTTCTTCCCGACGTGGTACCGGTCCCGCAGCGTGGCACGGCCTCCGGGTATTACGGCGTTGCCAACCTGGTCGGCATCGCGAGCGGTACGGTGGGTGCGGGCCTTCTGCTCGCACATTTCGGGCGCAGCTCGGCGATCGCATCGATCGTCGTGGTCCTGATCACGACGATGCTCGTGACCGTGCTTGCCGTCCCCGACCGAGCGGTTCCGGTCGCAGGGCAGTTTCGCAGCGGGCGTGAGCTGCTGTCGAAAACGTTTGGCGTTCCGTTTCGCAATCGCGACTTCCGGTGGCTCATGGCGTCGCGGCTGCTGATCTTCATGGGCTTTGGCGGACTTCAGAACTTCGCGTTCTTCTACTTCGACAACGTCTTCTTTCAACATGACCGCAAAGCCACAACCATCGCGGCCTCCACCCTGCTGGGACTTTCGATCGGCGTCGCGGCGCTGATCACCTGGCCCGCGTCAAGGCTCTCCGACCGCACCGGACGCCGGCCGCTCATCTTCGCCGCGGGTCTCTTCGGGGCGGCCGGGACTCTGGTCCTCGTTTTCAGTCACTACAGGTGGGTGCCGGAAGCCTTGCTGTCACCTCTCGGTCACTTCCTGAAGGTCCCCGAGCTGGCCGCCCAGGCCACCCTGACCGGACTGGTGGTCGGGCTCGGACTTGGGGTTTTCTTCTCCGTGGACTGGGCTTTCATCCAGGACATCATTCCGCCCAACGAGGGCGGCCTTTACATGGGCTTCTCGAACATTGCGACGGCCGGCGCGGGCATCATCGCCGTCTTCATCGGCGGGCCAATCCTCGACACGTTCAATGCCGGGCCACGGCTGCTCGGGCTTCCCGGCGGCTTTCCTGTGGTCTTTGCCGTCTTCGTGGTCTGGTTTGTGATCGGGTCGCTTAGCATCCTCAAGGTGCCGGAGCACAGGAAGCCATGAACCTCGACGGGCTTCGTCCGTGGGGAGGGTTGGTGGGGGGTGACCCATCAGACGTTGTGGTGGCGGGCATCCCCTACGACGGCTCCGCCGTGTACCGAAAGGGCGCCGCGCTGGCGCCGCAGCGGATCCGGCAGCTCTCGGCGGTGATGCCGCCGGTGACGGAGGAGGGCCGCTTGCTGACCGGCCTGCACGTCCAGGACATCGGCGACCTGGACGTGGGTGGCGACATCGAGGCCGGCTGGATGGAGCCTATGCAGCGTTTGGCCAAGGTCCCTCCAGAGGCTTTCCTCACCGTCCTTGGCGGCGACCACTGCACCGCCATCGCGACCCTGGCTGCGCAGGTACGGAGACATCCGGGGCTGCGCGTGCTGTGGGTCGACGCGCACCCCGACCTGTGCGATTTTTCGCGGGGCGGCCACTGGACCTGCGGCTGCGCTCTGCGACGCGCGCTCGAGGCCTCGGGCATCGAGCCGTCGCGCGTCGCCATCGCGGGCGGCCGCGACTACGACCCCGAGGAGCTCGAGTTCATCGCCGCCAACCGGATGCTGTTGGTTCCGTCAGTGGAGATCGCGCGCGATCCCGGCGGGGCGGCCCGGAAGCTGGCCGAGGCTGTGGCCGGCGATGAGGTCCACATCTCGTTCGACATCGACGTCCTCGACCCGGCGTTTGCTCCGGGCACGGAGATCCCGTCGGCGGGAGGCTTGTCGAGTCGCCAGGCATTGGACCTCTTGAAGATCGCGACGCACAGCGCCCGGCTCGTCGGTCTCGACATCGTGGAGGTCTCGCCGCCATTCGACAATGGGGATATCACGACCCTCGCCGCGCTCAAGATGATCTTCGAGGTGTGGGGCATGGTGAAGGCCGCCCGCGAGGCGTCTGTATCAGAGTTGCGTGGAAAGCGCTGACGTAGTCATCGCCGGCGGCGGCATCATGGGCTGCGCGCTGGCTTTTCAACTGGCCAAGCGCGATGTGGACGTCATCCTGCTGGAGCGCGAAACCCTCGGCTCGCAGTCGACCGGAAAATGCGCGGGCGGCGTGCGCCAGCAGTTCTCGATGCCGGCCAACGTGAGCTTGCAGAGGTTGTCGGTCCGCCTGTTCGAAAACTTCGAGGCGGAGACGGGGCACCCCGCGGACTTTCGGCAGCTCGGCTACCTTTTCGTGCTCACGCTGCCGCAGCAGGTCGAAGACTTCCGCCACAACATGGAGATGTGGCACAGCCTGGGGTTGAGCGAGGCGCGCTGGGTCGATTCGGCCGAGGCCGCGAAGATGGTCCCGGTCCTCAACGTCGACGACGTGCTCGGTTGCACCTACTGCCCCACCGACGGCATCGCCAGTCCGGCGGACGTGACCTCGGGCTACGCCTCAGCCGCACGCCGCCGCGGGGCTCGCCTCAAGGAAGGCGTGGAGGTCGTGGGCATCGACGTCGGCGGTGGGCGCGTCCAGGGGGTTCGCACCTCCGCGGGCGACATAGCGACGCGCGTGGTCTTCAACTGCGCGGGCGCATGGTCAGCCTCGATCGGCCGCATGGCGGGTTTGGAAATCCCGGTCCTTCCGTACCGCCGGCACATCGCGGTGACCGGTACGTTCCCGGCGGTCCCGCGCAACAGCCCGATGACTGTGGACTTCCAGACGTCGCTCTACTTCCACCCCGAGGGGGATGGGGTCCTCATCGGGATGAGCGATCGGACCGAGCCTCCGGGTTACGTGACGGATGTGAACTGGGAGTTCCTGGAGAAGATGTTCGAGCAGGCCGCGCGGCGGGCGCCGGCGCTTGCCTCGGCCGGGATCAAGACCGCCTGGGCAGGCCTTTACGAGACGACGCCGGACCACCAGGCGATCCTGGGCCCGGTGCCTGAGCTGGAGGGGTTCTGGTGCGCTGCCGGCTTCAGCGGCCACGGGTTCATGCAAGCGCCGGCGGCTGCGCTCCTGCTGGCCCAGCTGCTGCTGGAGCACCGCTCCGAGATCGACATCAGCCCGTTTGCGTTCACCCGGTTTGGCCAGGGCTCGCTCGTTCATGAGCGCAACGTGATCTGACTTACCTCTTGAAGATCAGTGCCAGCGCTACGAGGACCGCGCCGCCGGCCAGCAGTACCGCGCCGCAGCCAACCTGGACGACGGTGTAGACGATTCCACCTGAACCGGCGTAAGTCTCCGGGTACCTCATCCTGCCGCGCCGCCTGCGCAGCGCAGCCCAGATCGCTCCGATTCCGAGCAGGACCGCGAAAACGCCCAGCAGAATCGGGCTGGAAAAGGTTCCACCAGCAGTGGGAGCCGGGCTGGCGAGGTACCCAATCACTGGCCTTCAGTATCGCGTGAACTAGCATTCTGACCCGTGGCACGAATCCTCCTCCTCGGCTCGACCGGCTTCGTGGGCCGAGGCGTCGCCCACAAGATCCTCGACGGAGGGCA
>VBGP01000009.1:0-72004 GCA_005880795.1 Chloroflexota bacterium | reverse complement strand
CGCGGTGGATGGGGGAGCAGGAGCTTGCCAAGACCGGCGTGGCAGGCACGATCCTGCGCTTCTCGTTTGTGCTTGCTGAGGAAGGCGGAATCCTCAACGACTTCGAGCGCGCGCTCATCGGTCCATTCGCTGTCATCCCCGGCAGCGGCCAGGCGAAGCTGCAGCCGATCCTCCGCGACGACGCGGCCCGGTGCATCGTCGAAACGGTGGCCAAGCCGGAGCTCTTGGGCCACATCGTCGAGCTAGGCGGGCCTGAGGTCGTCACCTACGAGACCATGTTCGACTGGTTCCTCGGGGCTCGTGGGATCAAGAAGGCAAAGCTCAAGCTGCCGGTGCCGCTGGTCGCGATCCCGGCCGTCGCGCTGGAGGCTGTCTCGACGAATCCGCCGATCACGCGCGACGAGGTCAACATGATCCAGGCGGACAACCTGGCGGCGGGCATCGATTCGGTCAGCTCGCATTTCGGATGGCGCCCCAGCGCGCCGAGCTCGTGGGCGCCGGTCAACTGGGCGAAGAGACCGAGAACGGGCCGGTAAGAGTCCGGACGTTCTTCGGGCTGCCGCTGCCCGAGGCACACCGCGCGGTCCTCGACGGCTATCTGGCCGCGTGCGCGACGCGCGCTCCGGACTTTCGCTGGACGCCGGCGAGCAACCTGCATCTCACGATTCGCTTCCTGGGTCACGTCGAGCCGGCGCTCGCCGAGGGAATCGCGGATCGCCTGTCCGCCGCTGGTTTGACCGCCTTCGACCTCGCGCTGGGCGATCTCGGCATCTTCAAGCGAGGCCGGATGGCACGCGTGGTCTGGCTCGGCCTCCGGACCGGCTCGGAGGGCATCACCACCCTGGCGGCCGAGGTCGAGGCGGAATCCAGCCGCGGGGGACTCGAGGCCGAGGCCCGCCGGTTTCACGCCCACCTGACCCTGGCGCGCGCCAGGCCGCGCGACGGCGCAGCCCTCCCGGTGCTGCCTCCACCTCCGGAACTACCCGCGTGGCGGGCGGAGGAGCTGGTCCTCTACCGCAGCCGGCTTGGCCGTGGCGGCTCCGTCTACGAGCCTCTACGGCGCGTCAGGTTGAGCTGAGGCCGGCCTCCGCGCATTCGAGGTCCTGCTCCGGCCGCCCGCCGCTGACACCGACAGCACCCAGGACGTTGCCGTCCCGCCTGATGAGGACCGAGCCGAGGCCGGGGACGATCGGCACCCGCACGAGGCGGTCCGCGACGCTGAAGAAGCCAGGGCGGTCTTTGGCCAGCTCCGCCAGCCCTGCGCCATCGCGGTAGAGCATCGCCGCTCCGACTGCCTTCGCCTCGGCTACCTGGGGCGACAGCGGAGGCGCTCCGTCCATCCGGCCGAGGGTGATCAGCAAGCCGCCCTCGTCGACGACGGCCACCGTCACGCGAATCCCGAGGGCCGCGGCTTTGTTGTGAGCGCGGGAGACGACGTCATGGGACTCCTTGAGGGTTAACGGCATTCGATGAAGTTTCGCATGCGTATGGACATCACTCCCCATCCGACCCGGGTCCGCTGCGCGGACCGGGGTCACCTTCCCCAGCGAGTGGGGAAGGGGGGAGGGAATCAAGCTACTTGTCATAGGTTGGCGGCGAACTGACTTTCGGATCTTGCGCGCCGTGCCGGCTGCCCCTACATTTCACCGCGGCCCCGAGGGAAACGTTCGAGGGGGCAGGAACAGGGCCGCAAGGCCATGTACCCGCTCCCGAGAGGCGATCCGTCGGGGTCATTTCTTTTCTGGGCAAGAACCTCTGCCCCCCGCGTTACGCTGCACCAACCCCATGAGCGTCGCGCAGCGTTCCCGAAGGCAGGCCGAGCACAAATCGCAGGCCGCGATCGAGGTTTCGATCGTGATGCCCTGCCTCAACGAGGCCGAGACCCTCGCCACCTGCATCCGCAAGGCTCAGGCCGCGATCGAGAAAAACGACCTGGTCGCCGAGATAATCGTGGCCGACAACGGAAGCACCGACCGCTCGCAGCTGATCGCAAAAGAGCTTGGCGTGCGTGTGGTCGTCGTCGAGCGCAAGGGATACGGCAGTGCGTTGATTGGTGGCATCAACGCCGCAAGAGGCGAGCTCGTGATCATGGGCGACGCCGACGACAGCTACGACTTCAGGGCGATCGGCCCGCTCGTCAATAAGCTGCGCGAGGGCTATGACCTGGTGATGGGGAATCGGTTCGCGGGCGGCATCGCCGCGGGCGCGATGGTGTGGTCGCACCGCTGGGTTGGCAACCCGGCGCTCACCAACATCAGCCGGCTCTTCTTTCAGACCCCGGTCGGAGACATGCACTGCGGGCTGCGCGGCTTTCGCAAAGACGCGATCGAAAAGCTTCGGCTGCGCGCGATCGGCATGGAGTTTGCGAGCGAGATGGTGATCAAGGCCTCCATGCGGCGCATGAAGATCGCCGAGGTGCCAGTCACGCTGAGCCCCGATGGGCGCTTGCGTCCCCCGCACCTCCGCACGTGGCGGGACGGCTGGCGTCACCTGCGCTTCATGCTCCTGTTCAGCCCGCGGTGGCTGTTCCTCTATCCAGGGCTCGCCCTGTTCGGCGCCGGAGCGCTGGTGGGCGCGCTGCTCGAGACGGGGCCCAAGCAGATCGGGCCCGCGACCTTCGACATCCACACGCTGCTTCTGGCCGGGTTCGCCTGCATGATCGGCTACCAGCTGATCGTGTTTGCAGTGTTCACGAAAGTGTTCGCCATGCAGCGAGGATTTCACCCCCCGAACCCGACCTACGACCTGATGTTTCGCTACGTCAAGCTCGAAACCGGGCTCCTGGTGGGCGCGTTGATGCTGCTGCTTGGCATTGCCGGCACTGTCATCGCAGTGACGAGCTGGGGCGCCGAAGGCTTCGGTTCGCTCGATCCCGGCTTGACCATGCGCGAGGTCATCCCAGCCGCGGTGCTGCTCACGCTGGGCGTGCAGACGATATTCGCGAGCTTCTTTTTGAGCATCCTGGGCATGGACGAAGAAGCCGGCAGGGCAACCTAGCCATCTCGTCACGGGGATGAGGGCAGTTGTCACCGGCTCGGCTGGATTTTTCGGGGGTCTTCTCAAGGACCGTCTGCTGAGCGATGGGTGGGAGGTGGTCGGCCTCGACCGTCTGCCGGATCTCGAACAACCCGGCTACACGCCCAAAACGGTCGACATACGCGATGCGATCGCCGTCGAGAAGACAGTGGCCGAGCTCGTGCCCGACGCAATTTTTCACTGCGCGGCGGTGCTCGCCCACGATCGGCAGCATCGCGCAGACCTCTGGAGCACCAACGTCGATGGAACGGCGAACGTGGCGCAAGCAGCGATCAACTCAGGCGTGAGGGCTTTGGTCTTCATCTCGAGCAACTGTTTGTGGAGCACAAGCTGGACCAGGCCGGTGACCGAAGACGACGTCCCCGCCCCGGTCGAGATCTACGGGCGCTCGAAGCTGGCCGCGGAAGAGCATCTGCTGTCGCTGTCCTCACAGCTCCCGGTGAAGATCGTGCGAACCCCGACCATCGTTGCGGCCGGCCGGCTGGGCCTGCTGAGCATCCTCTTTGAATTCATCCACGAGGGCCGCAGGGTATGGCTGGTCGGTGACGGCGGCAATCGGTACCAGTTCGTCAGCGCTGAGGACCTGGCTGACGCGTGCGTCTTGCTTTCGACCAGCTCGTCGACCGGGATCTTTCATGTCGGTTCTGAAAGCGTGCCCACGGTCCGCGAGATGTTCGGCGGCGTCATCGAGCGTGCGGGCACGAAAGCGCGGCTCACGCAGCTGCCACGAAGACCGGCCATCGCCGCCTTGAGGCTGCTGAGCTTGGTGGGCCTGTCCCCCCTCGGCCCGTACCACTACCGGATGATCGCGTCGAGCTTCGAGTTCGACACCACGCGATTGCGGAATGCGACCGGATGGCGCCCGACGATCGGGAATACAGAGATGCTCTGGCGCGCCTATCAGTTCTATGTCGAGCACCTCGACCAGCTTTCTAAAGAGCAAGAGGGATCCCCACACCGACGGGTCTCCGGTCTTGGCGCGTTGAGGATCGTGAAGTGGCTCTCCTGACCCGGCCGCACGCAGCAGAACAGATCCTTGCGTCACGCACCGGCGCGACCCGATACACGACTGCCCTGGCGCTCGCCGCGGTGACGCTCGTAACCGCACCGGTCGGCTATCTGTCGATGTTCGGTGGTTTTCGCGCCTATGACGACGAGGGCTCGTTTCTCATCACGCTGCGCGACTACCTTTCGGGACACCCCCTGCTAACGCCGAACAACTCTTATTACGGACCGTTCTACTACGAGGTCATCGGCGGTCTGTTCAAGCTGTTGGGCATCGCGCCCACCAACGTCAGCGGCCGCTTGACAACCCTTGTCATCTGGTTGGTCGCAAGCGTGCTGGGGGCGATCGCTGCTTACCGACTGACGCGAAATCTGTGGCTCACCCTGACGGCGCAGCTGGTCACGTTCTGCCTGCTCACCGCCCTGACCCAGGAGCCGTTGGCCACCTACGGACTGATCGGCCTTCTCCTCCTCGGGCTCGTAGTCGCGGCGACCTTTACCTCGACGCGGCCCCGGGCAAGCGCATTGGCCATCGGCGCGATCGTGGGCGCCCTCTGCATGGTCAAGATCAACGTGGGCGCTTTTGCCGTCCTGTCGGTGGTGTTCGCGTGGGCCGCCGGCCTGGCGCCTCGGTGGCGGCGGTTCGCCCTTCCTGCGATCGCCGTAGTGATCACGGCCGCGCCGTTGCTGCTCATGGCGAACCTGTTGGATCGCGGATGGGTGCTCGAGCTCGCTCTGCTGGCGAGCCTGTCCGCTGCCGCGATCGCTATCGCTATCGCTTCCATGCCTGCCCCCTCGCGGCGACCGCCGCTGCCTGCCACCGGTTGGTTGATCCTCGGCGGCGCCACGGTGATCGCGCTCTCCCTTGCGGTTGCGCTGGCCGGGGGCACGCGACCCACCGACGTGTGGAACGGCATGGTCGTGATCTCGGTCCGATTCCCCCAGCTTTTCGCGTGGCCCGTCAACATCAATCCGGCCGCCGACGTGTGGGCGGTGCTCTCGTTGGCGGCATGCATTGCCTTCGCTCGCGGCCGGGTCGCGATCCCCGATCTCGCCCGCGTCGCGGCGGGCCTGTTCATCCTGGTCTCGATCCTGCTGCTGCCCAGCTCGCTCTTCCTCCTCGGCCTGCCGTTGGCCTGGATCGCGACCCAGGGCCCGCCGGACGAGCCCGCTCAATATCACCGCCTGCTTCTCCCCGCGCTCGCGGTGATGGAGAGCCTCCAGGCCTATCCGGTGGCCGGCACGCAGCTGTCTATGGGTGCACTGCTCATGGTCCCGGTCGGCGCGACCGTCCTCAACGATGGAATCAACGGGCTTCGCTCCCGAGGCTCGGCGCGGTTTGCACCCGCGGCGCTGATCCTCGCCGCCGTCGCTCTCGTGCTGCAAGGCTTCCTCGCCACATCGCAGTTCGCGGCTGCAACCCCGTTGGGCCTCCCGGGTGCCGAATCCGTCCGCATGCAGCCGCAGCAGGCCGCACAGCTGCGCGCACTGGTCACCGCGATCGACCGCGACTGCTCGAGCTTCATCACGTTTCCGGGCATGAACAGCTTCTACGTGTGGACGGGCCAAACGCCCCCGACCAACCTCCGCTATGGGGTGTGGTGGCTTATCCCCGATGCGGTCGACCAGCAGGCGATCGTGCGGCGGCTCAGCACGCGCTCTCGCCTGTGCGTCGTGAAGAACCAGGCCATCATCGACTTCTGGGCGCAGGGCCGGCCGGTGCCCCGCCAGCCAGTGGTCGATTTCATCGAGCAGAACTTCACCGACGGCGGCACATATGGCGATTACCAGCTCCTCGTCCAGCGCTGAGTCCCGCCGGCCGCCGCTGTGGCTCGCCGCGCTGGCGATGGCTGCGTTCTGGGGCGCGGTCTACGACCTGGGACGCTGGATCGTCCTCTTCGCGCTCAACCCGGTCCACCTCGATTTCCGGATCTTCTACGTCGCAGCACAGGCCGGCTTACAGCAGGGCTGGTCGAGCATCTATGACGTCAGCGTGCTCCGCGCGTTGTCGACAGGCTTCCCGGCCACGGAGAGGTTCGTCGACTCCCGATCGGCTTTCATCAACCCGCCCTTATTTGCCTGGATCGTCGCGCCGCTGACCGCCCTGCCCCTGCCCGTCGCCTACCTGGTCTGGACGCTAGTCTCGCTCGGCGCGTTGGTCCTCGCCTGGTACCTCGTCGCGCCCTATCGCGGGCTGGCCAAGGTGTCGCTGCTTCTCCTCGCGCTCGCCGTCTGGCCGGTGATGGAGTCCTTCTACTGGGGCCAGCCGTCGCTGGAGATCGTGGCCCTGGTCGCCGTGTCCTGGTTCCTGACCCAGCGTGGCCGCCCGGTAGCGGCGGGCGTCGCGCTCGCGCTCGCCGTCGCACTCAAGCCGAACATCGTCATCCTCGTGCCGCTTGCGCTTTTGGTCAGCGGCCGGTTCCGTGTGTTCGGCGCGTTTGCGATCGCCTCCGCTGTGGTGGGGTTGGCAGAGCTCGCCGTCCTTGGCCAGTCAGGCGTCGCGACGTGGCTGAGCGCAATCCAGTACGTGCAGTCCGACGCCGGACATTCTTTCTTCACGATGGCGCGACTGTTCGGCCGAGGGCCTGTCACCTATGGCGTGGAGGCGCTCCTTGCCGCGCTTGCGCTCTTTATCGCGTATCGCCGGGGGAAGAATGTCGACATCGTCTTTGCGGCCGGCTTGATCGGCTCAGTGGCGTCCGCCTTCCATCTGCACCAGCCGGATTACAGCCTGCTGGTGCTGGCTGCGTGGCTGGTGCTGCGCACATCGCCGCCGGTCTGGCATCGGGTCTGGCTGCTGACCGGAGTTCTGACCATGCAGCTCATCACGCTTGGTCAGCCGATCCCGCAGCTCGTGTGGGATGTCGTCTGGCTCGTGATCCTCGTCGCAGGTCCGGTCAGTAGACCGGACTCTCCACCGTCACCGCTTCCAGCCACTTCCGACACGACGTCAAGAAGCGTGCAGCCTGCAGGCCGTCCAGCACTCGATGATCGAATGAGAAGCAGAGATACATCATCGGCTTGATGCCGATCATTCCCTGGATCGCGACCGGCCGCTCGACGATCGCCTCCATCGTCATGATCCCCGCCTGGCCGGGGTTGATCACCGAATAGCTGAACAGGGTGCCGAAGGTGCCCGAGTTGTTCACGGTGAACGTGCCGCCGGATAGCTCATCAGCCTTCAGCTGCTTGCTGCGAGCTCGCGTCGCAAGGTCGTTGACCGCGCGGGCCAGGCCGGCGATCGAAAGGCTGTCCGCGTTGCGCACAACAGGCACAAGGAGGGTGTCTTCGAGGCCGACCGAGATGCCAAGGTTGATCGCGCGGTGGACGATCAGCTCGGTCTCGTTGAAGGTCGAGTTGACCTCGGGATGCTCGCGCAGCGCCGAGATCGTCGCCGCCATCACGTATGGCAGGTAGGTCAGCGAGAAACCCTCCTGCTTCTGGAATGCGGCCTTGTTGGCGTTGCGGTTGGCGACCACGCCCGACATGTCGGCTTCCTGCGTCTGCCAGGCGTGGGGAATCGTTTGCTTGGAACGGGTCATGTTCTCGGCGATCAGGCGGCGGACGCGGGTGAGCTGGACGACCTGGTCGCCCTCGCCCGGCCCGATCAGAGCACGGCCTGGAGCCGGCGCCGGCGGAGCGCTCGGCGCGGCCTGCGCCGTGGCGGCGTAATTCTCGACGTCCTTTTTGGTCACGCGTCCACCGAGTCCGGTGCCGGTCACCTTCGCGAGGTCGACCTTGAGATCGGAGGCGGCCATCTGCACGCCGGGGGAGTAGCGATGCTCTCCGCCGTCGACCTTTTGCGTTTGCGCCTCAGGCCTCTGCGCTCCCCCCTCACCCCCACCCTCTCCCCTGGGGGGAGAGGGTGGCTGCGGCACAGCTTTCGGGCTTGCAGCCTGCGCTTCCCCCTCTGCCCGGCCCTCTCCCCTGGGGGGAGAGGGTGCCTGCGGTTCGACTTTCTGCGATTCAGGCGTCGCCGTGGCGCCGTCCCCCGTTTCGACCACGGCGATCTCCGCGCCCGCCTGCACCGTCTCGCCTTCTTTGGCCAGGATCTCGCGCAGGATGCCGGACACCGGGGCGGGCACCTCCGCGTTGACCTTGTCGGTGTCGACTTCGAGCATCGGCTCGAACTCCACCACCTTGTCGCCCGGCTTGACCAGCCACTTCGAGATGGTGCCTTCGTGCACCGATTCACCGAGCTGCGGCATCACGACGCGCGTGGTTTTGCCGCCCATCAGAACGCCGCCAGGTCCTTCAAGACTTTGGTGATCTTGTCCGGTGTGGGCATGAAAAACTCTTCCATCGGGACCGCGTACGGCATGGACGGTACGTCCAGCCCTCCAAAGCGCTTGACCGGAGCGTCGAGCCAGCGCCACGCCTCGTCGGCGATCAGGGCCGCGACCTCCGACCCGACGGAGACGCTGAAGTTGTCCTCATAGAGCACCAGGCACTTGCCTGTCTTGCGCGCGGAGGCCACGATCGCCTCCTTGTCCAGCGGATAGACGGTGCGTAGGTCGATGATCTCGACGCTCACGCCCTCCGCCTCGAGGTTTTTGGCCGCCTCTGCGGCGTAGTGCACCATCAGGCCGTAGCAGAAGACTGATATGTCCTTCCCTTCGCGGAAGGTGCGCGCCTTCTGCAGCGGGATGAGGTACTCGCCCTTGGGCACCGCCTCTTTGAACATCCGGTAGAGGCGCTTATGCTCGAAAAAGAGGACAGGGTCCGGGTCGCGGATGGCGGCGATCAGCAGGCCCTTTGCCTCGTAGGGGCTCGATGGGACGACGATCTTCAAGCCAGGTGTGGCGAAGCGCGCCTCGATCGACTGCGAGTGGTAGAGGGCACCGTGCGCGTGCCCTCCCATTGGGGCGCGCACAACCAGGGGCACCGCCCAGTCACCGTCGCTGCGATACCGATACTTGGCAATCTCGTTGGTGATGGAGTTGAATGCCATGTGCGCGAAGTCGGTGAACTGCATTTCCGCGACCGGGCGCTTCCCGGCGATGGCGAGACCCAACGCAACGCCCGCGATCGACGACTCGGCGAGAGGCGTGTCGATCACGCGTGCCTCGCCGAAACGGTTTCGTAGTCCGTCGGTGACCAGGAAAACGCCCCCTTTCTTGCCGACGTCCTCGCCCATCACCATCACGCGTTCGTCGCGCTCCATCTCCTCGGCCAGCGCCGAGCGAAGCGCCGCGACCATGTTCATCTCTTCGGTCTCGACACCCGCCGCCGGCTCGATCGCCTTGGGAGCTTCGATTGCGTAGACGTTCGTGAGCGCGTCTTCAGGCCGCGGGTCGTCCGCCTGCATGCCCTTCGTGGTGGCGGTCGTGACCTCCTCTTTGACCTGCTCCTCGTACTCCGAGACCTGCTTCGCCTTGAGCACTCCCTCATCGATTAGCTGCTTCTTGAACCTCTCGAGGCAGTCGTTCTGCGCAAGCATGTCGATCTCTTCCTGGGCTCGGTAGCGGCGCTGATCGTCCTCCGACGAGTGCGCGCCGAGCCGGTCGACGAGGCACTCGATGAGGGTCGGGCCGCCGCCGGCCCGCGCACGCGCGACGGCCTCCTTCGAGACCACATAACAGGTCACCGGGTCGCGGCCGTCGACGGTGACGCCGGGGAATCCGTATCCCGCGGCTCGCTGCGCGACGTAGTCGATCGCGTATTCCTTGCGGAAGGGCGTGGAGATCGCGAAACCGTTGTTCTCGCAGACGAAGACTTCCGGCAGCTTGTAGATCGCGGCGAAGTTGAACGCCTCGTGAGCGTCGCCTTCGGCGCCCGCGCCCTCGCCGTAGCACGTGAGCAGGACCTTGTCGGTGCCGTCCATCTTCAGGGCGTAGGCCACGCCGGCGCCGCGCACCATCTGGGTCGCAACGGGTGATCCACCCGATGTGATGTTTAACCGCGAGTCCGAGAAGTGACCGGGCGTCTGCTTGCCACCAGATGCGGGATCGGCTGCCTTGGCCAGCACCGAGAGCATGAGGTCGAGCGGCGTGACCCCCATGCGCATGCACAGCACAACGTCGCGGTAGTACGGCGCAAGCCAGTCGTACTTGGGCTTGAGCGGCCAGCCGATGCCGATCTGCGCCGCCTCGTGGCCCGCGCACGAGATGATGAACGGCGCGCGGCCCTGACGGTTCAGGACCTGGAAGCGGTAGTCGACCTGCCGGCCGAGCAGCATGTAGTGGAACCACTCGGTGAGGATGTTCTCGTCCAGGTCGGTGTCGCGCCACGCGACCGGTTCCTGAAAGTGCCAGTCGGGGCTGAAGGAACGACCTTTCGTCTGGGTCTTTTGCGCCATAGCGGTTCTAGAAGTGGATGGCGTGGCCGTCGACGGCCATCGCCGCCTCCATCACAGCCTCGCTCAGCGTCGGATGCGGATGGATGTTCCGGCCAAGCTCCCACGCGTCGCCCTGGAAGAGCTGCGTCAGCGCCGGCTCGGCAATGAGCTCTGTCGCCTCAGCCCCGATGATGTGCGTGCCGAGCATCTGGCCGGTCTTGGCGTCCGAGACGATCTTTACGAAACCCGCTGTGTCGCCATGGATCTGGGCCCTGCCGATGGCGGAGAACGGGAAACGCCCGACTTTCACTTCGTGTCCTTTCTCCCGGGCCTGCTTTTCGGTCAAACCGACGGAAGCGATCTGCGGGTGCGAGTAGGTGCATCGCGTGACGAGCTCCTGTTCCATCGGAGCTGTGCGCTGCCCGGCTATGTCCTCCGCAGCGACGATTCCCTCATGTGACGCGGCATGCGCGAGCAGGTAGCCGCCCACCACGTCGCCGATGGCGTGGATCGACTCGGCCGACGTCCGCATCCACTCGTCGACTTTGATGAAACCGCTGGGATGCAGCTGCACGCCAACCTGCTCGAGGCCTAGCTCCTTCGACACGGCGGCCCGGCCGACTGCGACCAGCAGCTGTTTCGCCCATACCTCGCCCTGGTCGGTATCGACGCTCACACCATCGCGAGCTTTTCGGGCGCCGCTGACCTTCACACCGACGCGGACGTCGATGCCGGCTTTCTTGAATGAGGAGAGCAGCTCCTTCGACACCTCCTCATCCTCGAGCGGGACGAGGCGGTCGAGGGCCTCGAGCAGCGTGACCTTTACGCCAAGCTCGCTGTAGAAGGTCGCGAACTCGACACCCACGGCGCCCGCGCCGATGATGCAGATCGACTCGGGGACGTCCTTCGCAAGGACCGCGTTGTCGGACGAGATGATGAACTGGCCGTCGAGCTCGAGACCGGGCAGAGTCTTCACGCTGGAGCCGGTCGCGAGGATGAGGTTTGGGGCCTTGACCTGCTTGCCGTTGACTTCGATCGAGTTGCGATCGCGCAGCCTGCCTCGGCCCTGGATCACCTCGATCTTGTTCTTCTTCATCAGGTACTGGACGCCTTTGTAGAGCTGGCCCACGACAGCGTCGCGGCGCTGGGCGATCCTCTGGTAGTCGTAGCCGACGACCTCCGCCTTGAGGCCGAACTCGACACCCCGCGTGGCGACCCGGTGGTAGAGCTCAGACGACTCGAGCAGCGCCTTGGTCGGGATGCAGCCGATGTGCAGGCAGGTTCCGCCCAGCTTGTCGGCCTCGACGAGGGCGACCTTGAGCCCAAGCTGCGAGGCTCGGATGGCGGCGGGATAACCGCCCATCCCCCCGCCCAGGATGGCGACGTCGAAGTCGAAATCGGGCACTGTGCTCAATCTTAGGAAGCTTTAACACCCAGCCTTGCGCAGTCTGGCTCGCGCGGCCTCGAAATCGGCTTTGTCCCGTACGGGCAGGCCGGACACCGGGTCGCCGAAGCGCTCGACCGCGCGGTAGTAGGCGGGCGGGGTGAGCTGCGGCATGACGAGCCGGTCGGCGTAGGCGGCCGGGTCGAGACAGGGATCGCCGCGTTCGGCGGCCAGCGCCTGCAGGTCCGCCACCTCACGCTCCATCTGCTGGGCTTTCGCGCTGGCGTACGCGAAAAGGAGAACGGCGCTGTTGAAGCAGGCGAGAAACAGCACGGCGGCGAGCGCCGGCCGCCAGGTGCGGCGCCAGGGCAGCTCCCGGGCGACATCCGAGAGCAGGATCAGCCACATCACCGCGCCGACATAGACATATCGCGAAGCCCCCGACTGCTGGTAGCCCAGCTGGGCTCGGGTCAGGCCGGTGATGAGGTAAAAAGCCACCAGGCCGGCTGCCACGCCGACCAAGAGCGGGT
Source organism: Chloroflexota bacterium (assembly GCA_005880795.1). Classification (GTDB taxonomy): domain Bacteria; phylum Chloroflexota; class Dormibacteria; order Dormibacterales; family Dormibacteraceae; genus 40CM-4-65-16. The sequence goes on along the minus strand of VBGP01000009.1, from coordinate 59,772 downwards.
CCAGGCCATGGCGTTTCCAGGACCAGGCCAGGGCGATGCTCCCCGCCGCGAGCAGGGGTACGCCCACCCAGCCTCCCTCCCCTATGAGTCCCGCGACGCTCTGGCTCAAGCCCCACAACACGTAGAGGGGATCGACGAGGAGGTTGGCCGCGGTCGGCTGCGGGTTGGGATGGGTGCCGAAACGACCGAATGCGACATACCAGGCGACCAGGGCGACGGCGACGGGAGCCAACCACAGCAGCTGGCGGCGCCGGGCCGGTGTGAGCAGCAGCTGGACGCCGGCCGCTGTGGCAAAAACCACGCCGATCGCCGAAAAGCTCAGCGCGGCGGCCAGCAAGATGGTCGCCGCGCCCATCCTCCGCGACGCCTGGACCAAGAGAAGGGCGCCCAGGCCGCATGCGACCGAAGCCAGCCATGCCATCTGAAAAGCCCACAGCAGGTCTTCCCAACCGGCGCCCAGCACGAGCAGAAGAAGTGCGGTGCCCAGGGCGACCGCGTCGCCCGACCTGCGCCTGATGAGCTCGAAGAGAAGGAGCACATTGGCCAGGTGGGCGAGCACCACGAGGGCCATGTAAGGCAGGTACGAGTGCAAACCGACGGTGTTGAGCAGTGCCCAATACACAAGCCGGAAGAGCATCGAGGGGTGCTCGTTGTGGGCCTGGAAGAAGGTCGAGAACGTCCAATCGGGCGCCGTGGAGATGAACGTCCACTCGTCGAAATAGAAGGTGTAGGTACGGCTCAGCCATAAGATCGCGGAACAGACCAGCACTCCGGCGAGGACGACGATCAGTCGGGCGTGCGGAACGCGGACGTCGGCGGCGGTCATGCGGCGGAGGCGGCGACCGCGGAAAACCTACGCCGCACGATCAGGCACCCGAACCACACGCCGACCGCAAGCAACACGGGGAGCGGAGTCAGCGGCCAGGCGAATTCGGCCGTGATCGCGACAGCGAGCAACCACCAACGCTGCCAAGCGGGCAGCTCTTCGCGCCAGAAGAGCCAGGCCGCGAGAGCCAGGATCGTGAAGTCCTGGAGGTGCCAGTAAGTGGCGCCGACCGACGTGGCCACGATGCCTAGCGCGAAGACTCGAGCGTGGCTCGAGTACCGGTTCAGGTAAGCGCCCACCATCGCGGCGACGGCGACGACGGCTTGAGCGACATAGCCGGGCGTGTCGGGGCCGAGCACGAAGGCGAGCGTGAAGTAGCGGTTGTTGGTGACGTGCCGGGCTTGATTCAACAGGTTGACGTAGTCGCTCAGGCCCTGGCCGCCGATCAATGCGGCCGACGCCGCCGCCAGCAACCCGGCGCTCACCGCCCAGCCAACCGCGATCCTCCACCGGCCAGAGGCCAGCAAAACAAGCGGCAGAAACAGGGTGAGCTGCGGCTTGATCACCGAAAGGCCGAGGACCGCCCCGGCGAGGTAGGGCTTTTCGGCGTCGGCCAGCCTCCACGCGGCCGCAACGAGCGCAAGGATCAGAAGGTCCGGCTGGGCCAGGCGAAGCCCGTACAGCACCGGGTACCAGGCCAGCGCGCCAAGGAGCCACAGCCAGGCAAAGGCACCCTCTCCCCTCAGCGGAGCAATCAGATGGCGCGCTGGACGCGTCCTTAACGGGCTTGTCCCGCAGGGATGTGGGGAGAGGGGGAAACAAAGCAGCCAAGCCACGCCAAGGGCAGCCAGTGAGATCGCAAGCCACGCGTAGACGGCGCCGGCCGCGCCGAATCCGCTCAGCGGCAGAACCAGCCAGGCGAAGGGGGGCGGCGAGACGAACCACTCGTCGTCGTTGAACACTGCGTGCGGCCGGAGCTGCGCGAAAAGCTGATGCTGCAAGGAGAGCGAGTACAGGTGGCTCCAGCCGTGCTCGAGGCCGATGCGGGCGCCGATGTAGACGAATGTCAGGTCGTTGTCGAGTATGTCGGCGCGAAGCGGCACGACGACCACAAACCAACCGGTCAGGACGAAGGCGATGAAAAGGAACCAGCCGAGGCCGGCGGCGCCGAGGTTCCGCCAGGCGCGGGCGTCGAGCCTGCGGACGCCTAGACCCGCTCGGCCAGGGGGATGGGTTTCCGCGGTTCCGGTCCGATGTATTCCGATTGCGGCCGGATTATGCGGTTGTGGGCAGCCTGCTCGAGCACATGAGCGCTCCAGCCGGCCACCCGGGCGGAGGCAAAGGTCGGGGTGAAGTACCCCTTGGGCAGGCCGATCGCCTGCAGGACGCCCGCCGAGTAGAACTCGACGTTGGTGGACTGCGGCCGCTCGGGATGCTCCTCGTGGAGGATCTGCAGCGCCACCTCCTCAACCTTGGTCGCTAGCTCGTAGAACTTCGGGTTCATCCGCCGGCACATCTCTTTGAGGATCTTCGCCCGCGGGTCGTAGACGCGATAGACACGGTGGCCGAAGCCCATGAACTTCACCTTGCGCTTGCGCGCATCGCGCATCCAGCGCTCGGCATTGTCCGCGGTGCCGATCAGCTCGAGCTGCTCGATGACCGCCGCCGGAGCGCCACCGTGCGCCGGACCCTTCAGCGCGCCGATCGCGCCAACGAGGCTCGAGATAAGGTCGGATTCCGTCGACGCAATCACGCGTGCGGTGAAGGTGGAAGCGTTCATCCCGTGGTCCGCAAGGAGGACCAGGTAGGTGTTCAGCGCCCGCACGACCTCGGGGCTCGATTCCTTGCCATTCATCATGTAGAGGTAGTTCGCGGCATGGCCGAGGTCGGCCCGCGGCTGGATTGGATCGAGACCCGACTGCCTGCGATGGAACCTTGCGAGGATCGTCGGGAACGAGGCGGTGGCATGGATGGCGAGAGGCACGCTCGGCTTGCCCAGCCTGTGCTCGACTCCCTGCACCGAGACCACGCTCCGCAGGACGTCCATCGGGTCGGTGTCGGTGGGCAGCGCGTCTAGCGTGATGTTTGCGGCCTGGGTCAGCGTCCGGTGATTGGCGAGCTCGAGCGAGAGTGCGTCCAGCTCGGAGCGGTTGGGCAGGCGCCCCTCCCAGAGCAGGAACGCGACTTCTTCGAAGGACATCTGCTCGGCGAGGTCCGCGATGACGTAGCCCTGGTAGACCAGACGGCCGTTCTCCCCGTCGACCATGGAGATGGCAGTCTGGGAGGCGACGATGCCTTCCAGGCCCGGGACGTAGCCGCTGCTCACCGTTTGGTCAGCTGCAGGGGTTTCTTGCCGGGCTCCGGGCCGACCCAGCGCGACGCCGGCCGGATGATGCGCAGGTCGGCCAGCGACTCCAGCACGTGCGCCGTCCAGCCGGACACGCGCGAGGTCGCGAAGACGGTCGTGAAAAGCTCCTTTGGAATCCCCGCGCCAGTCAGCACCACCGAAGCCCAGAAATCCACGTTGGTCGCGTTGGGTCGCTCGGGGTGCGCCTCGTGCAGGATGGCCAGCGCGACCTCCTCGGTGCGCGCAGCGGTGCGGTGGAGGTCGGGAGCGGCGGTCTTCGCCATCTCGCGCAGGATCTTCGCCCTCGGGTCATAGGTGCGGTAGACGCGATGCCCGAAGCCGGAGAAGCGCTCATGCCGGGCGTGGGCTTCACGCAGCCACTTCTCGGCGTCCTCGGCGGAGCCGATCTTGTCGAGCATGTTTCTCGCCGCGAGCGTTGCGCCCCCGTGCGCCGGTCCTTTGAGGGCGGCGATCGCTCCGACCACACACGAAGTCAGGTCGCTTCCGGTGGACGCCACCACGCGGGCAGCGAACGTCGAGGCGTTGAGTCCGTGGTCCGCCAGGAGCACCAGGTAGGTGTCGACCAGGTGGACCTTCTCAGGCGCCGGCTCCTCGCCGTGCATCATCCACAGGAGGTTGGCCGCGTGCCCGAGGTCGGCGCGCGGTTCGACGATGGCCTTGCCCTGACCGCGCCGGCGAGCCGCGCCGACGATGGTCGGAAAAACAGCGGTGAGTGCTATCGCCTCATCGAGAGAAGGCTTGGTCAAAGATTTGCTGGCGCCCTGCGCGGAGACCACCGTCCGCAATACATCCATCGGCTCGGTCGCCGCGTCCATCGCCATCAGGGTTCCGCGTGCGGATTTGTTGAGGGTGCGCGCCGTGGCCATTTGCTCACGCAGGGCGTCGAGCTGGCTTTCGTTGGGCAGCTCGCCGTGCCAGAGGAGGTAAGCGGCCTCTTCGAAGCTCACGACGGGAACGAGGTCTTCGATCAGATATCCGCCGCGATAGATGAGGCGGCCGTTGGCGCCGTCGACCTCGCTGACGGCGGTCTCAGCGGCAACCACACCTTCCAGCCCGGGGCTGAACTCCGCCACTTCGAGATTAAGTGTAGGGAGAGCCGGTTTTCGACCGATCGCCACCGGATAGTCCGGACTTACTGGGGTTTTCAAACTTGCGGAGCCCGGATAGTCCGGACTATCCGGGGTCCAGGGGTTCGGGGGTGTTAGACCATCCCCAGCTCCCAGCGCGCTTCTTCGGACATGCGCTCTGGGGTCCAGACCGGCTCGTAGACGATGTCGACTCCCGCGTCGGCGATACCCGGCAGGGTCAGCAGGTGGTCGCGGACGTCGGCCATGACGTCGGCCGCCATCGGGCAGCCCAGCGCGGTTAGCGTCATCTTCACGTCGACCCGCTCGGGCTTGATCGCGATGTCGTAGACCAGGCCGAGGTCGATGATGTTGACGGGGATCTCGGGGTCGAAGCACTGGCGCAGCACCTCGATGACGTCTTCCGGCTTCACCGTCGCGTCGGGCGTGACCTGGGTCGTAACGGCAGCCTGCTCGCTCAAGGCGTCTCCATCGGCAGGCCCGCGTCCTTCCATGCCTTGGTGCCGCCCCGGAAGTTGACCACGTCCTTGACGCCCAGGGCGACCGCCATCTCGGAGGCCACGGCCGAGCGCTCGCCGACGCCGCATACGAAGATCGTCCGGTCGCGGAACGTCTGGGCACCAGGGTTGGCCAGGATGGAGCTCAGCACCACGTGCGTTGCGCCGGGCAGGTGCCCCTTGTTCCACTCCCAGTCCTCGCGCACGTCGACCACCTCATAGCCATCGTCGATCAACTTCTTGACGTCGTCGACCTTGAGGTCCCGAAACGGAGCTGTTTGCTCGGTCATATCTATCTATTACTCCTCGTCGTCCCCGGCCAATCCATATGCGCCGACCTTCAGCACCTTGAGCGACAGAAGCGCGCACTTGATGCGCGCCGGCGAGATGTCGATCCCGAGCTCGCCGAGGACGTCGTCCTTGTTGATCTTCTTCGCCTCGTCGAGCGAAAGGCCCTTCAAGCGCTCGGTCAGGAGCGAGGCCGAGGCTTGCGAGATGGCGCATCCGCGACCGTGGAACCGGATGTCGCTGATCACGCCGTCCTCGACCCTGAAGTCCATCCCGACCACGTCGCCGCAGAGCGGGTTGTCCTCCTCGTGGGTGATGTCGGGGTGCTCCAGCCGGCCATAGTTCCGCGGGTTCTTGTAGTGGTCGAGGATGTACTCGCGATAGAACTGGTCGTCTGCTGCAGCGCTCATCTCAGGCAAAGATCCTCTGGGCTTCCTTGATCGAGCCTACGAGCCGGTCGACCTCTTCCTTCTGCGTGTAGACATAGAACGAGGCGCGGGCGGTAGCCGCGACGCCCAGTCGCGTCATCAGCGGCATCGCGCAGTGGTGTCCGGCGCGCAGGCAGACCTGGTCGCGGTCGGCGATCGTCGCCAGGTCGTGCGGGTGGATGCCTTCCAGCGCGAACGAGACGACGCCCGCGCGCCGTGATGGCGGAGGCCCGTAGAGCGTCAGGCCCTCGACGTCGCTGAGCGCCTCGTAGGCGTACTCGGTGATCTCCAGCTCGTGCGCGCGGACGGCATCCATGCCGAGAGCGCTCAGGTAGTCGACGGCTGCCCCGAGTCCGATCACCTCGGCGATCGCCTGCGTGCCGGCCTCGAACTTCCAGGGCAGGTCGTGATAGGTGGTGCCCTCGATGCGGACCGTCTTGATCATGTCGCCACCGGCCATGAACGGGTCCATCGCCTCGAGCAGCTCGCGGCGTCCGTACAGGATGCCGGCGCCTGTCGGGCCGAGCATCTTGTGGCCGCTGAAGGCATAGAAGTCGCATCCCAATGCCCGGACGTCCACCGGCTGGTGCGGCGTGCTCTGCGCTCCGTCGACCAGTACGGTCGCGCCGGCCTTCTTTGCGGCGGCGACCATGTCGCGAGCCGGGTTGATGGTGCCCATCGCGTTGCTCACCAGGTTGAACGCGACCAACTTCGGACCGCGTTGCAAAAGGTCTGCAAACTGGTCTTGCCGCAGCTCGCCCTTCTCGTCGATGTCGACGTACTCGATGTGGGCGCCTCGCTCGGCGGCCAGGATCTGCCAGGGCACGATGTTGGAGTGGTGGTCGAGGATCGTCAGCACGATGAGGTCGCCTTGCGCGATGTTCTTGCGACCCCACGCGTAGGCGACCAGGTTGATCGATTCGGTCGTGCCCCGGGTGTAGACGATCTCCTTGGTCGACGCGGCGTTGATGAAGGCCCGGACCTTCTCGCGAGTCGCCTCGTAGCGGACCGTGGCCTCTTCGGCGATCCGGTAGGCCGCGCGGTGGATGTTCGAGTTGAACTTCTCGAAGTACTCCAGCATCGCTCCGGTCACCTGCTTCGGACGCTGCGAGGTGTTGGCGGAATCGAGGTATGCGATGCCGGTCTCGAAGATCGGAAAGTCTTTCCGGATCGCGGCGACGTCAAGTGGCTGATTTGGAAGTGCGCCCTGCGCGCGCCCGGCGATGGCCATGGTCATTCAGGGACCTCGACGTAGATGTCAGACCCTTCCACCTTGACCGGATAGGTCTTGGCGGGGATGACCGCCGGCAGGCCGGTGACCTTGCCGGTCTGGAGGTTGAACCGCGAGCCGTGTTGCGGGCACTCGACGTCCATGCCCCAAAGCTCGCCGTCGCTGAGCGAGAACTCTTCGTGGGTACAGACGTCGTTGAGCGCGTAGAAGTTGCCATCGTCGGCGTGCGCCAGGCATACGGACGTGGCGCCGGCGTCGACCCGCTTCATCGTGTCTTCGGGCAGCTCCTGCACCGACGCGACGCGATAGCTAGCCAATGCGAGACTCCAGCTCGGCCTCGACCAGCTTGCGCGCGTGCTCGAACGGAATGCGGTCGAGCACATCGCCGAAGAACCCCTGAATCAGCATGCGTTTGGCCGTCGCCTCGGTGATGCCGCGCGAGCGCAGGTAGAAGAGATGCTCGGGGTCGACCGGTCCTACGGTGGCGCCGTGCGTGCAGCGCACGTCGTTGTTGTCGATCTCGAGCATAGGGATCGAGGTTGCCTTCGCCTTGTCCGAAAGGACGAGGTTGCGGTTGGCCTGGTACGCGTCCGAGCGGGCCGCGTGCTTTTCGATCCGGATCAACCCGGCGTATACGGTCCGCGAGACGTCTTGCAGGGCGCCTTTGAAGAGCAGGTCTGAGCGCGTGTTGCCGACGCGGTGCTCCTGCAGAGTGTGGAAGTCGAAGAACTGCTCACCCGAGGCGAAGTAGATGGCCTTGAGCTCGGCGTTGGAGCCCTCTCCGGCGAGCGACGCCTCGACCCGCGTCTTGGAGAACTTGCCTCCGAGGGTGACGTTGAAGAGGCGCAGCGTCGCGTCCTTCCCAAGCTCTGCGCGCTGGTCAGAGAAGTGCCACACATTGCGGCCCCATTTCTGCACCGCGACGTAGCCGACCTGGGAGCCCTCGCCTAGGAAGATCTCGGTAGAACCGCTGCGGTAACCGGCTTCGTCGTCGTGCTCGGCGATGTACTCGTCCAGGTAATTGAACTTCGAGTTTTTGCCCGCAACGATCAGCGTGTGCGGCTGGACTGTCGTTCCGCTCTCATGTGAGAAGTGCCGGCCGGTAATCGGCTCGTCGATTTCGACACCGTCAGGAACGTAGAGAAAAATGCCACCGGTGAAGAGAGCGGCCTGCAGCGCCGTAAAGCGGTCGCGGTGCGCCTGTGCCAGCGAGAAGAGCCGCGGCTGGACCAGCTCGGCATAGTCTCGGGCGGCCACGGGCAGCGACTCAAGGATGACTCCCTTAGGCAGGTTCGTCGCCATCGTCGTGTGCGCTGGTGCCTTTTCGAATCGAGAAAACGCGCTCGGATCGAGACGGCTGACATCGGTCCGCCGCCATTCTTCGTCGGTCTTGCTCGGCGCCGGAAGGCGCTGATAGCTCTCGAGCGCGCTCCGGCGGTTTTCGCGCAGCCAGTCGGGTTCCCCCCTGAAGATCAAATCCTCCAGGGGTGCTTCAGTCGAAACCATCGCTAACCTACCGAGCCCTCCATCTCGAGCTGGATGAGCCGGTTCAGCTCAACCGCGTACTCGAGCGGAAGCTCCTTGGTGAACGGCTCGATGAAACCGTTGACGATCATCGTCTCGGCTTCGCCGCGGGGGATGCCGCGGCTCATCAGGTAGAAGAGCTGCTCATCCGAGACCTTGCTCACCGTCGCCTCATGGCCGAGGGTCACGTTCTCGGCGTCGACGTCGTTGTACGGGTACGTGTCCGACCGCGACTCGTCGTCGAGCAGGAGAGCGTCGCACTTGACGAACGACTTGCAGTTGTTCGCGCCGGGATAGATCTTGATGTGGCCGCGGTAGGACGTCCGGCCGCCCCCCTTGGAGATCGACTTGGACGTGATGGTCGACGTCGTGTTCGGCGCGACGTGGATCATCTTTCCGCCCGCGTCCTGGTGCTGGCCCTTGCCGGCGAACGCGACCGAGAGCACATCGCCCTTCGCGCCGGGTTCCATCAGGTAGACGCTGGGGTACTTCATCGTGATCTGCGACCCGAGGTTGCCGTCGACCCACTCCATGGTTGCGTCGGCGTAAGCCATCGCGCGCTTGGTCACCAGGTTGAAGACGTTGGTCGACCAGTTCTGGATCGTCGTGTAACGGCAGCGCGCATTCTTCTTGACGATGATCTCGACCACCGCCGAGTGCAGCGAGTCGGTCGTGTAGATGGGAGCCGTGCAGCCTTCGATGTAGTGCACGAACGATCCCTCGTCGCAGATGATCAGCGTCCGCTCGAACTGTCCCATGTTCTCGGCGTTGATGCGGAAATAGGCTTGCAGCGGGATGTCAACGCGCACGCCCTTCGGCACGTAGATGAACGAGCCGCCGGACCATACCGCGGTGTTCAGCGCCGAGAACTTGTTGTCCGCGGGCGGGATGACGGTGCCGAAGTACTCCTTGAAGAGCTCCGGGTGATCCCGCAGCGCGGAGTCGGTGTCGGTGAAGATGACGCCCTTCTTGGTGAGATCCTCCTGCAGCGAGTGGTAGACGACCTCCGACTCGTACTGCGCTGAAACGCCGGCCAGGAACTTGCGCTCCGCCTCCGGCACTCCGAGCCGGTCGTACGTCGCCTTGATGTCCGGCGGCAGCTCTTCCCAGGTCTTCGACTGCTTGTCGGAAGCCTTGAGGTAGTAGAAGATGTTCTCGAAGTCGATCACGGACAGGTCCGCGCCCCACTTGGGCATCGGCTTCTTGCGGAAGATCTCCAGCGAGCGGAGACGCATGTTGGTCATCCACTCGGGCTCTTGCTTCATCCACGAGATCTCTTTCACGATCTCCGGGTTGAGGCCTCGCTTGGCCTTGAAGACATATTCCTCGGGGACGAAGAAGCCGTACTTCTCCTTGTAGTCAGTACCGACCTCGACCTTGGGTACCGTTGCCATCAGGCGACCTCCTGGGGCTGGGCAGTTTCCTCTTTGCCCCACTCCGAGTAACCGGTTTTCTCCAGCCTGTCCGCGACTTCTGATCCGCCTGAAAGTACGAACTTTCCGTCCACCAAAACGTGGACGAAGTCGGGCTTGATGAACTCCAGGATGCGCGTGTAGTGGGTGATGATCAGGATGCCGAGCTCGGGACCGCGCATGCGGTTGACCGCATCAGCGACGAACTTGATCGAGTCGATGTCGAGGCCCGAGTCGGTCTCGTCGAGGATCGCGATCTCGGGTCTCAGCATTGCCATCTGCAGGATCTCCGCGCGCTTCTTTTCGCCGCCGGAGAAACCGTCGTTGATGTAGCGGGGAAGAAACGAGTCGTCCATGTGCAGAACCTCGAGCTCGTCCTTGAGCATCGAGCGGAACTCCTTCGGCGTCACCTGCTTCGACTTGTCCTTTCCGTCGTACCCACGCTTGGAGTTGAGAGCGGTCCGCAGAAAGTTGGTCATCGAGATTCCGGGTACGACGACGGGATACTGGAACGCGAGGAACATGCCCAGCCGCGCGCGTTCGTCGGGCTCCAGCTCGAGGACGTTCTGTCCCTTGAACAGGACCGAGCCGCCGTCGACTGTGTAGCCCGGGTGACCCATCAACGTGTGCGACAGCGTCGATTTTCCGGAACCGTTCGGGCCCATCACCGCGTGCACCTCGCCCTTGGATACGTCGAGCGAGACACCTTTCAGGATCTGCCGTCCTTCGACGCTGGCGCGCAGGTCTTTGATCTCGAAATCAGCCAACTTTCTTTTCGTTCTCCTTCATGACATAAGTGCAGTCGTCCGCCGCCTCAGCCATCCATGTCGTTCGCTCCACGTCGGCGCTCAGCAGCCGTTCATACATGTGCTGCTCGTTGACGCAAGGCAGCCCGGTGCGGGCCGCGACGTCCTGGATTGGGCAGTTGCAGTGGCGGATCGCGAGCCCACCCTCGTCGAGCTCCACCACTTCGGCCATGTGGCCGTGCTCGGTTGCGAGCCTGGCCAGCTCGCGGACTCGCGCTTCAAAGTCTAGGCCCGCCAATCGGGGGGCGTATTCAGCCTCGAGCCTTGCCGCCCGGCGCTCGAAGAACTGCTTCAGCTGCTCGTTGGTCATAAAGTCGACGAGTTCCCCTGTCAGCTCGCGGTGGCCGGTCGGAAAGTGCTCGCCGGCCGCGGCAGTGAGCCTGTACGCGTTCTCCGGCCGCCCAGGACCATGAGGCAGGGCCGGGGCCATCGTGGCGAGGCCGGCTGCCTCGAGGCCCTCGAGGTGGCGCAGGGCACCCTGCTTGGACACCTCGAGGTGCGACGCCACCTCGCCCAGAGTGGCCTGGCCGCGGGTCTTCAAAAAGGCAAGGATCGAGGCTCGCTTGTGATCCACGATCTCAAGTCTACGAGTTTCTCAACCTATCTGTTGAAATACCTCTGAGGTGATGCCGGACCGTCCTCTGCTGCTGGCCGCTCGCGGCCTCCGTGCTTTCGGATTCGGCTTTTCGGCAGTGCTGCTTGCACTCCATCTTGAGCGAGCCGGGCTGTCGCCCACGCTGATCGGAGTGACCCTTGCCGTGGGTCTCGCGGCCGCCTCGCTTACGGGTCTCGCTGCCGCCTCACTGGCCGGGAGGTTCGGTCGACGGAGGACGCTGGCCGGGATTGGCCTCTTGATGGCCGTGACCGGGATCGACCTGGCGCTGGCGCGACAGCCGGCGCTCCTCGCGATCTCGGGCTTGACCGGGATGCTAGGCGCGGCGAGCGTCGATTACGGCCCGTTTGCGTCGGTCGAGCAGGCCGTGTTGGCGGAAACGGCGGCGCCGAAGGCACGCAACCGTGCGTTTGGCCGCTACTCGCTGACCGGTGGCCTGTTCAACGCGGCGGGCGGTCTGTCGACCGCCGTTTTCTCCGATATTCGGACCTTTTTCTTTCTCTATGCGGCGATCGGTGTGATCACCGCCATCCTTCCGCTTTTCATGTCCGACCACGTCGAGGGGGAGCCTGCACAGCCGGTGTTCGGCTCTTTCCGTCCACTGGCGGGGCTCGCCGCTCTATTCGCTCTCGACTCGCTGGGCGGGGGCTTCGTCGCCAACGCCGTCATCGCCTACTGGCTGCACGCGCGTTTTGGCGCTGGGCCTGGACTCCTGGGCCCGGTGTTTGCTGGGGTAGCCATCCTGCAATCGATTTCGTACGAGGTTTCCGGCCGGTTGGCGGACCGCGTCGGCCTCATCAACACGATGGTGTTCACGCACCTCCCGAGCAACGTGCTGCTCCTGCTCGTCCCATTCAGCCCGAACCTCGCATTGGCCGTCGCCCTGCTGCTGGCGCGATTCGCCCTTTCCCAGATGGACGTGCCCGCGCGCCAGGCCTACATCGTATCGATCGTGCCGCCCGGTGAGCGAGCCGGCGCGGTGGCGATGACGGGCGCGGTGCGTGGAGTGGCCATGGCGTTCGGGCCGACGCTCGCCGGAATCGCCATCGGGGCTGCGGCGTTCGGGCTTCCGTTTCTTGCCGGGGGAGGGTTGAAGGTCGCTTACGACCTGGCGCTCTTCGCCGGTTTCCGCAACAGCCCGGCTGACCACGAAAAGACGATCAGCTGATCATCAGGCCTTTTTGCGCCACTGCGCCATGGCGAAGCAGGACAGCCGCTTGCCCTGGATCCTCTCCAAACGGCGTTCGAGCCACAACAAGGGGCGCGTGTACCGCGCCTTCCACGACAGAGGCACGCGAAACACCATCGAGTTGAAAACCAGCAGGTAGGCGGGCCCCCCCGAGTACCGGGTGCTGACGAAGTCGAAGCTCTGTGCGTTGCGACGCATCAGGTCCTCGAGGTCGACGGCCGCCTCGTTCTCCTCGAAAAGGCTGTCGTGCCGGTACCAAAACCTGCGAGCCGTGTCAGCAAGGGAACCCGTGTGCGGCTCGTAGAAGCAAAACCAACCGCCGGGCTTGAGGATCCGGTGGATCTCGGCCACGGCTTCGGGCACCCGCGGGTGCACGTGGTGCAGCCCGCCCGTCACGAAGACCGCGTCGAACGACTCATCGTCAAACCCGGAGCTGAGGATCGAGCCGCTGACGCCAACCGCGGCCGGGAGGTTCGCGCGGAACTCGGCGATGACATGCGGAGAGATATCGAGCCCGTAGGCCTCCGCTCCCTGCCCCAGCAGGTATGCAGCCGTCTGGCCGCTCCCGCACATGGCGTCGAGCACCTTGCGACCGCGCAGGTCGATGCCCGCGATCAGCGGCTCATAAAGGAAGAGGCGCCGGTAAAGGAGGCTCCATTTATCCGAGTAATGCGCGTCGTAGGCCTCAGCGATCCGGTCGTAATGCGCCCGCTGCCGGGCCTCGTATATCTCGGGACTCTCCTGGAGCTCTTTCATTGATTAACCGTCTGTCCGGTCAGCAGAGCGTAAACCTCGCAAGTCGCTTCTTAGGTCAAGAAACGGCGAAGATCTCGGGCACAGGCGACTCCACACAATCGACCCCTGAACATGAGGCATAACAAACTGGCTGACGCGAACGTTGGCCCAAAAGCGATGACTAGGGGATCGGTCGCACTTGCCGCGGTCCTTCTGGTGAATTGCAGTACCGTCGCCCAGAGCCCGGCCTCCTCGCAAACGCCAATCTCCTCCGTGAGCCCAACTCAGCAAGCCGCGGCATCGTCGTGCCCGTCTTCCGCTCCCAACCCTTCTCCAACCCCGCTCGAGGCTGTGGCGACGCCCGGACCGGTGACCGGGTCCATTGCGTCAGGGCACTGGGAGACGTTTACTCCGATGTCAGTCCCGCGAGTCTTCTTCACGGCCACTTTCATGGCGAACCACGAGATTCTGATCGCGGGCGGAGTGACCGACAAGACGAGCGCTGGTCACGGCCTTTCGGCCGTCGAGGTCTACGACCCGAACGCCAATCGCGACTTCCCCAGCCCGTCGCTCGCCATGGGGCGCGCCGGTCATACCGCCACGCTCTTGACCAGTGGCTTGGTGTTGATCGTCGGGGGCTACGCGCAGCTCGGCAATGCGGCGCTGAACAATGTCGAGGTTTACCGCCCAGGATTGGGATTTTCCGCCCCCGGATCGTGGGTGTCCGCCGCGCCTTTGAAACACGGCAGGACGGGTCACGCGGCCGTCCTGCTCGCCGACGGAAGGGTGCTGGTCACGGGCGGCCGCTCCTACCCGGAGGCGGGTACTGGCGCCTGCGGAGCGGTGCCGGCTACGCTCCCGGCGGAGATCTACGACCCGGTCCGCGATATGTGGACGGACGCGGCGACACCAGCGCTTGACCGCCCCGTCGGCCCAACCGCCACGCGGCTCAAGGACGGACGCGTCCTCGTCGTCGGAGGACAGTACATGCAGGACACGCCCGACGAGAACGTCGAGAGGCCCGAGATTTATGATGCCAAGTCCAACTCGTGGTCGTTTGCCACGCCGGAGATCCGAGCGGGAGCGCGCCAATATCACACCGCGACCGTCCTCGGCGACGGCCGAATTCTGTATGCCGGTGGTTCGCGGGACCTTCGTCCGATCCCATACGTCACCGTCTACGACCCCTCGTCCAACACGTGGACGCAGGTGGGCAGCATGATCGAACCCCGATGCGGTCACAGCGCGGAGTTGCTGCCCTCGGGAGACGTGCTGGCGGTGGGCGGCGGCTGCGGCTCTGAGCCGCCGAGCGGGACGATGGAGCAGTACTCTCGAGCCGACAATCGCTGGTACCCGGTGGCGAGCATGGCCGTTCCGCGGGCCAATGTCGTGACCGTCAATCTCGACAACGGCGTCATCTTCGCCTTCGGCGGTGAGCAGCATGGCGTGACGAACACGGTGGTGGAGGCTTACTACTCGTTCTTCTGACCGCCCGGCGTCTAATGTCACTTCGTGGCCGATGAGCTGGTCGAGCTGAACGCGACCGAGCTCGAGCGGCGGGTGGAGGTCATCCGGGAGCGAATGCGACCCCTCGACGCCGAGCTGGGGGCATTGCGCGGCGAGCGAGACGTTCTCCTCACCGAGCTCCGGCGCCGGCGCCGCCTCGCTGAGCGCACCAGCCGGGCGGACCTGAAGTCGCGTATGCGGGAAGGGACGTTTCCGACCGTCGCCGAGCTGGTCGCGGGCGCGGACGACGGCTCGCTGGACGACTACGCATTCAACCTCAAGACCGGCGGGGAGGTGCGGCTGGGATTCCCCGGAGCCCGGGCGCAGAGCCTGACCTTCACCGACGGCGCCAAGACCGCCCAGGCGGGCGACCTGGCGAGCGCGGCCCGGCTGTACGCGGCCGGCTGGGAGCTGGGGAGCCCGGGGAAGCCGGGCGTCCGAGTTCATTTCCCGGGCACTAGGCAGGAGCGCCTGGTTCCCGCCGACGAGGTGTATGCTCGCCCCGGCGAGCGGGGCACGGGGTGAGGTCGTTGAGCAATACGAAATGCGACACGATCACCCATTGCCGTGATTGCAGTCGAGCGGGAGCTGCCGGCTGCACCTTCCGAAGAAACACGCCCTAGCTACCGCGTCGCAGCGCCGGCCCGGCGCCGGAAAACCCTCTGGACGGCGAGGCTTTCAGCGTTGGTCCTCCTTGTCGCGATGGTCAGCTCGCTTGGCGGTGGGGGGCTGATCGATCTCGGGAGCGCGTTCGTCCTGCAGTCGAAGGCCCAGACGCTGCACGACCGCTGGGACTACATGCGGCAGAACGGGATCCCGGACTCCCACCTCGTCGAGCTGAACCGCGAATGGACCGCGGCGCAGGCCTACATGGTCGTCGGCGCGGGTGGCATCTTCTGGCTGCCCGGCGGCGCGGAGACGATCACTCGGTGGCAGGAAGAGTCAGACGCGATCTGGAGCCGGGACCTCAGCGCGTTTCGCTCGGAGGCGCTGCTGGCCGAGCAGAACCTGCGCGTCGCGCTGGCGCCCGAGTCCTACGTGCAGCGCAAGTCGAGGCTGGACGCATTCGGACAGGCGACCACGCCGCTCGACTTCAGCACGCTGCGCGATGAATGGAACATGGAGGCGAGGCTGGTCCCGATCGATCGCCGGATCGCCGGCTTCGCCGGCACCGTCGTCGGAGAGGTCCACCGGGCCGAGCAGCTCGGCGTCCGCAGCGACCCGGCCGCGGGTCTCATCGCTCGTGCGGGTGCGTATTCACAGCTCTCGGCGCAGCTCCGGATGTCGCGGGCCGAGTTCCTGACGCGAGACCTTGTCGCGGTGCAGACGAACCTGCAGGGCAGGCTCGACGCCGCCACGGTGACGCAGCAGAGCATGCAGCACGCGTCCGATGAGATCTCGCTTGCGGCGCTGTACGGGCTGGACCTATCGGGCTACCAGAGCCGGATCGCGAACGACCGGATTCGCTACGCCAACGCATTGACGGTGGCCGAGTTCAACACGGTCACAGCCGACCTGCAGCAGGTCTCAGCCGCGGCAGACCAATCCATTTATGTGGTCATGAGCCAGACACACATCGTGTCGGGCGTGGCGATGATCTACCAGGACCATCCGCTGAGCTGCGAGGAGGCCGCCACCTCGATGGCGCTGACCCACCAGGGCATCTCGCTGAGCCAGGACCAGATCCTCAACGAGCTCGGCGCCGACCAGCGGCCGATGTACGTGGACGCGCAGGGACGCGTGCGTTGGGGGAACCCGTACGAGACCTTTGTCGGCAACGTGAACGGGAGTGAGAGCAACTACACCGGCTTCGGCACCTATTACCCGCCGCTGGTGAGAATCGCCAAGGCGCACGGCGCGAGCGTCCTCGCCTACGGCTCGATGTCGGCGGGGGCCATCTACGCGCGCGTTATCGCGGGCCATCCGGTGGTCGCCTTCTCGACCTGGGACTGGAGATGGCACCCGCGGCGCGATTACCTGAGCTTCGACGGGCAGCGGATCCCCTGGATCGGGCCCGTCTACGCGTCACATGTCTACACGGTGGTCGGCGTCAGCCCGACACAGGTCCTGGTCAACGATCCGATCCGCGGTCAGTACTGGATCAGCAAGGGGGCTTTCGAAGCGGGCTACTCCGACTTCGAAGAAGCGATCGTGTTCGCCTGACCCCGACCTTGGCCAGACGGCCGGGTTCACCGGATAGTCCGGACGAAGCCGCACGAAGTCCAAAGCCAACCCCGGATAGTCCGGACTATCCGGGAGGAGGCCCGGCCGTGGGTATTTAGCTCCCCGAGTTACCGAACGGGGCGAGGACCAGGAATATGTGGCCCATGTTGAGGTCTGGGTAGGCCTGGTCGAGGTCGTCCACCGCGTGTATGAGCTGGTCGTAGGTGATGTGGTACCCGTGGCCCCGGGTGAGGCCGGGGTCGTTGAGTATGTAGGTGTCTGACTGGTCGTAGCCCACTACCACCAGGTAGTGCGACACCGAGTAACCGGACTGCTCGTAATGATCACGGTACCCCGGGTAGCTCGGGTTGCCCAAGCCGTGGGTTCGAACACCGAAGATGAGCGGCCGGCCCAGTGCCAGCTGCTGCTTCATGTTCAAACGCTCGGAGGGCAAGATCTTGTAGGCCCACCCCATGTATTTCTGGGCCACCTGGCCGATCTGCAGCGAGGTCAGGTCCTGCGCCGGCTTCCACGCGGTGATCTGGTTGATCGCCGCATCGGCGGTCTGCGGGTCGATCAAGCTCCCCGAGTGGTCGCCGTGGAGGTAGCGGTCCACCATGACCATGCTCGCCTCCTCACACGTGTGCTGCTTCGCCGCCCAGTTGCCGAGCGGAGCTTGCGGCGTGAAGGGCACGGGCAGGATGACCGCGGTCGGCAGGTTTACGGGCGGCTGGTCGCTCGGCGCCGCGGTGTTCAGGTCGATCGGTACCAGGTCGGGGGTGGTGTAGGAGACCTGCGGCCCGGCGCCGAAAAAGGCGAAGTAGACGCCCGCCCCGATGCCGACGGCAGCCACCAGGCCAAGTCCGAGAAGCCACTTCAGAGCACCAAGCATCGAAAGCTAGAACTTAAACCACCTTCAAAAGGTTGCGGCGATGCGCCGGGCAAGAGTATAGGGCCACCTTTACATCGCTAAACCACGACAGGTACGTGCTCCCGAGCCCGCGTTCTAACTATGGCTGAGGACTAGAGCGGAGGAGGGACCCGGTTTCGTGGAAGTCCAACTTAGCCGCAGGGGCGGCATACCGCCGGTGCATGTGCATTGGGGCGGCATCGCGATCGCGATCATCGCCGCCGTCTTGCTCGGGGGTGTCTCGGGAGCCATCGGCCGCCACTACCTCAACGCGAGCGTGGCCCGGCCGCTACCGGGTGCGACCAAGGTGCACGCGCTACCCATGCCCACGGTCGGCGCCGGCACTGAGGTGACGCCGGCGGCCTTGCCTGACCACATGTTGATCCAGGTCCCGTTCACGACCCAGGCGCCGCTCAACAATTGGGCCCAACACCAGGAGAGCTGCGAGGCGGCCAACCTCACCATGCTCTACGAGTACTGGAACAAGAACTCGGACGTGGTGATCAACGCCAACACCGCCGACGGCATGATCCGGCAGATCGACAGCTGGAAGCCGCAGCCCGACCTCAACGACACGATGCTCGGCCAGCTCGCGCAGCAGCACTTCGGGTACACGTATCGCATCCTGCCCAACGACCCTAAGGTCATCGCCGAGCAGCTATCAGCGGGGCGCCCATTGCTTGCCGAGGTCCGCACGCATGGGCTTGGCAACTCGCACTATCCGGGGTACACGAATCACTTCGAGCAGAACGGTTACTCGGTGCCGCACTTCGTCACGATCATCGGCTACGACAGCTCCGGCGTCTGGCTCAACGACCCGGGCATCTCGTGGGGGCGCGGCTACCACATCTCTTACGCGCAGCTGACCCACGCCATCGACGATCTCGACCAGCACCACCCTGCGCTCAGCCAGGGTCAGGTCCTCCTGCTGATCGCGCCGGAAGCCGCGCCGAAGGTCAGGCCGGGCACGATTTAGACTTCCGCCGTGACCGACACGGCAGAAAGCGCCGCCGCGCAGCTCGGCACCCGCGCGGTCAGCAACTCAGTCTTCATCCTCGCCGCCCGCTCGATCTCGAAAGTCATCTCGCTCGTCGTCGTCATCGTCCTCGCCAATGCTCTGGGCGACGCCAACTACGGCCGGTACACGACGCTGATCGTCTACTCGGGCCTGGTCGCGGTCGTCGGCGACCTTGGATTCCAATCTCTCTACACGCGCGAAGCGGCGCGCAATCGGAGCGAGCTCGGCCATTACCTCGGCACCCTGATCGTGCTTCGCATCGGCCTCGCCGCACTCGCAGCAGTCGTTCTGGCGTTTGCCCTTGGACTCGGCGCGGGCCTCCCTTCGCTGATCATCCCCGGCTGCGCCCTGCTGATCGCAACCGCTTATGCGAGCCTGCTCCGCAACACGTTCTATTCGGTCGGTCGTGCCGAGTTCGACGCCATCGCGATCGTCGCCGAGACCTTGATCCAGGCAGGACTCATAGTTTTCGGGGCGCGCCGCCACTCAGGTGTCTCCTATTACATATGGGCTTACACCGCGTCGTACGCGTTCACGATCGCCTACTCCGTGATTGTCATCCAGGTCTTTCGCCTGGGCCGCATCCGCCTCGGACTCGACGTCGACCTCATCTGGCGGTGGCTGCCTCTGGCGCTTCCCTTCGCCTTCACGTTCTTTCTCACGAACGTGTACTTCCGAGCCGGCTTCGTGATTCTTCAGCAGTTCCGGTCGTTTGCCGAGGTCGGTTGGTTCACGCTCGCCTACAAACCCTTTGAAGCACTGCAGTTCGTCCCGCTGGCGATACAGACCGTGGTCTACCCGCTGCTCGCTGTTTATTTCGTCAGCGATCCGAGCCGGCTCAAGATGGCGTACGAGAGGTTCTTCAAGGTCCTTGTCCTGCTGGGTTGGCCACTCACGGTCGGCACATTCGTGCTGGTGCATCCCATCAACCAGATCTTCAACCGTTCAGGCGAGTTTGCCCAATCAGAGCCGGCGCTCCGAATCCTCGCCTTCGGCATCGTCTTCCTGTTCGTCAACTCCGCCTTTTACGCGACGCTGAATGCGATGAACCGGCAGGGTCTCAATGCCGGGGCTACAGCACTGGCCACGGTGGTGGCCATCGTGCTCAACCTGGTCGCCATCCCGTTCTTCGGCTACATCGGAGCCAGCTTCGCGACCGTTTTGACCGAAGCCGCCCTATGCACATTCGGCTGGTGGTTCGTGCAGCTGAGGCGGCCGGAGCTACGCCTCGGGGTCGTCAAGCTCACCTGGCGAATCCTGGTGGCCGGCGTCGTCATGGGCGTCGCTCTCTATCTGATCCGCCGCTACTCGATCTTTCTTACAGTCCCGGCAGGTTTCGCCGTCTACGCTGTCGCGATCTACTTCTTGCGCGCCATCGAGCCGGAGGAATGGCGGCTGGCGAGGGATGGGCTGATCGCCCGCATCCGGCCCGCGTAACCCTATCCCGGCGACCGGCGTTCGACAGGGAGGGACAGCGTAGAATCCTGCGCGCCTCCAATTCATGGCTCGAAACGTTCCTGAGCGGATAAAGACGAAGGGGGGACACAGTCCTCGAGCGCGGATCCACGCCGCGTGGTCGCCGATCGGCCAGAAGATGCGCCGGACGACCGTGCTGCGCGGCCTGGCGGCCGTGGTGGCGATGATGCTCGTGATCGGCCTCGCCGCCGACGCCTATGCGCAGTCCTTCTTCGACAGCCTGCCCTCGATCCAGGGCCTGGATTCCGCCGCCTTCGCCGGGGACACTCTGATCACTGACAACAGCGGCAAGATCGTCCTGGCCGACGTCGGCAACCAGGGAGACCACCGGCTGGCGGTCAAGCTCAAGGACGTCTCGCCGGTCACGATCCAGGCGACGGTCGCAATCGAGGACCGCGGTTTTTACACCAACCCCGGCTTTGACCTGGCGGGCATCATCCGCGCCGCCTTCGACAACATTCGCGCGGGCCACATCGTCGGTGGAGGCAGCACGATCACGCAGCAGCTCGCCAAGCAGCAGTTCCTCACCCCTGACCAGACGGTCAACCGCAAGATCAAAGAGCTTGCCCTCGCCTACGAGCTGAGCCAGACCTATTCCAAGGACCAGATCATGGAGCTCTACCTCAACAAGAGCTTCTACGGCTCGCAGTCGTACGGAATCGAGGCCGCGTCGGAGAGCTACTTCCAGGTCCCCGCCTCGAAGCTCGACCTCGCCCAGGCCGCGATGCTCGCCGGCTTGCCCCAGGCACCGACCGAGTGGAATCCGGTGCTGCATCCGGACGCGGCCAAGCTTCGTCAGACCGAGGTCCTTCAGGCGATGGTCCGCGCGAACTTCATCTCGCAGGACGAGCTGGACAAAGCGGTGGCGGAAAAGCTCGTTTACCACGCACCGACCAACTCCTTCCTGGCGCCGCACTTCGTCGACTACGTGCTCGCCGAGCTGCGCCAGCTCGGCTTTCAGCCTGGCATCCAGCAGCTCAATGTGAAAACCACTCTGGACTGGGGCAAGCAGCAGTTGGGCCAGGAGGTGGTGAGCAGCAACCTCGCGAGGAATCTCTATCGCGATCGCAATGGCCAGCTCTCGTCAGGTCTCGTCGCGGTTCAGCCAACCACCGGCGACATCCTGGTCATGGTCGGGTCGCCCAATTACAACGCGGACGCCGGCCAGATCAACTACACGACAATCCCGCGAAACATGGGCTCTTCGATGAAGCCGTACACCTACGGCGCCGTGATCAACGCGCGCGCCGCGACAGTGGACACGCCCGTGTACGACGGCCCGAGCCCTCTCGTGTACAAGGACGCGTACAGCACCACCAAGTTCTACAACTACGACGGCAAGACTCACGGAGTGCTGCCGCTGAAGAAGGCGATGGGCAACTCGCTGAACATCGCCGCGGTCAAGGTCGAGCTCTCGATCGGCGTGCCGGCGGTGCTGTCGTGGATGCGCAACCTCAACGTCGATCCCCGGTATGTGAACCCCGACGGCAGCTACACGCCGCTCGCGCCGGCGGATGAGTACGGTCCTTCGCTGACGCTCGGCGGCTATCCGATCACCCTGCTGGAGCATGTGAACGGCATCGCCACATACGCCGACATGGGCGTCTACCACTCGCCGCAGGCCGTGTTGACCGTGACCGACTCGCACGGCAAGGTCCTCTACACAGACCACCCCGACCAGCGCGCGCGCCTGGCGATCGACCCTGGGGTCGCGTTCATCATGGCCCAGATCATGGCCGACGACCAGAACCGGTGCATGATCTTCGGCTGCAACAGCGCCCTGCACTGGAGCGACCGCACCGTCGCCGCCAAGACCGGCACGACCGACAACTTCAAGGACGCCGTTACTGTCGCCTTCACGCCGGATCTCGCGACTGCGCTGTGGGTGGGCGACATCAAGGACAACCGGTACACCATGATCGGCGGCTCGGACGGTGTGTTCGTCGCGTCGCCGGGCGTGCACGAGTTCGTGTCACGCGCCCTTGCCGGAGTGGACGGCGCCCGCTGGTACACCCCGCCGCCTGACGTGATAGCCGGGCCGGGCAACAGCTGGTATCTGTCCGACACCACGCACATCGACAAGCTGCCGGGCGATAACCCGCCGAGCCCGACGCCGAGCACCCCTGTGTACGTCGTGCCACCCGACCCGGGAGGTCCGGTGCTGGCGAGCCCTAGCCCTTCCCCCAGGCCTTCTCCGACGGCGTGCCCAAACCCCGCGAAGCAGCCACCGAACTGCTAGCCGGCACTCCGTAGAATTCCGGCTCGTGCCGGAACCCCTTTCTGTCGCGACCGAACGCCTGCCCAAGAGCAAGCTCGGCATGACGATCGAGGTGCCGGCCGAGGTCGTCGATGCAACTTACGACCGCGTGCTGAACCGTCTCGCCTCGCGCGCCAAGATCGAGGGCTTCCGCCCGGGCAAGGCTCCGCGCGCGCTGGTCGAATCTCGAATCGGTCCCGCGGCGCTGCGCGAAGAGGTCGTCGAGACGATGGTGCCCGAGGTGGTGCGCCAGGCGCTCGACGAGAAGTCGATCGACCCGATCGACAATCCCGACATCGAGGTCCTGGAGCTTGAGCGGGGCCGTCCGGCCCGGTTGAAAGCGACGATCAGCGTGATGCCCGAGGTCACCCTCGCGGACGCGACAAAGCTCAAGATCGAGCCGCCGGACCATTCCCATGAGGTCACCGACGAGATGCTGGAGAGGCGCCTCGACGACCTCCGCGAGCCGATGGCCGAGATCACGCCGGTGGAGCGCGAGGTGCGCACCGGAGACATCGCGGTCATCGACATCGAGGTCGAGGTCGACGGCAAGCTGGTCGAATCGGAGTCGCGCAAGTCGACCGAAGCGGAGCTTAAGGAAGGCGTCCTGCTGCCTGAGCTTCTCGCGGTGCTGCCGGGCACGTTCGTCGGCGAGACGCGTGAGGCCGGAGTCAGCTTTCCCGACACGTACAGCAACCCTGAGCTCGCGGGAAAGCAGGCGACAATCCGCGTCACCGTGCGTGGGGTCAAGGAGAAAGTTCTGCCGGCGCTCGACGACGCGCTGGCGAAGAGTCTGACCAACGGCAAGCAAGAAACAGCCGACGCGTATCGCGGCGCGGTGCGCCAGGAGCTCGAAGAATCGGCGACGGCGGTGGTGAAGATGGAGCGCGAGCAGGCAGTGGTCAAGGCGCTCGTCGACGAGTCCGAGGTCGAGGTGCCAGAGGCACTCGTCGACCGCGAGCTGACAAGCCAGCTCGAGGCGCTCGAGCGCAGCCTGAACCGTCAGGGCATGAAGCTCGACCGCTACCTGGATTACCTCGGCAAGTCCATCGACCAATGGATGGCCGACGAGCGTCCCGACGCCGAAGCGCGGCTCAAGGTCGACCTCGTTCTCGCGGAGTTCGCCCGGCGCGAAGGCCTGGAGCCTTCCGACGAGGACGTGCTGAAGTATCTCGAGGAGCAGGCTGGGCAGGACGACGAGCTCAAGGGCCAGGTTGAGGAGCTGAAGCGGAGTACGAGCGTTCGGAGCTACTTTGCCTCGCGCCTGCGCCGACGCCGGGTCCTCGACCGCCTTCTGGAGGTCGCTACTTGACGGCATCCGGGGAAGGCGTGTCTAGAATGACGTTGTGCGCGATATGACCAAGAATCAGCACCCATCCAGCTACCTCGTCCCGATGGTGGTCGAGAACACCGGTCGCGGCGAGCGCGCCTTCGACATCTACTCGCGGCTCCTCAAGGAGCGCATCGTCTTCATCGGGACTCCGATCGACGACCAGGTGGCGAACCTGGTGGTCGCGCAGCTTCTCTTCTTGCAGTCAGAGGACCCGGAGAAGGAGATCGCGCTCTACATCAACAGCCCTGGCGGACAGGTGACAGCCGGGCTCGCGATCTACGACACCATGCAGTACATCCGTCCGCCCGTGTCGACGATCTGCATCGGCATGGCGTACTCGATGGCCGCGGTGCTGCTGGCGGGCGGAGCGCACGGCCAGCGCTACGCGCTGCCGCACGCCAACATCCTCATCCACCAGCCGTGGGGCGGGATGCAGGGCCAGGCTACAGACATCCAGATCCACGCGAAGGAAATTCTCCGCACGCGCGAACAGTTGAACCAGATCCTCGCCCGGCACACCGGTCAGAAGATCGAGAAGGTGACCATGGACACCGAGCGCGACTACTTCCTCACCGCCGAGGCGGCCAAGGAATATGGACTGATCGACGACATCATCCTCACCCCGACCAAGGTCGGCGAAAAAGACAAGGCGAAAGCGGACAAGGAAGAGAAAGAAAAGGAGAAGGTCGTCGCGGGATGATCTTCCGACGCAGAGCAAAGCGCGACGAGGTCACCAGGCACCGTCCGAAGTGCTCGTTCTGCGGCAAGTCCCAGGGGGAGAGGGGAGTTCGCCTGGTCGCCGGTGCGGGAGTGTTCATCTGCAGTGAGTGCATAAGCCTTGCCAACGAGATTCTCTGGGGCCATAATCCCCCGGCGCCCGCATCCCCTTAAGGACACGAAACAGAACCCATGAACGAACGAGAAGACCGCCGCCGTTACACCCGCTGCAGCTTCTGTGGCAAGGGCCAGGACCAGGTGCGCAAACTGGTCGCCGGCCCCGGCGTTTTCATCTGCGACCAGTGCATCGACCTCTGCCAGGAGGTGCTGGAGGACGACACCCGGTCCGCCGGCACGAAGAAGCAGAAGACCGGCTTCATCCCCAACCCAAAGACGATCTGCGCCGCACTCGACCAGTACGTCATCGGTCAGGAGCGCGCCAAGAAGGTTCTCTCGGTCCAGGTCTACAACCACTACAAGCGCATCAGCGCTTCCAAGTCGATCGGCGACGTCGAGCTGACCAAGTCGAACGTGCTGCTCGTCGGCCCGACGGGCTGCGGCAAGACCTACCTCGCGCAGACACTGGCCAAGATCCTCGACGTTCCATTCGCGATCGCCGACGCCACCAGCCTCACCGAGGCCGGCTACGTGGGCGAGGACGTGGAGAACATCCTCCTTCGCCTGATCCAGGCCGCTGACTTCGACATCAGCCGGGCCGAGCGCGGAATCATCTACATCGACGAGATCGACAAGATCGCGCGCAAGTCCGACAACCCGTCGATCACCCGCGACGTCAGCGGTGAGGGCGTGCAGCAGGCGCTGCTCAAGATCCTGGAAGGCACCGTTGCCAACGTCCCGCCTCAGGGCGGACGCAAGCACCCGCATCAGGATTTCATCCAGATCAACACGACCAACATCCTGTTCGTCTGCGGCGGCGCCTTCGACGGGCTGGAGAGGGTTGTCGAGCAGCGCATCGGCCGGCGCGCGATTGGTTTCGGCGCCCCGAACAACCGGACCGAGAAGCGGATCGTCTCCGAGACCTTGAAGCACCTGCAGCCGCAGGACCTGTTGAAGTACGGCTTCATCCCCGAGTTCATCGGCCGCCTGCCGATCATCGTGACCCTGCACCACCTCGACCAGAACGACATCGTCCGCATCCTCACCGAGCCGAAGAACGCGCTCGTGAAGCAGTACCAGAAGTTTTTCTCTCTCGACAACGTCGAGCTCGTCTTCCAGAAGGGGTCGCTCGACGCGATCGCCGAGCTCGCGCTGCTGCGCGGCACCGGCGCGCGCGCGCTCAAGTCGATCATCGAAGAGTCGCTGCTGAACTCCATGTTCGAGATTCCGTCCCGCCCCGAGATCAAGCGCTGCATCATCTCGGAGCGCTCGATCCGCGATGCCCTTGAACCCGAGTTCGAGGTCGCGGAAGAGACCGAGGGTCCCGTGCGCGCGGTGGGAGAGTCGGCCTGACCTCGGGGCTCCGCGGACTACTGATCGGGGCAATCGCGATTGCCGGGATTGCGTTCAGTGCGGTCTCGGCCAGCGCCGCCGGCGATCCCTACACCCCCGGGACAACGGGCTACGACATTTCCTATCCGCAATGCCCGGGGACGTCGGCGCCCGCGGGATCGTTCGGCATCATCGGCGTCAACGGTGGCCGGCCGTTCAGCCCCAACAGTTGTTTCGGCAATGAGTACGCGGCGGCGCCCCCGACACCCTCGGTGTACGTCAACACGGGCTACGCGAAGACCTATCGCAGCCGCATCACGGCGGGCTGCGCATCGGGCGGGACTCAGGCCTGGGCGATCGGATGCAGCGAAGCGGAGTACTCGCTGAACCAGGTCGGCGGGCGAACCCCCTCGATGTGGTGGCTGGATGTCGAGACCGCGAACAGCTGGTCGTCTGGCAACCTCCAGCCGAACCGCGACGCGATCCAGGGCTTGTTCGACCGGCTGAAATCAACGGGGCCGGTCGGCGTCTACTCGACCGCCTATGCGTGGACCAGGATCACGGGTGGCAACTTCGTCCCCACCGGCGGCATCGCGGGCGACTGGCTGCCCGCGCCATCGTGCACCGGCGCCACGGCGTTCATGCCGGGCACGGCGGTCTGGCTGACCCAGGTCACGACCAACAACGTCGACATCGACACCGCCTGCTGAACCTCCGCGCTAAGATTCCAATCACCATGAGCCGCGACGTACGCGTATCCGTACCCTCGCCGGCTCAGTCGCGCTAACCGCGACCGTCGCGCCGGCGCCACCGAACCACTTCAAGCGATGAAACACGCCCCATGACAGAAAACGAAACACAAAACGACATGCCCAAAGCGTTCGATCCACAGGCCATCGAGGCCGGCTGGTACGCGCGCTGGGAAGCCGACGGACTCTTCATAGCCGACCCTGTGAGCGACAGGCCGAAGTTCGCCATGTGCTTCCCGCCGCCGAACATCACCGGCGAGCTTCACATGGGCCATGCCCTGCAGACGGCGGTGTACGACCTGATCGCTCGATACAAGCGCATGACCGGACACGAGGTCCTGTTCCTGCCCGGCTACGACCATGCCGCGATCGCGACGCAGAACGTGATCGAAAAGCAGCTCGCTCGCGAAGGTACGGCCAAGGAAGAGCTGGGCCGAGAGAAGTTCGACGAGAGGGTCGAGGCGTGGTACGAGCAGGTCGGCGCCACGATCATCAACCAGCTCCGGCTGCTCGGCGCTTCGATGGACTGGACCCGCTTGCGGTTCACGATGGACTCGCGCTACTACCGGTCGGTGATGACCGCGTTCGTGGCTTTCTACGAGCGAGGCTGGATCTATCGCGCGCCACGAATCGTCAACTGGTGTCCGCACGACCGTTCCGCGATCTCTGACCTCGAGATCGAGTGGCAGGAGCAGCACGACACGCTGTACTTCATCCGCTATCCGGTTGAGGGGGATGGTGACGTGACCATCGCGACAGTCCGCCCAGAGACGATGCTCGCTGACACCGGCGTGGCTGTGAACCCGGACGACCCGCGCTACCGCAGCCTGGTCGGCAAGACCGCCATCCTTCCGCTGGTCGGCCGCAAGCTCCCCATCGTCGCCGATGACGCGGTGGAGAAGGATTTCGGCACCGGCGCGCTGAAGGTCACGCCTGGCCACGACCCGATGGACTACGAGATCGGGCAGCGGCACGGACTGGAGATCGTGAACGGCATGCACGAGGACGGCAGCATGAATGTGCCCGGCCTGCCCTATGACGGCCTGCCCGCACTCGAAGCGCGCCGGCGTGTCGTCGAGGACTTGAAGGCACAGGGCTTGCTCGTCAGGGAGGAGCCTTACACGCACGAGGTCGGCCACTGCGACCGCTGCCACGCGATCATCGAGCCGCTGATCAGCGAGCAGTGGTGGCTGCGCATGGAGGAGATGCGGGACAACGCAGTCGCGGCGTCGGAGGCCGGCAAGGTGCGGTGGCATCCCGAGCGCTACGAACGGACCTACCTCGACTGGATGCGCGGGCTGCGCGACTGGAACATCGGACGGCAGCTGTGGTTGGGGCATCGCGTCCCGGTGTATCGATGCGACAACGGTCATCAGATCGTGTCGGTGGAACGGCCGGACGAGTGCACCGAGTGCGGCAGCTCGTCGCTCGAACAAGACGCCGATGTCCTGGATACGTGGTTTTCCTCTGCGCTCTGGCCCTTCGCGACCCTGGGATGGCCGGATGAGACAGAAGACCTGAAGGCGTTTTATCCCACCGACATCAACTGCACCGCGCGGGAGATCATCAACCTCTGGGTCAGCCGGATGATCATGACCGGTCTCGAGTTCATGGGCGAGGCGCCCTTCTCGGACATCGTCATCCACTGCGTCGTCCAGGCCGCGGACGGCCGGCGCATGTCCAAATCGCTCGGCACAGGTGTCGATCCGCGCGATCTGATGTCGAAATATGGGGCCGACGCGCTGCGCGCTTGGGCAACGTCAGTCGCGATGTCCAGCCAGGACGTTCGCTTCGACGAGAGCCGCGTGGAAGGCTACCGACGGTTCGCGAACAAGTTGTGGAATGCAACCCGCTTGGTGCTCAGCTCGCCGGGCACGCCCACGACCCAGCCGCCTGGAATGCTTGAGGCACGTGAGAACCTGGAGGATCGGTGGATTCTTTCGCGATTGTCTGCTGCCGCTCGCGACATTACGGCGGGCATCGAGGGCTTTACGTTCCAGGATTCGATCAATGCTGCTTACGCGTTCGCATGGAACGAGCTTTGCGACTGGTATCTGGAAGCGGTGAAGGAGCGGCTGCGCGATGGCGACACGGTCGCGCAAGATGTCGCCCATTTCTGTCTCGATTGCGTGTTCCGCCTGCTGCACCCGTTCATGCCCTTCGTCACGGAGGAGCTGTGGTCGCGACTGCCAGGCGAACGCGATTACCTGATGCGTGCCGAATGGCCCGATCTGCATGACCGATTCGTCGATCCCGGAGCCGAAGAGGAATTCCAGAAAGTGATGAGGATCGTGGAGGAGGTGCGCGGCCACCGCCAGGCGATGGGTGCGCCCCCGCGTGGGGGGCACCTGCATCTCGACCGTTCGGTCAATGACACGATCGCCCGTCTCGCGGCCGGCCTGGCGAACGTCGAGCTGGTGGACGTGCTCGACGCCCACGGCACGCCCCTGGCAGCGACAGGCGGCCGGGTGAGCTTTCCCGCAGGCTCAGGCGACGCTCGGAGGCAGAAGGAGATCCGGCGCCTCGAGGAGGATCTGGCCAAGGTCGAAGCCAAGCTTGCGAACCCCGAATTTCGGGAGAAGGCGCCGCCTGAGGTGGTCGCCAACCTTGAGGCGCGAGGCGAGGCGGCCCGCGTGGCGCTGGAGAGACTGGGCACCCTACGCTAGCGGCCAATGCCGTCAGCCGCCGTGGTCGCGCCGGTAGTCCTGCCCATCCTGGCGGCAGCCGTGATCGCCGCCTTCGGCATCGCCGGCGTCAGCCTCGGCCGGACAGCCGCCGCGGCGGGCGCATGGAGCTCCGCGGTCGCCCTGGTTGCGGTATGGCTGCCGGTGCGCTCATCGCTCGAGCTGCTGCTCGGCCAGCTCGGTTACGGCTCGGCGCTCGACCTGCGCGTCGACGGCGTCAGCTTTGCGTTCGGACTGATGATCGTGCTGCCGGCGGCGGTGCTGCTGACGCTTCAGCCGCGGACGTGGCCAGAGGCGTCGATCTCGCTGCTCGGGGTTGGAGCGGCGATGGCGGCGGTCGAGGCGGGCGGCGTCGTCTTGACCGCGATCGCGGGGGGAACGGCGGCCACCGTGGCGGTCGTCCTGCTGGAGACCGAGGACCCGGCAGCTCCGCGGCCGAGCTGGGCGCTGCTCCTGGCGGGCTGGCTCGCGCTTAGCCTGGTCGGGGTCATCCTCCAGGTGGGTGGTGGGACCGCCGTCTACTCGGCGGTGCCGGTGGCGACCGTGACCGCCGCGCTCTTCGCCCTGCTGGCGGCGTCCGCGCTTCTCGCGTCGTGTCTCCTGCCCTGGCGCATGTGGCCATCCAAGCTGTGGTCACGCCCGTCGCTGCGCGCGGCGGGAATATCGATCGCGACCCTCTACCCGCTCGGCTTCTACCTCCTGGTTCGCGCCTATGAGCTGGGCGACGGACATTATCCGTCGCCGTTTTTCAACGTCCTGCTGGCGGTGATCGGGC
This sequence comes from Chloroflexota bacterium, assembly GCA_005880795.1. Classification (GTDB taxonomy): domain Bacteria; phylum Chloroflexota; class Dormibacteria; order Dormibacterales; family Dormibacteraceae; genus 40CM-4-65-16. The sequence continues at coordinate 29,733 of VBGP01000009.1, read as the reverse complement.
TGGCTACGGCGTTCGCCGCCGCCGGCCGCGCGCAAGCGGCGGCCACGCGCCGCGAATTCTTCGGTGAGGTCATTCCAGGCCTCGGCGGCTTCGCGCTCGCCGCGGTCGCGCTGGGCACTCCGCTGGGGCTTGTCGCGGGTCTGGTCATCCTGGCGACCGCCTCCGCGTTTGTGGCGTGCCTGGCGCTGCTGCCCGACCGCGCCGGCCTGGCGTCCATGGTCACCGTCGCCGCTGCCGTCGGGCTGCCCCCGAGCATCGCGTTCGGCGGACGCGTGCTCGGGATCGCCGCGACGTTCGAGGCCGGCGAATTTCTTGGCCTGGTAGGGCTCGCGGGCGCCGCGGCCTGGGCGACGTGGATGGTCGCCGGCGCGCGCGCGATCGGCCTCCCGGGCGGCCGCGGCCATCCCGCCTCGGAGACCTTCCCGCGGGTGGCGATGTTCATCGCCGCCGGGACCCTCCTCGCAGGGCCTGCCATCGCCGCGTTCCAGCTGGGGTTTGCGAACCCGGTGGCAGCCGAGGTGATGCGATCGTCCGCGGCCTCGCTCGGGGGTGGCCTGACGTCGGTGATCACCGTGTCGAGCGTTCTACCCGCGGTCACGCTTTTCGCGCCGCTGCTCGTGATCGCGCTCGTGGCTTACTCGCTGTCGACCACATCCGCCATCAAGACGCAGGCGCGTTTGCCGCTGTTCAAGCTCCCCTCGTTCGCCGCGGTTGACCAGGCGCGTGCCGCCCTGCGCTCGGCGGCGGTGCCTGAGCAGTACCGCTCGATCCTGAACGTCAGAGAGCTCGAAGCTGCGGCCGCCGGTGGCGGAATGGTGCTGTGGCTGGTCGCCCTGGTTGCGCTTGCTTTTGCCGTGACGCGCTAGTGGTCGACGCGGTCGCCGCGTTTGTGGCCTGGCTGGGCGCCTCGGTCGTCGTCCTCGCGGATGGAAGGCGAGGTCTGGCGCTGGGCGCCGCCATAAGCGTCGCGGGCATGGCGGTGCTCGCGCTCGACGCCGCCGGGCCTGAAGCGGCGGCATCGGTTGCGTTGGGTGGGGTGGTCGCGGCGGCGGGGCGGCTTCGCTCGGGCCGCGGGGGCTGGCACATCATGCCGGCCGGCTCCACCCCTCGCCTGGTCCTCTGCATCGCCGCAGCCCTGCTCGCCCTGTGGATCGCCGCGGCTCTGACGACGGGGCCGGCAGCGCCCTTGCGGTTCACGGCGATGGTGGTCATAGGGCTGTCCGGAGCGCGAGTCCTCGGCGCGGACGAGCCGCCCATCCTCTTCACCGCGATTGGTTTGCTGGCCCTGGCGATCGCCCTGGCCGCCGGGATTGGCCAGATCGCTCCCACACCGTGGCCGTTCCTGGCCGCCGCCGTAATCGCGGGCCTGGCCGGTTGGATCTCCCCGAGGACCGTTGCTGCAGCCTGAAGCCGTCGAGCTCGTCATTCTGGCGGCGGCCGCTCTCGCGTTCGCGGTCGCCTTTTCGCCGCCCGCCGCATCCAGGCGGGAGCTGCTCGGCAAGGGCGGCGTCGGAGTTGTAGGGGCGGCCGCGATCGCCGCCGTTCCGACCTTTGAGGGGACCCTGCTCGCCCTGCTGGCGCTCGGCGTCCTGCACTCCATCATCGGAGGCAAGAGGCCCCTGGCGGTTCGGCTGCGAGGACCCGTGGTGGCGGTGACATTGCTCGGTCTGGGGGCGTTCTTTGCGCGCGTCCAGGGTCCCGAGGTCATGGAGCGGTTTGCCGCCGTCGGCCTCGTCGCCGGTCTTGCCGCCGGGGTCGGGGTCCTTCCGTACCTCCATCCGATCGACCCCGATGAGCCGCTCGTCTCCTCTCCTGTCGTGTGGCTGGCGTTCGCCGGCCCTGTGCTGGCGGCCGTCATCGTGCAGCGGGCGCAGAGCCTGCTCCCAGTCGATGCTGCCGGCGCCTTCGGCGCGATGCTCATCGGGCTCGGCCTCATCAACGTGGTGTGGGGCGGCGCCGCGGCCTGGCTGACTGAGAGCGAGGCGGTCGCCTGGCGATACTCATTCGTCGCCGACTGGGGCCTGGTCCTGTGCGGCCTTGGCCTGATCGTGGCCGACGGCCAGCGAGCCGCGATCGTGATGCTGTTCAGCATCGTGCTCGGCCGCCTACCTCTCTACCTGGTGGCGCTCCACGCTCCGCACGAAAAGGTCGTCACGGGCCGCCCCGTCAACCTGGTGGTCGCGGCCGCGCTTGCCGGGTCGGCACCTTTTGCCGGCTTTGCGGCCCGGCTCCTCCTGCTTCGTGCCGCGACGCAGCTGTTCTGGCCCCTCGCGATCGTCCTGGCGGCGGGGATGCTGCTGTGGCTCCCCGGCTCGTTGCGGCTTGGCCGCAGCCTTGGCCTGCCCAAAGGGCGACAAGCGGTTGGCGTTGCGCTGGTGCTCGCCGTCAACGTGGCCGCGGGCCTATACCCGCTTCCGATCCTCCTGGCGGCCCATCTGTGATCCAGGTCATCGTCTCGATCGCCACCCACGCGGTGGCGCTGCTCCTGTATCCCGGGCTTCTCGCGATGGTCGCCTTCGGAACCCTCGTCGAGCTCGCATGGCTGCGCTTCAGCTCGCGTGAGTGGGAGTGGCCGGTCCTGCCGCGGCGCCGCCCGACCCCGGTCGTCGCCACGGTGGCGCTGTGCTCGGTGCTGGCGGCGGTCCAGCTTGCCGCGCCGCTGAATCCTGTGCCGGGCGAGGAGCGCAGCATCGTGCTGGCCGCGGTCGGGTTGGCCTTCACGGCATGGGCCGAGCTGGCGCTGACCGTCGAGTTCGTGGCCGAACCGGGACTTCTTCTGCTCATCCAGGTCTGCTGGCTGCTCGCGGTGCTTGGGCCCGCGGTGCAGCCCGAAAGCCTTCGCCCGCAAGTGCTCGGCAACGTACTTGTGCCAGGTCTCCTTCCTTTGAAGATCGCGTGTGCGTTTCTCTATCTCTTGTGCTTGCCGCCGCTTCTCCGTCTTTGGCCATTCGCGCCAGCGGGCGAGAGACGTGGCAAGCGAAGGCTTGACGCGGGCCGAATCCTCACGTGGTTCCCATACTGCGGGCTGTTCACGACGCTCTTCATCACGCCGTCATCGGATGATGCGATTGGGCTGCTGCGCTTCTTTGGATTTGACTTTCTCGTCGCGGCAATCGTGATTGCGGCAGGGCTGCTGATGCAGCGGCGCGGCCCCGCGATCGCGCGAGGACTTTACGTGAGGGCCGTCCCGCCATACGCCGCCCTCGTGCTTGCGGTCGTAGTCGCGACTTCGATCCTGATGCGATAGCGCGTCAATAAATCGTGGACGCGCGGTGTATCATCCACCGCGACCCGACCGAAATTTTGACCAACGTCTTCCACGCGTCTTGAACCTACTGACCTCCGTGTTGGGGATCTGGTCGGCCGACGTGGGCATCGACCTCGGGACCGCCAACACGCTGGTGCACGTCCGCGGGCGCGGCATCGTCGTCAACGAGCCATCGGTTGTTGCGGTGAGCAAGCGGACCGGCCAGGTGCTGGCTGTCGGGACTGAAGCCAGGCGAATGCTCGGTCGCACGCCCGCCGACATCGTGGCGATGCGTCCGCTGCGTGACGGCGTGATCGCGGACTTCGAGCGCACCGAGCAGATGATTCGACACTTCATCGCGCGCGCACACAACCGCGCCTGGCACGTGAGCCACCCCCGCGTAGTGCTCGGAGTTCCTTCGGGGGTGACCGAAGTCGAGAAGCGCGCCGTCACGGACGCCGCGACGATGGCCGGTGCGCGTGAAGCTCACCTGGTCGAGGAGCCGATGGCTGCCGCGATCGGCGCAGGCCTTCCGATCCAGGCCGCCGGCGGATCGATGATCGTGGACATCGGTGGCGGCACCACCGAGGTGGCCGTCATCTCGCTCGGCGGCGTCGTCGCGGCGACGTCGGTGCGCGTCGGCGGCGACGAGATGGATGACGCCATCGTGCAGTACGTCCGGCGCACCATGGGTCTGCTGATCGGCGAGCGAACCGCCGAGGACATCAAGATCGCCATGGGCTCGGCCTTCCCAATGCCGCGGGAGCGTTCATTCCTCGTGCGCGGGCGCGACCTCATCACTGGGCTGCCGAAAACGGTCGAGATGTCGAGCGCCCACGTCCGCGAAGCGCTGTCGGGGGTCTTGATCGACATCGTTCGCGCCGTGAAGGCGACTCTCGATGCAACCCCGCCGGAGCTGGTCGAGGACATCATCGAGCGCGGAGTCGTCGTGTGCGGCGGCGGCGCGCTTCTCGCCGGGCTGGATCAGCTGTTCGCGCATGAGACGCTCATGCCGGTGCGGATCGCGGACGATCCGCTGACCTGCGTCGTGCGCGGTACCGGCATCGTGCTCGAGGACATCGACACCCTGAACCGCGTCCTTCTCGGCACCCGCCGCGCGAGGGCCTTGCGCTACTAAGTGGTGCGGCCAGAGATGCCGGCCGGATCTGCGGCCTCCATGCAGCCCATCTGCGTCGTTGCCTCCTGCGCTCCTCGCTCACGCATCGACGGATGCGCTCGCTCCGGTGCTCGTCGGCGCCTAGCATCTGGGCCGCCTGGAGGCCGGATCTCTCGGCCGGCCCTCCGGCCGCACCACTAACCATGTACAACGCGAAGAGCCCGTCCCGATCGACCGGGCTCTTCCTGGCGTTGGGTGCGGCGATGCTCCTGCTTGCGATGCTGAGCCAGCAACCGTGGGCGGCGGGTGCGCGTGGGGCGGCGCGGAGCGCGTTCGCGCCGGCGGAGGAAGCCATGACATCACTCGCGGCGCAGGTCGATCGGGTTACGGCGGTCTTCGGTGACGTCTCAGCGCTGCGCGCTGAGAATGTCCGGCTCCGCAACGCGGACGAGGCACTGCGCCGCCAGATTGTGGAGCTGAACGCCGCTGCCAAGGAGAACGCAGACCTGAAGGCCGCGCTCAAATTCGAGAAGGCGTCCGGCCATCGGATGGTGGCTGCGCAGGTGATCGGACTCGGTCCAGACGGGTTCAGCCGGACCATCGAGATCGACCGCGGCACAGCAGACGGTGTGCGGGCGGGCATGGTGGTGGTCACTGGCGCCGGCTTGCTGGGCCGCGTGCGTGAGGCCGGTCCGCACTCCGCGAACGTCCAGACTCTGGCCGACCCGCAGAGCCGGGTCAACGTCTACCTCTCGACCTCAGCGCTCCAGGGCACGGTGTCGGGCGGTGCAAACGCGCTGCAGCTGGAGGTCCAGCACGGCCTCGGCGTGACCGCCTCCAACGGCGAGTGGGCATTGACCAGCGGGGTAGGCGGCGGCTATCCGCGCGGCCTGGTCGTCGGCGAGATCGCGAGCGTGACGCGCCGCGATTCGGCCACGACCGACCACGCGCAGGTGGCCTGGGTCAACGACCCGACCTCGATCAGCTTCGTGCTGGTAATAACGGACTTCCTGCCGTCGTGAGAAGGGCCGCGGGCGCCCCGCTCATCGCAGCCGCGGCGCTGGCGCAGGTCACGTGGGCGCCAAAGTTCGAGGTCGGCGGTGCCTTCCCCAATCTCGTGCTGCTCGTGGTGGTCGGCGTGACATGGACCCTGGGGGCGCGGGCGGGAATGATCTGGGCATGCATCGGCGGCGTCCTGCTCGATCTGACCTCGTCAGGCGCCGTCGGGCCCCACGCGCTTGCGCTTCTGGCCGGCGCCTACCTGATCGGATTCTGGACTCGCAACCTCGAGCACGCGAGCCCCGTCCACATCGCCCTGACCGCGGCCGGCAGCACCGTTCTCTACTCGGCGGTGCTCGTGCTCACAGCGGGCCTGCTGGGCCAGCCGGCGCCTGAAGCCGGCGTCGCCCTCCAGCTGACCCTGGCCGCGGCTGCTTACAACGCGGTGCTCATGCCGTTTGCGATGGAGCTGTTGAGGAGGTTGCAGGCGCTGACGCACTCCGCGCCCCAACCCAGTTGATCGAGATCACCACGAAGTCAGAGGCGTTGCCGTGACTTCGCAGGAGCCCCCGATAGCACTCGGAGGTGTGGCGCCGAAGCCGCGGTGGTCGCTTCGGGTCGCCGCGGCCGCGGCGACCGCGATCCTCGTCATCGGTGTCCTCGCGGTCAAGCTAGCTCAGCTTCAGGTGACGGACGGGACGCACCTCGCGGCGCTGGCGCTGGCGAACTCCGTCCGCCATGTGGTGCTGGAGGCGGACCGCGGCATCATCTACGACCGCCACGGAGCGGCGCTGGTCCAGAACAGCCCGGTTTGGAGTATCGCAGTCGTACCCGCCGGACTTCCTTCGGATGCGCGTGACCGCACCAAGGAGCTCATCGAGCTTGCGCATCTGTCCGGAGTCCCCGAAGGCACGCTCGCGACGGAGCTGCTGGCGGCTCCCGATCTGTTTGCTCCGGTGACCGTGAAAGCCAACCTCGCGCAGGCGGATGAGCTCGCCGTCAGCGAACGGCTCCCTGACCTGCCCGGAGCCTCGATCACCCAACGCTCGGTCAGGACTTATGTCGACCCGATGGTCTTCGGCCACGTCCTCGGCTACGTGGGACCCATCGATGGCTTGCAAATCAGGCAGCTCAAAGCGGTCGGCTACCAGCCCGACGAGATGGTCGGCAAGGTCGGCGTGGAGGCTGGGCTCGAGTCGCTGCTGCGCGGAATGGACGGGTGGGCCGACGTCGAGGTCGACGCAAGGGGGCAGGTGGTAAAGGTCCTCGCCGCGCGGGCTCCTGTCGCGGGCGACGCCGTGTACTTGAGCCTCGACGCCGGTCTGCAGAAGGCCACCGCGGTGTCGCTCGCCGCGGGACTCACGCGCGACAACAAGCTGGCCGGGGCATCAGTGGTCATCGATCCGAGCTCGGGCGAGGTCCTCGCCATGGTCAGCCTGCCGGGCTATGACACCAACCTGTTCACGCACGGCATCTCGCGAGCCGACTACGACCGGCTGTTGAAGGACCCTGAAAAGCCGCTCTTGAACCGCGCGATCGCGGGGCAGTACGCACCAGGATCGACCTTCAAGATGGTGACCGCGACGGCGGGCTTGCAGGAGGGCAAGATCACCGCCCAGACGCTGCTGAGCTGCCCGCCCTATATCAACGTCAACGGCTGGATCTATCACAACTGGGCGAGCTACAGCCTCGGATGGATGAACGTGGCCAAAGCGCTTGCGACCTCGTGCGACACGTTCTTTTACCAGGTCGCCTCGATGGTCGGCGACGTCACGCTTGCGCGCTACGCCCGCGCCTTTGGTTTCGGCCAGGCGAAGGGAATCGAGATGCCGGGCGTCATGCCCGGGCTCGTGCCGGACCGGATCTGGAAGCAGCTCGAATGCGGCGTGCCCGACCTCAACTCGGATGCGTGCCGCTGGACGGAGGGCGACACGATCACGTTCGGGATCGGCCAGTCGTACCTGCTCACGACACCTCTCAACCAGGCGGTCTACGTCGCGGCGGTGGCCAACGGCGGCCGTGTGCTGCGCCCCACCCTGGTGCACTTCGTGCGGGATCCGGCCGGACAGCTCATGAGCCGGCAGCAGACCGAGGTGACGGGCACGGTGCCGGCTTCCGCGGACAACATTCAGGCCGTGCGTGAGGGCATGCGCGAAGAGATCAATCGTCCTTACAACATGAACTACTGGTTCCGCGCCGCCGGCGTGCCGGCGGACGGCGGCGGCAAGACCGGAACGGCGCAGTGGGGTGGCAGCGGCCTGGACCTTCCGACCCATGCGTGGTTTGTTTTCTTCGCGCCGTACGCGCAGCCCGAGATCGCCCTGTCGGTCTTCGTCGAGCGCGGCGAGCTGTCGGAGGTCGAGGCAGCGCCGATCGGCGTCGACATCATGAAGTTCTACCGCAGCAACCTGGGCTCGATCCGCGCCTGATGTCTCGGCTTGACCGCTTGCAGCCGCTGGTTGCGTTCATGCTCGCGACGCTCGGCGTGATGACGGTGTTCAGCGCGCGCGCGGATTGGGTCCGGCAGGTCATCTGGGTGCTGCTCGGCGCCTCGGTATACGTCGCCGCCGCGCTGTTTGACTATCGCCGGCTGCGCCCGATTGCTCCCGCACTGTATGGAGGAATGCTCTTGCTGCTGGTGGCGGTGCGCCTCGTCGGCCATTCCGCGCTGGGGGCTCGACGCTGGCTTGCGGTGGCAGGGTTCCCGCTCGAGCCGTCCGAGCTTTCCAAGCTCCTGCTGGTCGTCGTTCTCGCGGCCTACCTCTCGCGCCAGGAGCGCGTGTCGTGGCGCACTTTCGGTGGGGCCCTCGGCATGGTGGCGGCGCCCGCGGCGCTGGTCATCTCTCAGCCCGACCTGGGCACCACCCTCGTGCTCCTTGCGGTGGCGCTCGGCATCCTTTTCCTGGCTGGGGCTCGGCCGGTCCAGCTGGCATCCGTCGTCGTGGTTGCGATCACCGCGGTGCCCCTCCTGCCTCATCTTCTATATGGCTACCAGAGGCGCCGCCTCGAGATCTTTCTCGACCCAGCCCAGGATCCACTCGGCGCCGGCTACAGCCTGCTGCAGGCCCGGATCGCGGTTGGTTCCGGGGGGCTGTTCGGCCGCGGGTGGCTGCACGGGCTGCAGGGCCAGCTGGGTTTTGTTCCCGAGCGGGCCACCGACTTCGTTTTCGCGACGTTCGCAGAGGAGTTCGGACTGCTCGGCAGCCTCGTCTTGCTGACCCTCGTCGGGGTGCTCCTGGTTCGGTTGCTGCGAACGGCGACGGTGGCCTCTGATCGCTTCGGCGAGCTGCTCGCAGGCGGAACGTTCTGTGTGGTTTTAGTGCAGGTGGTCGAGAACGTCGGCATGAACATCGGCCTGCTTCCGATCGCCGGCATCCCGCTGCCCCTGATCTCATACGGCGGCTCGGCGACGATTACCACCTTTGCGGCGTTGGGGCTCGTCCAATCGGTGATGCTGCGGCGGCGGAGGGTGGCCCATCAAGAGAGGCTCCCTTCTCTTGGTACAATCACTCGCCGTGCCCAAGCCTGATAGTTCTCTACACCCCACGAAGTCAGAGGCTGAAGCCGTGACTTCGCGGCGACCCCTGGGACCGTCGGCTGTCGTTGTCAGCGGCGGCAAGCAGTACCGCGTCGTGCCCGGCGATCGCATCCTGGTCGACCGCCTCGCGGCGGAACTCGGTTCGTCGGTCAAGCTCGGCCGTGTCCTGCTCTTCAGCAACGGCGATGACCTCAAGGTAGGGCAGCAGGTTGGTGACCTGGACGTGGATGCGAAGGTGCTTGCGCACCGGCGAGGGCCGCGGATAGAGAGCCTCCGCTACAAGTCGAAGAAGCGCGTGAGGGTCCACCATGGTGGGCGCGCACACCTGACCGCACTCGAGATCATCGCGGTGGGGGGCGTGGGCCTGGCTACAGAAGAAGAGGAAGAGGTCAAGGAGACCGCAAAGCCGAAGAGGGGTCGGGCCAAGGCGGAGCCAAAGAAGAAAGCGGCGCCCAAAGCGAAGGCCGAGGCGGCCGAGCCGGCCGACGTTGATGAGGCTCAATCGGATGAACCGAAGAAACCCACGCGGCGCCGGGCCAAGAAGGAGACGGAGTAATTGGCACACAAGAAGGGCGGCGGTTCGTCGCGCAACGGTCGCGACTCGAACCCGCAGATGCTCGGAGTCAAGATCTACGGCGGACAGATCGTCAACGCGGGCACGATCCTTGTCCGGCAGCGCGGCACCAAGATCGCGCCGGGCGAAGGCGTCGGCCTTGGACGCGATGACACGCTGTTCGCGCTCGTCGCCGGCCAGGTCAAGTACGAGCGGGTGGGCAAGGACGGCCGGCGCGTAGTCATAGAGCGCAACGAGCAAGGCTGAGGGAAGGTTCGTCGACTCCGCTCGCATCGTGGTGCGCGGCGGTCACGGCGGCAAAGGATCGGCATCATTTCGACGCGAACCGTTTGTGCCGAGAGGCGGCCCAGACGGTGGTGACGGTGGTCGCGGCGGCTCGGTAATCCTCACCGCTACAAACGAGCTGAACGACCTCTCGCGCTACAAGCGCCGAAGTCGGTGGCACGCCGAACCCGGCGCCGACGGCGCGGGCGGACGCAAGACGGGACGGAACGGGGCAGATGTCACGCTCGAGGTCCCGGTCGGCACCATCGCGCTCGACGCGGCTGGTGCGCTCATCGCCGACCTCGATCGCCCAGATGCACGCGTGGTGGTGGCGCACGGCGGCGTGGGCGGCCGGGGCAACGTGCATTTCAAAAGCTCGAGCAGGCGCGCGCCTGACTACGCGGAGCCGGGCCTCAAGGGCGAAGACCGCGAGCTCACGCTCGATCTCAAGCTCATCGCCGACGTCGGCCTGGTCGGCCCGCCCAATGCCGGCAAATCCTCATTGCTCCGCGCGTTGACCGCGGCGCATCCCAAGGTCGGTGCCTACCCATTTACGACCCTCGACCCCGAGCTCGGGGTCGCGGAGGCTGAGGGTGGACGAATCGTGATCGCGGACATCCCAGGTTTGATCGAGGGCGCCGCGCACGGGGCCGGCCTCGGCCTGCGCTTCCTGCGTCACGTGGAGCGGACCAGGGCGCTCGTCTTCGTGCTTGACGGCTCGTCGCCCGAACCGTGGAACGATCTCGAAACGGTGCGGCATGAGCTGGCACGTTTTTCACCGGATCTCGTCAAGCGTCCGTACGTCGTGGCGGTGAACAAGGTCGATCTCGAACCGGTGCGCAAGCTGCGCGCGAAGACTCGCAAGCCGGACGTCTACTTCGTTTCGGCCCTGACGGGAAAAGGATTGACCGAGCTCATGGAAGCCGTGGTCAAGGTCGTCGCCGCCGCGCCGGCGCCTTCCCTGCCTGACGCGGCCAAGGTCACCAAGCTACCGGTTCGCTCGAGCCAGATGGTCGTGGAGAAGAAGCCTTCGGGATTTGTCGTCCACGGAGAACGCGTCGAGCGCTTGCTCGAACGGTTCGACCTCGACTCCGAAGGCGGGCTGGCGCGATTCCAGTCGGAGCTGGACCGGCTTGGCGTCAACGAGGCGCTCGAGGCGGCCGGCGTCAAGCCGGGCGACGATGTTCGGATCGCCGGCGTCGAGTTCGAGTACCAGCCGTGAGGGTCGGGATTTTGGGCGGCACGTTCGACCCCATCCATCTCGGGCATCTCGCAGCGGCGCGAGTCGCGATGGAATGCGCTGAGCTCGACCGCGTCCTGTTCGTCCCTTCCGGCACGCCGCCCCACCGTGGTCCAGCGGTCGCGTCGGGTGCACAGCGGCTGGAGATGAGCCGGTTGGCAATCGATTCGGAAAGCGCTTTCGAGGTCTCTGACGTCGAGATCCGCCGCGGCGGCACTTCCTATACCACCGATACCCTGCGCGAGCTCAAGCGCGAGCGCCCGGGCGACCAGCTCTTCCTTGTGCTGGGCTGGGATGCGGCTCGGCAGTTCTCGAGCTGGCGCGAGCCGGAGGAGGTCCGCCGGCTCGCGACGATCGTGGTGGTCTCCCGACCGGGCAGCGAATCACCCGACGCGACAATGCTCGTCGCAGCCGGCCTCGATCCTGCCAAGACGGTGCTTTGCGTGCGGCCCACTCCCGACATCTCTGGCAGCGCGCTACGCAGAGCGATCGCGGCCGGCGAACCGGTCCGCGACCTCGCGCCGGCCGTCGAACGCTATATCGCCAAACATCGTCTGTATATGGATAATCGAGACGTTGGCTGCTGACGGGACCAGGCGACTCACGCCACTCCAGCTCGCGCGCTTGCTGCGCAGCGCAGCAGCCGAAAAGAAGGCCTGGGACCCGGTCGTGATCGACGTGCGCGACCAGACCTCAATCGCCGACTACTTCGTCATCTGCGAGGGCGAGACCGACCGGCAGGTGCGGGCCATCGCCGACGGGATGGTGGAGGCGGCCAAGGCGAAAGATCGCAGGCCGCTCGCGGTCGATGGCTACAGCGACGCCGGATGGATCCTGCTCGATTTCGATTCGGTGCTCGCGCACGTCTTCTTGCCGGGCGAGCGTTCGTACTACGACCTGGAGAGCCTGTGGGCGCCGGCGGCGAAAAGACGTCGAAGAGCGGCTAGCGCATAGTGCTTTGCGCCCCCCTCTCCCCGCCCTCTCCCCTGGGGGGAGAGGGTGGCTGCGAATCAGATTAGTTGGGCGTACCGGTCGTAAATCTCACGTAGGTCGGCTGGGGGCTCTACGCGATGCTTTTTCATCACGTCGAACAAGCTCAGGATGTGACGCACGCCCGCCAGCGTCACGCCTTTTTCCCGTGTGAGGTGCTGTATGACCTGGACCTTGCTGATGTCGCGCTGCGAGTATCGCCTCCGATTCGTCGTCGTGCGATGCGGCTCGATCAGCCGCGCGTCCTCGTAGAGCATCAGCGTGCGCGGGTGCGTTTCGAGAATCTCGGCCGCAACGCTGATCGTGTACAGCGGTTTGTCCATATCGCTGAACGATTGATGCTGGCCGCGCGGCGCTCTGCGGTTGTGCACGACAGTTAATGAAGTGATTTCAGCACCTGGATGATGGCCGGGCCGAGCAGCACCACCCAGAGCACGGGGAAGATGCACCCGACCATAGGAAACACCATTCGCGAGGAGGCCTGGGCCGCACGCTCCTGCGCACCCTGCCGCTGACGACGACGCATCTCCGTCGCCTGCACCCGAAGAAGGCGAGCGATGGGCACGCCCATCTGGTCCGACTGAACGATCGATTCGACGAGGTGATGCAGGTCAGACACGCCGGCCGTGTCGGCCATGTGCTCGAGGGCAGCCATGCGGGGCCGGCCCAACCGGATCTCGCGTAAGACCTTGCCGATCTCGTCGCCAAGCGCGTTGTGGAAGCGCTCTACGATGCTGAGCATGCCCTCGTCAAGACTCATGCCGGACTCAACGACCAGGGTGAGCAGGTCGGTCGCTTCGGCCAGCGAGCGCTGAATCTGGTGGCGGCGCTGGCTGATGCGCTGCTCTAGCCAGAGGCCAGGCAGGATGAACCCGATTGCGGCGAACACCGCCCCCGCCAGCGGAGCGGAAACGAAGTCAGGCAACGTAAGAGGCACGAGCAGTCCGACGCCGAGCCCGACGATCGCCATCAACGCGGCGAGGCTGTAGCGGACCGCCTGGAAGCCGGTCGGGGTCAGCCCGCCGGGGTTGCCGGCCTGGCTCAGCTTCTGCCTCAGCTGCAGCGCTGTCCGCGTGGGCAGGCGTGACACCGGACGCAGCACCAGCTCGAGTTGCTTGACGAAGGTCTGGCGAGGTGCGCCAGTGATATGCCCGCCGTTGGCGGCCGCGGCACGGAACTGATCGATCGCGATGAAGTACCCAAACACGACCGCGCCGCAGATGACGCCGGCAGCAATTGCAATCGGCAGCAACGCTATGCCTCCAAGGTGGTCATGCGCCGGATGATCAGGTTGCCCATCAGGATCATGAATCCCGCAAATCCCAGCATCGCGTAGCCGACCCATGTGCTCGTCATCGGTGCGTAGTAGCCGGGGACGAAAACGTAGAGTCCCAGCGCTAGCAGGATGGGCAGGCCGGTGATGATGCTCGCCGAAGCGCGCGACTGTGCAGTCAGCACGCTCATGTCGCGCTTGGTCTGGAGGCGGTCGCGCAGCGTGTCTGAGATGTTGTCGAGGACCTCGGCGAGGTTTCCGCCTACCCGAATGTGGAGCAGGATCGCGGTCACGATGAACTCGAGGTCGGGGCTGTTGATGCGCAGCAGCAACGCGCTGAGTGCATCCTCGACTGAGGTGCCCAGAGTGATCTCGGTCGCGACGCGCTCGAACTCTGTCGACACCGGTGGCTGCGATTTCGACGCGACTGTCTCGAGCGCGCGGTCGATCGCATAGCCCGTCTTCAGTGAGTTCGACAGGAGCTGCAGCATGCTTGCGAGCTGCTCGCTGAACAAGCGCTGGCGGCGGCGCTGCAGGTAGGCCACGACAAGCGGCGGGATGATGAACCCGATCACCCCCAGAATCACCGGACCCAGCGTGAAGCCGAATCGGAAGAGGCCGATCAGCGCGCCGAGGGCTACGGCGCCGATCCGCATCAGCAGGTACTCAGGGGCGGTCAGGTTCAAGCCGGCGCGAGCCAGGTCTTCGGTCAGAGTCGGCTTTCCCTGCACCTTGCGGCGCTGGCTGAGGTTCTCGGCGGCCGGCTTCAGCAGGCGTTCGACGAGCTCTCGCGGCGTGGCACGCGCCGGCAGCGGGTCGGAGACCCGGCGCTCCTTGCGGACCCTGTCGAGCGCCCAGAAGAAGACAAAGATGGCGGCCGCCATCGGCACCGCGACGATCGTCTCGGGCGGGAGATTCACCTAGAAGAGGGTCGGAAAGGCGGCCTGGATGACCTGCAGCGTGACGCCCTTGGCGTCGCCCACGCTAGGGCACTTCGGGTCGGGAGCCTGCTCGCCAGGCGCGTAATCGTGGTACGACTCGAGCGAGTACTTGAGGGCGGCGTAGGTCAAGAACCACGTGATGACCTCGGCCTCGCATTGGGTGACCACGACAGTGAGGCTGCTTGCGTTGGAATTGCCGGCGGTCGACTGGGCGCCGACCTTGATCACGTGCAGCTGGGTGAAGATCGTCTTCACAGCGACCTTGCTTCCTGTTGTCACGGTGGCGATCACGGAGATGTAGTCGCCGGGTTGGATGTAATCCGCCACGCCCTGCTGCTCGCTGGTCGGGATGGTCAGGGCTACGTAGCCCCTGGGAATCGCCAGGTACTCGGACTGAGAGCCGAGCGCCTGGGTGGCCTTGGCCACGTCGTTGGAGGACACCACCTCGCCCATGAGGATGGCCACGAGCGGCACCATTCCCACGACGTCTGGAACCTTGGCGAAGTAGACCTTCGGGTAGTTCGACGGCACCGGGATCGTCCGCGTCGTCAGGTCGGCCTCGGTGATCGGGATCCTGGGCTGCAGGTTGGCGTTCGCCACCACGACCGTCTGAGTGGGACTGATCCCCGCCTGGCTGGCGTTGAGAGCTACGAGGACGAAGGCCACGATCACGACGAGAGCCAGCAGTACGCCGAGCAGGGTGAATGGCCGGCGCGAGGTAATTGCGCTAAACGTCCGCAAGGCCGACCAATCATAGGCAAGATATGCCGGTGCCGAGCCCCCCTTACCTGATACTCAAAACGCCACATTTGCACGAGGGCGGGCAATCCCTGGTCGAGTTTGCGGTGTCGTCCGTGATCCTGCTTTTGCTCGTCGGAGGGCTGGTCGACATCGGGCGATCGATCTACGTCTCGGAGGCGCTTTCCAACGCGGCCCGCGAAGGCGCGAGGCATGGGGCCTGGTTCCAGGCCCCGGCCCAATCACACCCCTATCTCTACGACGCGGAGATCAAGCTTGCGGTGGACGCCGAGCTCGCCACCATCTCGCTCCCCGCTTCGGTGCTCAAGAACCCCGGCACGACGTGCCCGACGCCGACCGACGGAAACACGGTCCACAACCCGCCGTTTGTCTCATCGGCGTACCCCGCCACAGCCAACCAGCCGTGGCTGTACATCTGCTACAACAACACGCCCGGCCTGGACTTCACGAGCCCCGCGACCAACCAGGGCCAGCTGGACCTGAACGTGATCGTGCTTTACACGTACGGGCCGCTCACCCCACTCGTGAAGTCGCAGTTCGGCGTCTTCCAGGTCGCGGCGAACGAGCACATGACGGTACAGGGAAGTTGATGATGTACCAGCCCCTCGGTCCGCCGGCCACCTCCCCACCAGTGGGGAGGAAAAGACAACGCTCCCAGGCTTTGATCGAGTTCGCGTTGGTGTCGCCCGTGCTGCTTCTGCTTTTGTTCGGGATCATCGACATCGGGCGCGCAATCTTCTACTACGACACGATCAACCACGCAGCGCGTGAGGGGGCGCGAGTCGCAGTTCGCGCCTCCAACCAGCTGCCCACCGACACGGACGTGCTCAACGCCGTCAGCGGCCAGATGCTTGGCGCGCCGGTCTCCGCGCCCTGCCCGCAGGGCCCGATCACGGGAGCTACCCCACCGGCCAACTCCGCCTGGGTCTACATCACCGAGCCGAGCCCGCCAGGAGGCGTCGAGAGCACGCCGCCGCCCAACGCGCCAGGAGGGGAATATGCCGCGATCGCCAGCGGATCGTGCAGCGCGGTCAACCCCGCCTCGGGCAACTCGCAGGTCCAGGTCACGGTCCGTTTCAACCTCGTTTTGATCACCCCGATCGTGGCCCAGGCGACGGCCAACCATGTGGTCATCTCGGCTGCGGCGGTCTACCGGACGGAGTACTGACTCATGAAAGGGGTTCTAGCTCCCCATCAGTCCGCGCGCTTCGCGCGGGGACAGCTTCCCCAGCGAGTGGGGAAGCGAAGGGGGAAGCAGAGCGGGCAGGCCATCGTGTTGATCGCGCTCATGCTCACCGTCCTCATCGGGATGGTAGCGATCGCGATCGACGGATCGCGGGCGTACGCGCTGCGTCGCGACATCCAGGCCGCCACCGACGCGGCAGCTCTGGCCGCAGCCGACAAGATGCAGCAGACCGGCAGCTACGTCAGCGCCGAGCAGGCCGCGACCGCGATCTTCGGGACCAACCTCCGCCTTTACTCCGCGCCAGCCTGCACCGCCTACGGGACGCCCGGGGCAAGCCCGTGGACCGTTACATGCACATATTCGGATGGCACCGTGCTCACCGACGTCGCGAGGGCGACCGGTCCCCAGGGCAGCCGGTTCACGCTCACGGCCACCCGGAGCCTTCAACTGCAGTTCGGGCGGGTGCTGACGAACGGCTCGAACCCGACCCTTGGCGCCGCGGCCCAGGGCAACGTGAACAACCTCCTCTACACACCGACGGTGGCAGCACTCGACCAGGACGGCTGCGGCGGCGTGGGCGGCGCGGCGATCACGATCAACGGCACGGGGACCCTGGACCTCATCGGCGACCTGGTGAGCAACGGGGCCGTCTCCGTGACGGGTGGCACCGTGCGTGTGGCCGGCGACATCTACGCCAACTGCCAGTCCACGGTGCCGGGGTCGGTGACGAACTCGTGCTATCCGAGCGACGCGTCGGCTCCCTGTTCGTATCCGGATGTCGCCGGCGCCACGCGCTCCGGCTACCGCCTACCCGATCCCGGCTACCCGGCGCCGAGCTTGCTCGGCGGCAGCGTCAGCTTTTCCGGCAGCGTGGTGGTTCCGGCGGGAATCTATTCCTCGCTTGCCTCGGTCAGCGGCAACCACTGCTGGTTCTTGAGTGGTGGCGTCTACACGTTTCTGGCCGGTGCGGTCAACGACGGAGACCTGGTGAGCAACGAGTTGAAACCACCGGACGAGCCCAACGCCTCGAACAACACCTTGCGCGCGGCCAACCAGTTCTGGGACGTCGGTGGGGGGCTCACCTGCGCAGGGGCTTTTCAGCTCACCAAGCAGTCCGGCCCGCGCGACATTCAGACCGGCATCTGGTCGTTCGTCGTCACCTCGCTGCGCACCGACACCTACAACGGCGTCAGCTACACGCGCGAGAGCGCGCCTTCCATGTGCGACCAGATCAACCTGAACAACCACTTCGACAACGTCCAGGTCGCATTCAGCAACGTGCCGGGCGCGACGTCGTACAACATCTACGCCGCCCCGCCAGGAAATGGATGCACCGGTCCCTTCGGGCTGGCCGCGAATGTTCCGGTCAGCGGGTCGGTGAGCAACGGCAACCTCTTCCCGTGTCCGAACGTCAACGGCAACGGCTGTTCGCTCGGTAACGAGTCGATCATCCTCTCGAATCAGCTGGCGGCGCCCTTTGCGCCCAACGCCGGAGCCGCGCCAGGTACGACCGGCGCCTATCCTCCCGACCCCGAGAGGGCACCGCTCGCGGCCGGCCTGCCCAACCAGAACCCGGCGCGGGGGGCAGGAGCCGCCGGAGATCGCGCCAACGAGAACAACTGCAAGTCGGTTGGGAACGCCTACATCTCGTGTCCCGGCCCGATCACGCCCGGGGCTGTTGAGTTCAACCTTCCCGCCGGTGGATGCTTCAACAGCAACAACAGCGGCGATACGTACGTCTTCAGCGGTTACCAGTACAACTGGATCGCACTCTATGAGCCCCCCGCCAACGGCTGCTCCAACACGCTCGGTGCCCGGAGCAACGGCGCCTGGATCGGCCTGGTCTACTGCCCCACCGCCTCCGTCGCAATCACCTCGCCGTACACCTTCGAGGCGGCCGGCGGCGGCGGGTTGATCGCCGACATGATCGCCTTCAGCGGCTCGCTGCCGAGCATGAGCTTCAGCTCGAGCTACGCACCCGTACCGCAGGCGAGCCGGATCACCAACTAGCTGCTGGTGACCTCCGCTTCGAGCGGCGCCGCCGCTTCAGCGGGACCCGCCCCGTTGGCCTCGTGCGCTTCACCACGCGAGTCGAGGTGCGCGATCCGGCGGTGGAGGACTTCGGCCGCCTTGCGATCGCCGAGCTCCTCGTAACGCTCGACCGCCCCTTTCCAGGCCGACTTAGCGTCCTCGATCCGGCCCAGGCCCCAGAGCGCTTGCGCGCGTCCGGCCAGCGCCTCGGCCCGCTCCCTTGTCCTGTCCGCCGGCATCAGCTGCAGGGTCGAGTCGACCAGGCGCAGCACTTCCTCGAAAGCACCGACGGTGAGTGCGTTGCCCGCAGCCTGACCGAGGAAGACGGCGGTGCGGAACGGATCCGCCGCCGTGCCCGCCTGGTAGAGGTGATAGCCGATCTCCCTCGCATGGTCTTGCGCGGTCTTGCCGTAAACGCGCTCGAGGGTTTCGGCCACCGCGAGGTGGTATGCCTGGAGTCGTGGCAGCGGAAGCGCCGCGAGAACACGCTGGCGAACGAGGTCGTGGGCGAAGCGGTACGAGTCCTTTCCGGCGGCGACAAGAAAATGTCCACGCGTCGCTTCGTCCAGAGCTTCTCGCAGCTCGTGACCGGAGAGCTCACCGAAAGACTCGAGCAGTGCGACGTCGAAATCTCGCCCGATCACCGCGACCGCGACGAGCATTCGCTGCGCAGGCTCGCTCAACCGCTGGATCCGCCGGCCGATGAGGCCGCGCACGCTCTGCGCAAGCTCGAGGTCTTCTTCCGTGTAGCTCGACTGCGGACGCGCACCTCCGAGCATGCTCTCCGACTCCGACATATAGAGGAACGAGTGCTCGACGAAGAGCGGGTTGCCCTCGGTCGCCGCCTGGATGCCCAGCAGCTGAACGGGGGGCAACGGAGTCTCGGTCATGCCCGTGACGATTCGTTCCACATCGTGGTCGGAGAGCCTGCTCAGAGCAATCCTCTGCGCTCGACGCCGCTTCAGGAGTCGCGAAAGCGCCGTGGCAAACGGTCTGGCCGAGTCCAGCTCCGAGTCCCAGTAGGTGCCCAGGATGACCATCCTGCTTCCGTTCACTCTCTCCGCGAGGTCCCGGAGGAGCATGACGGTCGCTTCATCGGCCCACTGCAGGTCGTCCAGCACGATCAGCAGCGGTTTGGCGCCCTGCACGCGGTCCAGGAATGCGTGCGTCGCTTTGAACAGCTGCTCGCGAACCTTGTCGGCCCCGATCGTGGCCGCGACCGGCATGGCGCGGACCTTCTGGCGAAGGGCAGGTGCGAGGTATGCGAGCAGCGGGCCGTGGTGGCCGGCCGCCTCCTGCAGCGTCTTCGCGGTAGCCGACCCGACAGCAGCGGCCAGCACATCCCGGAACGGCCCATACGGTTCGCCATCTTTCTCGAGGCAGCGCCCGCTCAGGACGAGCCATCCCTTGGCGGCCGCTTCGCCCGCGACCTCGGAGGCGAGACGCGATGTGCCGATGCCTGGGGCGCCGGTCAGAAAGATGACCGATCCGCTGCCTGTGGCAGCCCGGTCGAGCGCAATCCGGATGTCGAGCCGCTCCTGCTCTCGGTCGACAAAACCATCGCCGGAGGTGAGCACGCGATGCGATTCCTTCACCTCGCCCGGCGTGACCTGGTGCAGCCGCCATCGGTCGGGGAATCCCTTGAGCTTGTAGCGGCCGCGAAAATCGAATTTCATCTCGGTAATCGGGCCCACCAGCTGGCGGACGATCTCCGAGACGAGGATCTCGCCGCCTTTCGCTTTGCCCGCGACTCGAGCCGCGACGTTCACCGCGGCGCCGAAGATGTCACCGGCTTCCTCAACGACCTCACCCGTATTGAGACCGATGCGAATGCGCAGCTTGCGCTCGGGATTCTGCTTGCTGTAGTCGCCGATGGCCTGCTGGATGTCGAGCGCGCATTCGACGCCATGCCGGGCTGAGCCGAAGCTGATCATGAACCCGTCCCCGAGACCTTTGATCCTGCGGCCTGCGTGCTGGTTGACCGTCTCGTCGATGATCGTCTCGTACGCCTTCATGATCTCGTGTGAGGCGGTGAAGCCCCGTGTCGAGAGCAGCCGCGTCGATTCCTCGACGTCTGTGAACATGATGGTGACGGTGCCTTCCGTCTGGCCGACCGCGAGGCTGCCGATGATCGTCTCCGCGGTCAGCGGGGCTGCGGCGTTGATAGGTTGCCCAAGTCCCTCGGCGATCTCGCGGAGCAGACCCTGCGAGGCCCGGAACCCGGCCTCGCCCTGGGGGTAGCGCACGGTCTGCAGAAGGCCGGCCTCACCGGCCAGGCGCAGCTCGCGTCCTGCCGAATCCTTGCTGATCTTGTTGTCTCTCGCGTAGTCGCTCCCCTTCAGCTCCGCGCCCTCGAAGGCTTCGGTGAGCGCGTTGGCCAGGCGCAAGCTCAGCCCGCGGCGCGTGATGATGCTCTCGATCACTGCCTGGATCCGGCGCGATGCGCCGGCCGGCCCCGGTGCGCCCTCGGTCCCGCGGACCGTCGGCAGCATGCCGCCAAACCCGCTCGATGCCGCGGCAAGCTGGCCGAGGGCGGTGGTGGCGCGAGCCATGGCGGTGGCAGCCTCCAGCGCCTGGCCCGCGTGGAGGTCTTGCTGGGGCGAGTAATAGGCCGGCGGTGGCGTCGGCGCCCCGCCGGCGTAGGCGGGCGGCGCCTGGGTGGGGTAGACGATCGGCGCCACAGGCGCGGGAGCCGGATACGCGGCCGGCGCTGATTGTGGCGGCGCGCTCGTCACCGCCGGAGGGTGTTCGGCCGGTTGCGGCGCCGCTGCCTGGAGGTCGGCGACGGCTGAGCGGGCGGCGTCGATGAGCTTGCGCATCTCCTCCTGCATCTCCGGGGTCTGGGCGGCGGGCGCCGCCTCTGCCTGTGCCGGCCCGCCACTCGTCGGACGGGATGCGGGTCGCTCCGAGCTGAATGGCACGACCACGACCGTCCGGCGCTCGACGTTGTCGCTCCTGCCCTGGCCCGACATCATCGGGTCCTTGACGACGGGCATCATGCTGTCGGACCCGGCCGGCACGTAGCGCGACTTCACCGGGTCGAACAGGTCCTGGTTGACCTGCACGCCGTAGAAGGCTGCCTTGTCCAGGGCGGTCGGCACATAGCCGGTGGCGTTGTACTCGAGCCTGAGGTCCGAGCCCATGCCCAGCAGGAAGATGTCGCGCAGGATGGGGCCGTTCGAGTCGTAGCCGACCACCTCTGCGATCTGGGCGACCTTGCGCCGCCCGTCAGGCATGCGCGCCTGGTGCACGATCAGGTTGACCGCGGACGCGATCTGCGCCCGCACCGCCTCGAACGGGATGTCGATCGAGGCCATCATCACCATCGTCTCCAGGCGCGAAAGCGCATCGCGCGCCGAGTTGGAGTGGATGGTCGACATCGATCCGTCGTGGCCGGTGTTCATCGCCTGCAGCATGTCCAGCGCCTCGGCGCCGCGGACCTCGCCGACGAGGATGCGGTCGGGTCGCATTCGCAGGCTGTTGCGAAGCAACTGCCGGATGGTGAGCTCGCCCTTGCCTTCCACGTTGGGTGGACGGTGCTCGAGCGCGATGACGTGGGGGTGATCGATCTGCAGCTCGGCTGCGTCTTCGATGGTGATCACGCGCTGGTTGTGCGGGATGAAGCGCGCGACGACGTTGAGCGTCGTGGTCTTGCCGGAGCCGGTTCCGCCGGAGACCAGGATGTTCATGCGCCCCAGCACCGCCGCCTGTAGGAACTCCGCCATGGCGGGGCTGAGGCTTCCCTCGTGCTTCAGGTCCTCCATGCCCAGGACGGCGTCCTTGAACTTGCGGATCGTGAGCGCCGGACCGTGGATCGCCGCGGGACGGATGATGGCGTTGACACGGCTGCCGTCCGGAAGGCGCGCGTCCACCATCGGGTTGAGACCATCGATGTGGCGGCCGGTCGTCGCCACCATGCGGCGGATCGTCTCCAGCAGCTGGTTCTCGTCCTCGAACCGGACATCGGCCTTGGTCAGGACGCCGCGCCGCTCGATGTAGATCTCGTCCGGGCTGTTGACCATGATCTCGCTCACCGACCGGTCGTGCAGCAGGCTGTCGAGAGGGCCGTAGCCGACTGCCTTCCGCAGGATGAGGTCGGCGAGCGCTGACTTCTCCTGAGTGTTGAGGACGATGCTCTCCTCGAGCAGGAATCGATCGAGGTGGGTGCGGACGGCTCGCGAGAAGGCCAGCGTGTCGCCGGTCGTGAGGCCGACGTCACGGATCATGGCGAGGCGGTCGCGAAAATCGTTCGCGAGCTTGTTCAGGTCCCTGCCCTGCCTCGCCGCTGCCTCCAGCACGTCGGAGCGCCGCCGCTGGGGATGAGTTGTGGACGCGGCCGTGGCGGTCCACATGTCGACGAACTGCATCTCTAGAAGGGAGGGCGAGGCCGCGACCGCCGGGATCACGCGCTGGATCTCAGCCAGCCGGATCTTGATCGCGATGCCGTCTCCCACAGGCTGCGCGCCCTGCTCGATGTATGCCGCGATCCACTCACCATCACGGAAGCGGAGGATCGCCTTGCGCGCGGTGCTGCTATCGCCTGGATCAGGCTCGAGGGCCGGGTCGTCCGCCGAACCGAAAACCACGTATTTGATGTCGCGACTGGGCACGAAACGCGCCCGATCCGGATCCGAAGGAGAGTAGACGGGAAAGCCCGCCGTCGTGATCGTGCGAGAGTCCGATTCGCCGTCCTCCAGCCCGCCGTCCAGGCGGTGGATGACCACCTTGACGCGCGGCGCTCGCGCGGCTGCGTCGTCAGGTGGTCCGGCGATTGCTTCGATCGTGACGTCGCTCAAGAGCTGAATCGCTCCGGTGGCCGCCGACGGTCAAGCACCCATTTCGAGCCCGGCATGCGCTTGGCGACACCCTTCACCTCGGAGGCACGAGCGGCCACCGCGGCCGCGCTGCTGTAGCTGCCGGGCTCGGCGATGACGATCCCGATGGACACCGAGACGAGGGGGGTGCGCAGCATGCTGCCATTGCGCTCTTCGGACTCGATCCATCCGCGATCGCGGTCGATTGGGTCGTAGAGCGCGACGATCGCCTGGTCGAACCGCTTCGTGATCTCCGTCGCGATCGTCTCAGCGATGCTCGGCTCGGTCAGGACCACGAAGTCGTCGCCCCCGACGTGGCCCGCGAAGTGGTGGTCGGAATGGTTTTCTTCGAGGACCTCAAGGATGATCGTGGCGAGCGTCTTGATCACGTCGTCGCCTCGAAGAAACCCGTAGTGGTCGTTGTAGCTTTTGAACGAATCGATGTCGGGGTAGAGCACAGCGAAGCGCTCGCTCTGGGCAAGTCTGCGCGTGATCTCGCGAAGGATGTCGCTGTTTCCGCTCATGCCCGTGAGTGGGCTGAGTCCACGAGTCGTTGTGGAGCGCGACATCACCGCACGCAGGCGAGCAACGAGCTCCTCGGGAATGAAAGGCTTGGTCACATAGTCGTCCGCGCCGGAAAGAAGGTGCTCGACCTTGTCCTTCAGCGAATCTCTGACCGTCAGGAACACGACCGGGATGAGACGCGTACGAAAGTCGTCGCGGAGCTCTGACATGACGTGGTCGCCCGTGACCTCTCCGATCATGAGGTCGAGCAGGATGATGTCGGGACGCCACTCGACCGCGGCGTCGTGGGCCGCCTGTCCGTCGTTGACGGTGATGCACTCAAACCCAGCTCGCTCCAGCACGCGCTTGACCAGGCGCAGCACCTGCTCGTCGTCATCGACGACCAGCGCGATGTCGCGATGGACCAAGGCGGAGCGAGGTCGCTCAGGTCCCACGCCCACCCGTCTGGTGACAGTCACGCGCGGGGCCTTCCCAGGAGAGGCAGCTTTTCCGTCAGCACGATGGCTCGTTCAGCCGCCGCCTTCACCTCGGCAATGTCCGCGCGAATCGCCTCCGGGTCGTTCAGCTCTTCGCCGATGAGCTCGCTGTAGTTCACGATCACGGCGAGCAGGTTGCGAAAGTCGTGGATCAGCACGCGACCGGGATCCTCGATGTGCTCGCTGTCCTGGTTCAAAGCCGTTTCACCAGCCGCCACCGATTGACCTCTCCGTCGCGTCGATAACCAAGCTCGTCGAGCAGCGAGCGCGCCATTGCGAGGCCACGGCCCTGCTCGCTGTCATGCGTGGGCATCTCTCGAGCCAGGTGCTCGTGAGCTGGGGCGCCGGAGTCGGTGAGCGAAGCCTCGACCACGCCGGCATCGAACCGAAGGACGTAGTCGACGGGCTTTTCGGTGCCCGGCGGCCGGCCATGTGTGAGGACGTTGCTGCCGATCTCACCCAGCGCGGTCTCGAAGAGCATGAGCGGCCGGTCTTCCAGCGTGCGGCCGGTCGCGCTGCGCAGGCGCTCCATCGACTGGTGCAGGACGTCGAGCCCCTCTTCGAGGTCGATGAAGCTGGCGCGGAATTCAAAGGGTTGACTCCTCACAGGCTTAAAAGCCAGTGAGGGCTTCCTCGACAGTGGCGTAGTAAGGGAACACGCGGTCGAGCGTGGTGAGCTCCAGCACCACTCTGACCTGCTGGTTGGGGGCGGCCAGCCGCAGGTCGCCCTGGCTGCCTCGGACCTGCTTCAGGGCTGAGATCACGGAGCCCAGCCCGGTGGAGTCGACAAAGCTGATGCCCTCCATGTCGATGACCACCCGCGGCGGGCCGTTCTTGACCAGCTCTCCGATCGCGTCTTTCAGCGCCGGGGCGCCTGCAACGTCG
The DNA here is from genome assembly GCA_005880795.1 of Chloroflexota bacterium. Lineage (GTDB taxonomy): Bacteria > Chloroflexota > Dormibacteria > Dormibacterales > Dormibacteraceae > 40CM-4-65-16. The sequence goes on along the minus strand of VBGP01000009.1, from coordinate 4,874 downwards.
AGGCGGCCGGTGGGGACGACCACTGAGATGCCGCCCTCCGTCTGGCGGGTCTGAACGTCGAGAGCCACAGCCGGAAGAGCATATGGCAGAAAGCGAGGACTTTAGCCTCTCTACACTGCATGGCCGTGGCCGGCTCCAAAGCCACCGAACGTGTCTTGGTCGTGGACGACGACGAGCCGCTCGCGCGGGTGATGGCGCGCACCCTCCGGAGCCGGGGCTTCGAGTGCGACGTGGCCTTGAGCGCCGCCGAGGCTCGCCGCCTCGTAGAGGCGAACGACTACGCGGTCGCCCTGCTCGACGTGCGCCTTCCGGACGAGTCGGGCTACGGCTTGCTCGAGGAGCTTCGTTCGACCAGGCCGGACACGGCCGTGGTCATGATCTCCGGGGTCGATGACGCTGAGCTCGGCAAGGCCGCGCTCGAACACGGGGCGTTCGCGTACCACGTCAAGCCTGTCGGCGCAACCCAGCTCTACCTTCTTGTTGTCAACAACCTGCGCCGGCGCAGCCTCGAGCTGGACAACCGGGCCAACCTCGACCGGCTCGAGGGCCTGGTCGCGGAGCGCGTGGAACAGATGCGGCGGGCTTCCGAGCTCCAGGCCGGCATGCTGCCTGCCTCGCCTTTGAGGGAGGAGGGGTTCGAGGTCGCCGCTCACCTCACGGCGGCGCGAGAGATCAGCGGAGACTTTTACGACTGGTACCGGGCGGGAGAAGAGCGGATCGCGGTGACGCTGGGCGATGTGATGGGCAAGGGCCTGCCGGCGTCACTGATGATGGCCACCGCGCGCGCCGCGCTGCGGGGCGTATCTGGCGTCGCGCCGCTGGAGGCGGGCATCAAGCAGGCCGCCGGCGTGATGTCTGCCGCGCTCGAGGTGAGCCACGCATACGTCACGGTCTTCCACTGCACGTTCGACCCGCGCACGGGGCAGCTCGACTACGTCGATGCAGGACACGGCCACGCTCGGCTGCTTCGCGGAGCGAAGGGCCAGGAGCTGCTTCCGCATCGCAGCGCTCCCATCGGCATCTTCCCCGACACGCAGTTCGTCGCGGGGCGGGTAACACTCCAGCCGGGGGACTCGCTGGTCGTTTTCTCCGATGGGCTGCTGGACCTGCGGCCGGACCTCGCGACAAAGGAAGTCCAGCTCCCCTACGAGGCGCGCCGGGCCGGCACCGCCCAGGAGATGGTCGACATCCTTGCCCACGGCGCGCGGGATAAGGACCTGTTCGACGACGTGACGGTGGTCGCACTCAAGCGGCTCTAGGCGGGCCCCTTTCCCGGATAGTCCGGACTATCCGAGGTGCCCGGTCCCTAGACCGCCTGCCGAGTGGCCAACCACCTCTCCAGCACGGCCGCCACGACGTGCAGCTTCACCGGCTTGGAGATGTGGTCGTCCATGCCGGCGGCGAGGCACCGATCCCGCTCGCCCGCCACGATGTCCGCGGTCATCGCGATGATGGGCACCCGCCTGCCGCCGCGCTCGTTGTGCCGGATCTGCCGGCTCGCCTCATAACCATCCATCTCGGGCATCTGACAGTCCATCAGCACCGCGTCGTAGTGCCCCCTGCCCAGCATGCTCACCGCGTCCGCCCCCGTCGCAGCGACATCACCGCGGTAGCCGAGACGCTCGATCATGCGCAGCCCGACCTTCTGGTTCGCCGCGTTGTCATCCACGACAAGGATGCGAGCGCCGCGACCTTGCGGAGCGAGCGTGTGAGGCTCGCCCCCGATCTCAGGGCCGCGCGAGGCAAGCACGGTCTGCAGCATGTCGTAGAGGTGGGAAGGGCGCACCGGCTTGACGATCTCGACGTCGACCCCTGGAATCGCGGCGTCGGAATGGCCCGCCGAAGTGAGGAGGATCACGGCGAGCTCACGCAGCCGTTCATCGGTCCTCATCGCGGCTGCGACGGCGGCCCCATCCATCTCCGGCATCATCAAGTCGACGATCGCGACCTCGAACGGGTCCTCACCGGCCATCGCGTGGCTCATGTCGCGCAGCGCCTCGCGACCCGATTCGAAGCTTTGCCCGCGCATGCCCCACGAGTGGACGTAGCGCTCGAGGATCGTGCGGTTGGTCCGGTTGTCGTCGATGATGGCGACCTTGGTGCCAACAAGGCGCCCGGTCGGACGGGCCGCGCGAGGCCTCGCCGCCGCCTCGCGGAACAGCGCGGTGAACCAGAAACGGCTCCCCTTGCCCTTCTCGCTCTCGACACCGATCTCACCTCCCATGAGCTGCGCCAGCATGCGGGCGATGGCCAGCCCAAGACCCGTGCCGCCGTGGCGCCGGGTGGTTGAGCTGTCCAGCTGGGAGTAGACGGCGAAGATTCGTCCGGCTTCCTCGTCGGTCAGGCCGATGCCCGTGTCGCGGACTTCAAACTCCACCGCGATCCCGGGGCCCTTCGTCTCGTGCGCGCGTGCGCGCACCACGACCTCGCCCGAATCCGTGAACTTGACCGCGTTTCCGATCAGGTTGATCAACACCTGGCGCAAGCGTCCCGGGTCTCCAAGGACGAGGTCGGGCACGTCCGCCTCCGCGTCGAGGACGAGCTCGATGCCTTTGTTGACGGCCGCCTCGGCGAACAGCTCGACCGCCTCCTCCACCACGTAGCGCGGGCTGAACTCGACCGTTTCGAGCCGCACCCGGCCGGCCTCGATCCGCGAGAAGTCGAGGATGTCGTTGATGATCTCGAGCAGGGCGTCACCAGACGCGCGGATCGTCTCTGCGTACTCGCGCTGCTCGGGGGTCAGCTCCGTGTCCATCAAAAGGCCCGTCATGCCGATCACGCCGCTGAGCGGGGTCCGGATCTCGTGGCTCATCGTGGCCAGGAACTCGGACTTGAGACGGGTCAGCTCCTGAAGGTCCTGGTTGCGCTGGGACAGGTCGGACAGCAGCACTGACTTCTCGAGCTCGGCCTTGATCGCTACCTGGCGGTTCTGCTCCAGCTGGGCGACGACCCGCCGGACCAGGATTCCAAATACGACCAGGGAAAGGGCCTCCAGCAGGGCAGCCGCCGGGTCGCCCGAGGCCGGGTTGAAGAAGGTGACCAGGATGAGGTCCGCGATCGCGAGCGCAGCCCCGACGGCGAATTCGATCGTCGTGTAGTAGAGGGCGAGAAAGATCAGCGGCAGGAGGACGAACGGGAAGGACCGCACGATGCTCAGCCCGAACTGGATCTCGAGGGCGAAGGCCACGGCGAGGCCGCCGATCGGCGAAACCGCGTGCAGGTAGCGCGGAATGCGCTCCCACGGCAGAACCACGAGCGCGCTGCCGAGCACGGTGATGACAACCGAGGCGACGACCCCAAAGACGGTGCCGTCGGCCCACAGCGGATAGAGGGCGAGCACGAATCCGCCGACGACAGGGAGTGCCGTGACGAATCGGTTGCGGGCCGGTGTGTCGATCTCCGCCAGAGGTATGAGGACGAGCGCGACGCCGACGGCCATCGCGCCGGCCAGCGCAAGCGAGGTGGTGACGGCGGCGAACCCGTGGAGGCTGACCAGCCCGACGATCGCAAGCCCCAGGAACGGATAGACGCGGCGGCTCAGTCCGTCGGCTTGAAGGGGGGTGCTGGGATGACTCAATCTCGGCAGCCGGGCCGAAGCTTACACAACGTAGCCACGCTTTTGTACTTCGGCGCACCCCCCTCTCCCCGGCCCTGCGGGACGAGCCCGTTAAGGACGCGCGAGGCGCGCCATCTGATTGCTCCCCTGGGGGGAGAGGGTGCCTTTGCGACTTCTTCTAAGGGGGCTGAAGCGTCACTGTCCGTCGATACACTTTGTCGCCTGCGCACCTTCCAACCCGCCAGGGGGGGCGAGGCATCAGGGGTATTGCCAGGGGCCGGTTCGGAGTCTGTCTCGGGGACTCGGGTCTTGGTGCGCCGGGCCACGCCGTTTGCGGCGCTGGCCGCCATCTTCGCGGTCCAGATCCTGGCTGACGCGCAGCCAGTGGTCGCGTTCCCGCTCTATCTCGCGGTGGTGCTGCTCGTTTCGCTCCAGCAGAATCGGGCGGAGTCGATCGCGGTCGCCGTGGTCGCGGCGATGGCGGTCCTGTTCCAGCCGATCGCTTCGGCAGGTCAGGCAACGGATGTCGCGGCCGCCGTGCTGCTGGCTGCGGTGCTGCTGGCGGTGGCGATCACGATGAGCGTGCTCAGCAGGCACTCGCGCGAAAGCGCGGCCCAGGCGGAGCGCCGCCTGCGAGCCACGCTTGACTCAGCCGATCTGGGGCTCGGAATGGCTGACCTCGACGGCAGGTGGATGCAGGCCAACGAGCCGCTGGTCGCGGTCCTCGGACGCACCAATGACGACCTGGTGCAGACCACGGTCGCCGAGGTCACGGCCGAGAAGGATCGCCCCGCGGTCGTCGATGCGCTGGCTCTGCTGCGCAACGGCGATCTCGTGCGATGGGAGGCCGACGTCAGCCAGGCCCGGCCCGATGGCACGGAGGTGCAGGTCGGCATGCTGATCGTCAAGCTCCCGAACACCGCCGCCGGCGAGCCTGTCCTCCTGGTGCAGGAGCGCGACAACTCCGCGCGCAGAAGGACCGACGCGCTGCGAGAATGCGCGGCCGCGATTCGCAAGGTCATCGTCACGACACCTTCGGTCGAGCAGGGCATGCCGCAGATCCTCGGTGCTTTCTGCAACCGCCTGGAATCCAGGGTGGCGCTCTACTGGGCCGTCGACCCCGCGCGCCAGGCCATGCGCGTGCGCCACGTCTCGACCGCTTCGAGCACGGTGCTGGAGGGTTTCGTGCACGCCAGCCGCGGGCTGACCGCGGCGAGCGGGATCGGGCTGGCCGGCCGCGTCTGGCAGGCCGGAGTGCTGGCCGCCTGCGAGGACCTCGACCTGGCCGCCGACTACGACCGGCAAGTCGCGGCGCGTT
>VBGP01000157.1 GCA_005880795.1 Chloroflexota bacterium | reverse complement strand
GGCGATCGTGGATGTAGTGCTCACGAGATGTTTCCTCCCAGGACTGATGAGTTATTCAGGCGCCGAGCCGGAGCTAGCACCTAGCCGTACAGACACCAGATCCCCGGCGAATTAGCTGGTCGTCCGACCGGCTAAATTTGGTCCCGGTCGGTGTCAGTACTGTTGTGGGCGTGTCCGCAGCGAGATGGGGGCATAGAGCAGAGGATGGTGGCGTGCAGGGGCAGCTACTCAGTCGTGCCCGCTCGGGAGACGACGTGGCCTTTGAGGAGCTGGTCGGTCCCTACCATCGGGAGCTACAGGCGCACTGCTACCGAATCCTGGGATCCGCCGTCGACGCGGAAGATGCCTTCCAGGAGTCGCTTACCGCTGCCTGGAAGGGACTGGCCGGATTCGAGGGGCGAGCCTCCTTCCGCACATGGCTGTACAGAATCGCCACCGGCCGCTGCTTGAATATGGTGCGCGCTAGCAGGCGGTCCCCAGTGAGTGCGACGCTGATGGTGGAGCGGCCAGAGCCCAGTCGATTGGGTGAGGTTCTCTGGCTAGAGCCGTATCCCGATGCAATACTGGCGGAGGTTGCTGATCCGACGGCGGGTCCGGAAGCGCGGTATGAGCAGCGGGAAACCATTTCCCTGGCTTTCATCGCCGCGCTGCAACTGCTGCCACCGCGCCAGCGTGCTGCCCTGATCTTGACTGACGTCCTGGACTTCTCCGCGCGCGAGGTCGCCAACATGCTCGACACAACGGAGCACGCGATCTACGGTGCGGTCAAGCGAGCGCGTGCCACGCTCGCTCGCCAAATGCCGAAAGCTGAGCCGCCGCCACTGCCGAACTCACCAGCCGAAAAGAAGGTCCTTGACCGACTGGTTCGTGCGTGGGAGGAATGCGACACGAACGCGTTAGTGGCGCTGCTGACTGACGACGTGTGGTTGCGGATGCCACCGAATCCTCTCGAATACCAAGGAAAGGAGACGGCCAAACGGTGGTTTGCGACCAGTGCGTTCCGCGAGGGCCTACGCTTCCGGCTCGTCCCCACTCGTGCGAACGGACAACCCGCATTCGGCCTCTATGTCTTCAGTCCTCTAAGTCGCGTCGCCCAGGCGTTCG
>VBGP01000156.1 GCA_005880795.1 Chloroflexota bacterium | reverse complement strand
CCACCGCACCTCGAAGCGTCGACGCTTCGACGTCTCGCCTGGCGCGAGGCGATTGGATCAGGATCTTGATCTCTGCTAGCGTCAATCCCAGCGACTGCGCTCGTTTGAGAAACCGCAGGCGGTGTTCGGCTCGAGCGCCGTAGACGCGGTAACCGGAGGCTGTTCTGTCGTCGGGCTGAAGAAGGCCCTCGGTCTCATAGAAGCGAAGTGCGGACGAATTCAGACCAATTTCCGCCGCGAGCTGACCGATAGGTCGCATTTGTGCGGTCATCACCAACCATCAACGGTGTACCGCCGCGGCAGAATGTCTATTCCTCGACGCGATCGACGACCCACATGGCTCTGATCGCCGATTCTCCTGCCCCCGGTGACGTCATCGTCACGACCGGGCCGTCCAGCCCAAAGGTAATCCAGCGGCAGCACTCGCGCTCGATGTCTATGAGCTGCCTGAGCGCGTCGGCGCTGCCGGGATGTACCGAAAGGCGAAGGCCGCCCGGAACTTCGTCGCGCGAGACAAGCGACAGCCGGAACAGCTTCTGCCAGGCGTTCCTGGTCTGACGCAGGTCGTCCTGGGTCAGAGTGCACGCGATCGCGCCCGAAGTTGCATCGTAGGTTTCCATATTGCCTCCCAGAGGAAGTTGCGTTTGTTGTCGGATGGGGATGAGGCTAGACCCTCAACCTAGGTTGAGAGTCAAGAGCACCAGGCGAATCCGGCGCAGTGCCGCTAACCCTGGCCAATTAGTTCCCCTGCCGGCATCCGTCCTTGGAGCTAACAGTGCTACCAACGCGTCCTCCTAGAGCCGCCTGGTTCCCGGAATCTGTGCCCCGGCTGTGCCCCAGCTGTGACCCGGCGCGTGCCTCAAAGGTGGGACTCCGACCACCTCCCGCATTAGGAACTTCATCTACAGAGGGCACGTGTTGACACGTTCGTACTGCGTTGACGTTGTGTTTCCGTAACGCGAGCCAGGCACCTACCGTCAGCGGCTCATCTCTGGCATCGCCGTCTATTGCCATCTGAAGTTCGCCATTCCTTGCAATGCAAGGATCCTTGCGCTACAGTATCGTCGGTGCCGATCGATGGTCTCGCCACACAGCTTCGCAAAGGAGTCATCGAGTACTGCGTGCTGGCGATGCTCAAGGAGATGCCGCGTTATGGCGGAGAGGTGATCCAGATGTTGCGTGCCAGGGGCGAGCTCGTAGTCAGTGAAGGGACGATCTATCCCCTGCTGAGCCGTATGCGCTCCGAGGGTCTGGTCGAGACAGAGTGGCGCGACACTCCCGGCGGCGCACCGCGGCGCTACTACCGGCTGAGCCGTTCCGGTCAGAAGGCTGTGGCCCAGTTCCGCGATGAGTGGTTCAGGTTTCGCGACTCGGTGGACAACATCTTTCGGAACGGAGCAAGACAGTGATGACCGCAACCCATGCCGCGCAATTGGTGGACGAATATCTGCAGCGGCTCAAGCGAGAACTGACCGACCTGTCCCCTGACAGCCGCAACGAGATCATCGACGAGATTCGCCGCCACATTGCGGAGGAGCGCGGCGGCCTGGCCGACGAGTCCGACGCCACCCTCATGAACCTCCTGGAGCGCCTCGGCGACCCAAGAGACATCGCGGCCGAAGCCCTCGGCAGCAAAAAGCCGCGAACCTCTGTTGCCACGACCCGGCGCTTCGGGACCTTGGAGGTGCTTGCGCTAATCCTGCTGGTGGCCGCCTGGCCCGTCGGAGCGATCCTGCTCTGGGTCTCGAAAACCTGGACCAGGCGCGAGAAGCTGCTCGGCACCCTTATCCCCCCAGGCGGATATCCAGCCGTGCTCCTCATCATGTCCACGTTTCACTGGATCACCGCGGCCTCTGAAGCCGGTCCGGCCTGGGTCGACGTGACGGTCAGTGCCCTTCTCTTCACCACCAGCCTTGTGGCGCTGATCGCTCCCGTGGGCATGATCGTCTACCTGGCGACCCGCCTGAGAGCCCGTTGAGATCGCCGAAGGTCCTCGCCCGAATCGCGAGCTCGCTCTATCTGCTGGCCAGCGTTTGTTTCGTGGTCGCGATCGCGATCCGCTCGAGCATCGAGGGTTCAGGCGGCGGCTCGGGCCTGATCGACAGGATTCAAGCGTCGACGTCACTATTTCGCATCAGCCTGGCCATTGACCTGATCTCGGGAACATTTTTTCTGCTCGCGGGCATGGCTCTGTACCTGCTGCTGCGCCACGTCGACCGGCTTGCGGCTGCTGCGATGGTCGTGCTGGTCGCTATCGAGATCGTCGTGATCTACCTGAGCGACATCAACCTCTACAACGCGCTGACCATCGCTACCAACCCCTCCTACATCCAGGCGTTCGGCGCCCCGGCGTCAAATGCGCTCGCCTCCGTGTTCGTGGACGCCCATGCCAACGGGCTCGTGATCGACGAGATGTTCTTCGGCCTGTGGCTCGTTCCCCTCGGCTACCTGGTCATCAGGTCTCGCCAGATCCCGTGGCTCGTGGGCGCACTGCTGCTAGTCGCCGCGATGAGCTGGATTGGACAGTTCCTCGCCAATCTTCTTGCGCCCGACCTTCCCTATGTTTTCGAGGTCGGGCAGGTTGGCGGCGCCGGCGAATTCGTCTTCGTCGTGTGGTTATTGATCTTCGCGGTCAAGGTGACCGGCGCGGGCGCTCGCGATTCGGCAGAATCTGTTCCAGCCCGAAACCGATGAGGTCGACCGTGTCGCGTCACCAGCGGTAGGGGTTGCTGAGCCAGATGTCGGCCATAAAGTCAGCCTAGGAATCACCAGTCGCTTTGGAATCGTATGGTCGTAGGCGATTACGTATCTTCGGCGGCAGGACGTTTAGGACTTGAAGTCACCCACATGCGCTGGGGAACTCTGTGACCCGGCTGTGACCCGGCGGCTTCACAGCTCACGCGAAATCGGCGATTTTGAATGCAAAATTGGTCGGGGGCCCGGGATTTGAACCCGGGGCCTCACGGTCCCGAACCGTGTTGGTTGCATGTCCTCGGGTGTCCCCACAGGTCCGCAGATGCCCGTCTGAACTCAAATTGCCGCGCCTTCGTGTCCGTCCGTGTCCTGCCGGACCCTCCTGGTGCCGGGAATCTGTGCCCCGGCTGTGCCCCGGCGGCGTGATGGTTAGTCACAGGCGTTGCTGTACGAACGGCATCGCGCGACATAAGTGTCTCGCCCGCCACCTCGACGGGCAGGGTAAGCCCGGCGGATCCGATTTGAGCCAGTCGCCTGGCGCCCATTGGCGTGAGGTTCAATAGAGCGTCCCCATGCACTTTGTCCAAGGGCACGTTATCGAGCGCCGCGTCTCTGAGGTGTTCGCTTTTATCTCGGATCCGGAGAACCTGCCTCGTTGGAACTACTACGTGATCGGCTGTTTGAAGCTGGATGCAAGTCCGGCTCGGGTCGGATCGACTTATAGACTCGTCCGCAAGTCGGACACTCGGGTCTTCAGCGTCACCGAGTTCAAGCAGGACAGCAGGCTGGTCATCCGGTTTCGGGCACCGACTCCGCCTCTCGAGATCCGTTTCACGCTCGAATCCACCGGGAGCGGCACTCGACTAACAGACGAGTGGGAATTGAGGGGTATTGCGGGCCTCGTCGCCGGTTTCGCGACAGCCCCCATCAAGCGGGCCGTTGGCCAGAACCTTGGGAAGCTAAAGGAGCTCCTCGAGACCGGCCGGACCCAATTGCAGGACGGCCGCGTCGAACGGTACGTCAGCGGCGTATAGCGCTCGATAGGGCCGTATTCTGTCGAAGCTGGTCGCGGACTCGAGTCTCGCCAGCTTGTCGCCACTCTAAATTGCGGTGGATCCTTTGTTCAATACGCCGCGTTGAACAACCAGATGGCCGCTCCGAAACCGACGAATGTGAGAGCTGCGTACACCTTGCCAGATGGGATGAGGTTCTTTTTGGTCAGCCCGATGAACGAATTGAGGTTGATCATGTGCAGGATCAGACCAGCGACCAGCACGTATGTCCAACTTTGGCGTGGAACGAATAGCAAGGTTCCAATGGCGAAGAACGCATACTCGACCAGCAACGCCACCCATCCATACCGCCACAGGCCAAAGCCAACCTTCTTGTCTCTGTTAAAGCCGAGAATGGGCAAATCGTGGAGGTGAACGATCGTGTCAAGTAGCCAGTGGGACGCAGACGCAGCGATAAAGACGAGACCCGCTGCAGGCCCAAACCACAGCCCAATCCCGAGCCCGGGAATGCACGCGATCAGAGTCGCCAGAACCAGTGAGTGCGAGTAGGGATACTTCACGAACTTGATGTCTTTCTGGAGGGGCGAATCTCGGTTCCACTCAACCGTCTCGACCCCCGCGAGCACAGTCCCGCCCCAGAGTAGATCTGGAAAGCTGACACCAGCGAGTGCGACCCAACGCGGAGTGTTCGGTGCGACTAGCTGCAGCAGTTCTGCCGGGACAAAGTGGCCAATGAACATTTCTCTCTCCTTCTAGAGATGCTTGAGGTGCTTGTGGCCGGCCGCTTGCACGAGCATCTCATCCGGGCCTTCCCGGCACCGAGCGGTCCGAGAAGATCCAGGACAGCCAGAGCGTCACGGCCGGGTTCGTCCAGACGCGGTTATAGAACATGTTGCGCGCGATAGGGGCTCTTGATCGAGAGCAATCCAGACGGGCAAACAGCGATCAGATGGCGCCTGCGCGGCGATAACGGAGACAGCTGCCGACTCTGGTCGAGTCTGTGTTGATTGCGATTCGGGACGAAGGCAACTTTGCGAAGGCGGTGTCGAGCGCAACAATGGCCGAAACCCCAGTTTCAAGTGCAGTTGCAGCGTGAACCGCGTCATACGAGGCGAACCCATACCTCGTCATGAGTTCCGGAATGCGATCTGTGACTTCTAGGGGCAGCTGCCGTGCAACTGTTCGATTGGGATTCGTGATGAAGACTGAAGACCTCGCAGGGTCATCGGCGTTTGTGAGGGTGAGATGCGCCCACAGCCGGGCATCCTTATTTCTTCCGATGCCGATCGCCTTGGATTCTGAACCGGGTGTCTTACGGTCCTGGCCGTTGCATCGTCAGTGTGAAGCCTCCGCGGAGCCATCGATTTCAGCGAAGCGAGTTCAGATCCGCCGACGGATGTAACCACCGCACCCTAGGCCGCGATAGTTCCCCGCGAAATTGTGCCCCGTAGGCTCCAGACAATGCCGAAAATCGCGGGTTTCGAATTCAAAATTGGTCGGGGGCCCGGGATTTGAACCCGGGGCCTCACGGTCCCGAAATCTAGGCGGTCTCGTCCACCGAGACCGTTTTCGATGGTTTTGAGCTCATTTCGAGGCTGCCTCCGGCGATTTGAGGCCTGTTTCAGCCACCAGGATCGACTGGATTAC
>VBGP01000155.1:6806-8063 GCA_005880795.1 Chloroflexota bacterium | reverse complement strand
CTTCCACCCCATATTCACCGCATCCTGCACACCGGTGTTGAGGCCCTGTCCACCCACCGGGTAGTGGACGTGTGCGGCGTCACCGGCGAGCAGGACGCGCCCGGCGCGGTAGGCCGCCGCCTGTCGTGCCATGTCGGTGAACCGGGAGATCCACATGGGACTGTGGACCCCGTAGTCGGTACCCCATACGGCGATGAGCGCCTGCCTCAGCTCGCCCAGCGTGGCGTCACTGGCGTGGTTGATGTGCTCTTCGGTCACCAGCACCCCCACCAGCCCACCCTCCAACTTGCTGAAGGCGTGGCGACCGAGGGCGTTGTCGTGGACGCCCCATTTCGGCTCCTCGGCCAGCTGGACCTCGGCGATCAGGGTACTCGTCGTCGGCTCCCATCCGGGGAACTCGATGCCGGCCGCCTTGCGAACCACGCTGCGCCCTCCGTCGCACCCCACGAGGTAGCCCGCCCGCAGGGCCGTACCGTCGGACAGCTGCACGTCGACGCCGGTAGCGTCCTGCACGAACCCTGTCACGTCACGTTCGCGATGGATCGGCACCTCGAGCTCGTCGACCCAGCCGGCCAGGATGCGCTCGAAGCGGTTCTGCATCAGCGCCAGCCCGTAGGGGTGCCGGGTGGGAAAGTCGCTGATGTCCAAGCGGATGCCTGCGAATGCCGCGACCTGCGCCACCTGCCCCTCCGACAGGAACCGATCGGCGATACCACGCTGGTCGAGCACTTCGATCGTGCGCGAGTGCAGACCGCGGGCACGCGAGCCGACGAGTTCCTGGCTGGCGCGCCGCTCGAGGATGGCGACGCCGATCCCCGCCAGCGCCAGCTCGCCCGCCAACATCAGCCCTGTCGGGCCGCCTCCTGCTACCACCACCGCATGGTCGGTCACCCGCACGCTCCACGCCAATTCCTCGACCGGTTCAGCGCTCCCGGTCGACCCGTCAGAAGAAGTAACGCACCCATTCCACTACTACTCCTGGCTCCATGGGTTCTGGCCGTGATCGGCTCTGCGAACGAGTCATGTCAGCACGCTTGGGTCGCTTGCGGCAAGCCCCCTCCCCCGCGCTATATTGGTTATGGCGGCGAAGGTTCACGCGATTTACGCCGACCTGGCACGCCCCCTTCACCTGCCTACAAGCCCGTCAGCAGCTGCCCTCGACAAACGAATCCTTCAGCCGGCGAAGGCCTTCATCGATGCGCGCGGCACGAATTGCCCCGTATCCGAACAGGAGACCCGCTACAGGTTGACCGGCCG
>VBGP01000155.1:0-6774 GCA_005880795.1 Chloroflexota bacterium | reverse complement strand
ATGGACGTCGCTTGGCGACAGCTGGGTCGCCAAAGCGCAGACATGCAGTCCAACGGCCGACGGCGCGACTTCCATGAGGTTCCGGAAATGTGTGTCGATGCCTTTGACCACCGCAATATGGCGCGTTTCGTATTCCTTCCGCATCCTTCGGACATGACGTGCGAACCACCCCTCTTCGATGAAGTCGGCGAGCGCACCCTGAACCGCCCACATCGTGTGCCAATCACTCAGATATTTCGCCGCGTGGATTGCTGCGGTAAGGCTTGGCGGCGTAATCAAGAAGCCAACGCGCAGACTTGGCAATGCGGACTTCGAGAAGGAACCGACATAGATCACCCGGCCGTCTGAATCCATGGCTCGAAGCGGCTCGATGGGACGATCGCCGAATCTGAACTCGCCGTCGTAGTCATCTTCGACAATCACTGCGTTCGCTTCCTGGGCCCACTCGAGGAGAGCCAAACGGCGTTCGAGAGACATCGCCATACCGACAGGAAACTGGTGTGAAGGCGTGACGTAAACGAGCCGAGTGTCTGATGGCAGCGCAGATACTGTTAACCCCTCGGCATCGAGCGGAATGGGCTCAACGCGAGCGCCAACAGCCCTGAAGAGCCGCCAAGCCGGCGGATATCCGGGATCTTCGACTGCGACCCGATCACCCCGTTCGATGAGGATCTTCGTAATCAGGTCGAGAGCCTGCTGAGTTCCATTCGTAATCGTCACGCCTTCGGGATCGACGTCCATTCCTCTGGACAGCCAGATGTGGCGCGCTATCGCGGCGCGCAGCGCAGGATGCCCAGCTGGATCGCCATAGCCGGTACTCGCCTTGGAAAGCTGCAGGTGGCGAGACATCAGGCGCCGCCATGTGGCGTGCGGAAAGGCCGATACGTCTGGGATTCCAGTACGGAAGTCAAATTCGAAACGATTCGCAAAGAGTGTGCGTACCAAGGTGATCGGAACGTCTACCCATTCCTGTTTGGGATTGAGTGGGCGCTCGGGAGCCTTGGCCTCGGTGGCCGGCAGCGCGCGCCGCTGCTTCACGAACGTGCCAGCCCCGACGCGAGATATCAACAAGCCCTCGCCTGCGAGGCGGTCGTAAGCGAGGGCCACGGTCGTGCGAGCTACCTTCAACCGTCGCGCCAGCTCACGCGTTGGAGGTAGGCGCCGGCCGGGTTCCAGCCGGCCTTCATGAATGGCCTGCAGGAGTTGGCTGTAGATCTCGCGTCCAATACCCTTGCGACCGACCAAGTTGATCTGCAGGTCGTCGACCAGCTTGGGTGGCAGTGGGACAGTCCCGGCGAGTACCGGACCGTTTCTGTTGACACCGGTCGAAGAAGAGGTACGCCGGCGGACCTTGAGCGTTGCGATCCAACCATTATCCGGTCGCCGGATTGGCCTGCTCTGACAGCGTGGAATTGGACCTTGTTTGCGGTCCCGGGGCCGACTAACCTCGGATCACACGGCGCCGCATGGGTGCGTGAGAAAGGGGGGAACCACGTGATGCAAAGAGCGATCTCTGCTGAGCGTCCGTCGGACGATTCGAGTACGCGAGCAACCCGCGCACTGCTTGCATGCGGGGCCATAGCGGCGCCCCTGTTTGCGGCCGTGGCGGTCATCGAGATGTTCACCCGACAGGGGTTTGATCTCAGGCGGCACGACCTCAGTCTCCTCAGCAACGGGGACCTGGGCTGGATTCAAATCGCAAATTTCGTAGTCGCCGGCCTCCTGGTGGTAGCCGGTGCCGTCGGTATCAAGCGGGCAATCCCCTCGGGCCGGGCATCGACATTGGGCCCTTGGTTGCTTGGGATCTACGGTCTCGGCTGGATCGGCGCGGGGCTATTTGTCGCCGATCCGATGAATGGTTTTCCGCCTGGAACCCCGAACGGCTTTCCCACCAACGCGAGCTGGCACAGCTGGATGCATCTCGCGAGCGGCAGCGTAGGTTTTCTCGCACTCATCGCGGCCTGTGTTGTGTTTGCGCGCCGGTTTGCGAGCACGGGCCGGCGCGGATGGATGGCCTATTCAACAGTTACGGCGATTCTGGTTTTGGCGGCCGTCGTTGGAATCTCGTCCGGTTCGCAACAGCCGGCTGTCATCATCGCGTTCTTTATCGCGGGGATACTCAGTTTGGTGTGGATCTCAGCCCTGAGCTTTCGCCTGATTTCCGAAACGCGCGCCCCGGCCGCATAACCAGCAGTTTCAGAGAAGCCACCGTGGCCACCAGGCCTCTTACGTAATCCATGCGGCCATCAGCTGATTTTCAAAACGACGAGGAGGACATGTCATGTCGCAGCAGGTCAAGTCCAAGGACGGGACTGCAATCGCTTACGACAAGTCTGGTGAGGGGCCAGCGGTGGTCATCGTCGGCGGTGTCGTAGGCGACCGGTCACAGCAAGCGGGGGTCGCGGAGCTGCTGGCCAAAGACTTCACCGTGTTCAACTTCGATCGCAGGGCCCATGGAGAGAGCGGAGACACACCGCCCTACGCAGTCGAGCGAGAAATCGAGGACATCGATGCGGTGATTCACGCTGCCGGCGGCTCGGCATTCGTGTATGGCACCTCAGGCCCTGGTGTGCTTGCTCTGCATGCTGCTGCGGGCGCGCCTGGCGCGAGGATGAAGAAGTTGGCGATCTGGGAACCGCCCTTCGTCATCGACGGCAGCCGGCCGAAAGTGCGCTCCGATTACAAGGCACACCTGACCTCTCTCCTGAAGGAGGGCCGTCGGGGCGACATGGTCGAGGCCTTCTTCACTGAAGCCGTCGGCATGCCGGCCCAGTTTGTTGCCCAGATGCGTCAGGCGCCATGGTGGTCGGGTCAGGAGGCGCTGGCCCACACGACCATCTACGACGCAACCATGATGGGCGACTATTCGTTGCCCCGTGCGGAGCTGGGCCGCGTCAAAGTCACGACGGTGATCATTGACGGAGGTATGTCGTCCTGGCTCACCAAGAGTGCGGACGAGGTTGCTTCCGCGCTTCCGAAAGGGCAGCGCCGCACGCTCGCCGGCCAGCAGCACAATGTCGATCCCGCCGTCATCGCGCCGGCCCTGGTTGAGTTCTTCAAGAGCTGAGGAAAGGGTGAGAAAGCTGATAGTCATCGAGTACGTATCTCTGGACGGGGTGATCCAGGGTCCGGGACACGCGGGCGAGGACACTGACGGAGGGTTTGCGGCCGGGGGTTGGACTCAGCCATTGATGCCAGACCACCGCCGCTACAACACAGAATCGTTCCCGAACGCAGGAGCTTTTCTGCTCGGCCGGAAAACCTACGAGATCTGGAAAGAATACTGGCCGTCTGTGACGGACGAAGACGACCTGATCGCTCATGCCCTGAACACGCAGCCGAAGTACGTCGCCTCGAAAACGCTGAAAAAGGCCGATTGGAAGGGAACCACGATCATCCGGGATGTTCCAACCGAAGTTCCGAAGCTCAAGAGCCAGCCTGGCAAGCCGATTTTCGTCATGGGCAGCTCCGGTTTGGCAAGGACCCTGATGGAGCACGGGCTCGTCGATGAATATCAGCTCTGGATGCATCCAGTGGTCCTTGGCGGCGGCAAGCGACTCTTCGGCGACGGGAGTCCGCACACAACCATGCGACTTGTTGACAGCAGGACGAGCGCCGGCGGCCTGGTCATCCTCTCCTACGAGCCCAGCGGAGGCTGATGATTCGAGCGGTCTCGGGTGATCGCGGTGCACGCGCCTTGCGCCGCGGAGTCTTCGCCGCGTCGATCCTGCTGGCGCCGCTGGTACTCATCCCGGGGACGATCTTCAACCCTGCTATCGGTGGCATCGGCAATGGGGCCGCGAACATCGCGGCGAATGCCGCCGCCAATCCGCTCACCAATCAGTTGCATGTCGCCACGTACGTGCTCGAGACGTTCCTTCTTCCCCTGAGTGTCTTGGGGTTGGCCGGACTCGCAATCCGACGCTCGCCCTGGCTTGCCACGATCGGAGGTGGTCTGGGCTTGCTGGGCTGGCTGCCATGGTCGGCGCTCACTGCGCAGGACGATCTGACTTTTCAAATGGCGCAGATGGGGAGCAGCTCGCAATTCGTGGAGCTTTGGAACCGCTTCACCACCGACGAAACGATGATGGTCTTCCTGCTTGTTTACGTCATCTGCCACCTGGTGGCGTATGTGGTCCTAGGCCTCGCGCTCCACCGCGCCGGGGTCGTCCCTACCTGGGCGGCCTGGACGCTCGCGTTGACCAGCCCCCTGACCGTCGCCAGCTTTGCCACCCGCCAGCACGCGGTGCTTTACCTCGTCCTGGCCTTGTGGATTGCCAGCTCCGTTCCGGCCGCATACGCCACATGGCGCACCGACATCGATGCGCTTGATAAAGATAGATAGAAAGAAGGCGACTCATGGGGCGATCCCGGTCAGTTTGGCCACGCAAGTCTCCCTCAGGCAAAGAAGTCAGCCAGGACAGGTGCTAGCGCCTCGGCATGAACGTCGTGGGCCTGGCCGTCCAGGATGTTCAGCCTCGCCCCCGGGATCACCTTGCTCAGCTTCTTGGCCGTCTCCAGCATGAACGGGGCGCCGCTGGTGCCACTCATCACCAGGGTGGGCACATGGACGCGGGCAGCGCGTTCGGTAGGAATCGTTCCGTCTCCCATGACGCCCGCGTGGTCATAGGCGAGGGTCGGCGCTAGCGCTTCCATTCCCGCCCAGAAGGGCGCGTGTCGCATCCCTTCGATCTGGGCGGCGGGCGTGCCGACGACGGCCATGAACAGGGCAACAGCGTCACCTCGGCGGTCGGCCGTCAGTGCTTCCGAAAGGTTCTTGAGGTATTCAGCCCAGCGCTTCTGGTTCGCGGGATCGTCGTTGTACGGGGCTTCGTACATGGCTAGCTTCATGACCTTGTCGCCCAGAGCGACGGTTGCATCCAAAGCCAGACACCCTCCCGACGAGTGGCCGTAGAGATAGGCCGATCCTCCGGCCTCGTCGATCATCGCCTCGATGTCTTCGATCTCCCGCTCGACCGCGTAGGGCTGTGTATCCCCACTGTCGCCCCGCCCTCGACGGTAGTAGGCGTAGACCGTGAAGCTGGGCGCGAGAAGCCTGGCGAGGTCCGCCTTGCCCGAAGGCGTGCTCATGGCTCCGTCCACGAAGATCACAGCCGGGCCGTCGCCCTGCTTGTCGAACGCGATAGCGGTGCCGTCTCTTGACTTGACTTTATCCATCGTCGTCTCCTTTTACCCGCATCGTTCCAGGAAAACACGGCGAGGTCCCCGGGGGGAGCTGACCGTTGGGCAAGCCACCCCCGGAATCGACTGGCAACGATAGGGGTCTAGTACTCGTCGTGGCGGCGCCACCACAAGCCGGTCTCGTTGCGCCCGAGCGGCGCGCGGTCGAGCCACGGGTACATGCCCCAGATGGCGTCCACCCCACGCTCATACGTCGAGTACGTGTGGTGAACCACGCCATCCTCGAGCACGAACGCGCTGACGCCGGGCCCTTCTCGCCTATAGGTCGGCCAGTCCGTTCCGACGCTCGACGTGATCTCGGCGATAAAGGGATCCTCCTCGCCGCCTTCCGGCAGCCTGAGGTCAACAGAGCGGAAGTTGTACTCGACCGCACCCGACCGCCACTCCTCCTCTGTATGCGACACATGGAAGTCGTAGTTGAAGTCGCCGCCGAACGAAGACGCCCACGGAAAGCTCCAGCCCATCCGCTGTTTGTAGGCCTGCAGCTTGGCGAGCGGAGCTCGCGACACCGCGCACAGAGTGACGTCGTGATTCGCGAGGTGGACGACGGAGCCGTTGAAGCCGTCCGCGATCGCCGAGCAACTTGGGCATCCTGCCGTGTACTCGGGCGCGAACATGAAGTGATAGACGAGGAGCTGCGACCGTCCTCTGAAGAGGTCGGGGAGGGACGCTGTGCCCTCGTCGGTCTCGAAGCGGTATTCCTTTTCGATTCGAACCCAGGGAAGCTCCTGCCGCATCCGCGCCAGTTCGTCGCCACGCCGCGTCAGCGCCTTTTCGGCCTTGAGCAGCTCCAGCCGGGCCGCGACCCACTCTTCACGCGTTCCGGTCTTGTGATTGGTCATTGTTTGTCTCCTTGTGTGCTTACAACAGGTGGGCGTGGCCCGCACCATCGATGACGCCTGCCATCGTTGGCGTGAGTCCGGGAACTGACGCGGGCGCGATGAGGATCAGCATTCCAAGACCGACGATCGCCAGCGCCAGCAGCACATCGACGGCAGCGTTCGCAGGCAAGAGCTTCTGGGCGAGGACGAGGACGGCGATCACCGCCATCCACGTGACGCTCATGACGCTAACCGCCAACAGCATCAGCATCAGTCCGATGCTCGAGCCCACGCAGCAGAGCCCGTACTCGAATCCAGAGCGGACGCTCTCGCGGCAGCGCCGGCGGAAGTTCTGCTTGAGCGGCGTGAGCTCGTACAAACCTGCTGCGATCACAACCGCGCCCGCGGCGAATGAGCCGTGCGGCCTGTACAACGCATACACAGCGACGCCGACCAGTGTCCAGACGGCCAGATAGGACACGACGAACGGCGGCACGGCGCGTATGCCGCCGGCACCTACGCGTCTCAAGACCGCCGGAGCCGCGCCCGGCAGCATCATCGCCGCCATCATCGATACCCAAAGCGCGATAAAGAACGCGAACGGACCGAGGGTGGTCGCGGCGCCCATGTCCATCCCGTTCATCTGCCGGACCGCGACCACCCAGGATGCGGCCGCCAGCCCGAGCGTCGCCGTCAGCGCGGCTGCCGTCGGGGCTGTTCCGGCGCTCTTCCGCGCACGCGACGCCACAGC
>VBGP01000126.1 GCA_005880795.1 Chloroflexota bacterium | reverse complement strand
TTCTTGGAATCGCGGGATGCTCACCCGTCGCGATCGAAGGTACGGCTTGAGGAAACGTGTCGTTGAACGGCGGATCGGGGTTTTTTGTGCGGCTTCGGTAGCGCGTCCACCAACTCGTATCCACGGTGAGCTGCATGAGATTGGTCAGCCGCTTCTTGGTCCGGTCTGCTCCGGTCGCCTGGCTGCTCGGCAGCTTTCGGAAGCCCCCGCGCGTCTGTTCGGCGCGCTCACAAGGCGATACAGCGGACGGTTACGGCTACGCCGACGTCACTCGAGCCGGGCAGGTCGAAAGCCACCGGGTTAGGGCCCCGGGTACTAGGGTGATTGTCCGAGGCTTAAGAGCAGGCGAGGGCGAGGCTCTAAAAGCGCTTACGCGCGCTTGTCTGCGGCCTCCGGCTCCTTGGCCTTCTCAGTGGCCTCGGCCTCCTTCGCCTCGACGATCTCGCCTTCGATGTTGATCTGGATCTCGTTGCTGACGATGAACTTGCCGTCCAGCATCATGTCGAACCGCATCCCGAAATCCTTGCGGTTGATCTGGGTCTCCGCGGCGTACCCGATCCGGTGGCCCATCTGCGGGTCGTTGAACTCGCCGTACTTGACCGCGTTCAGCGTCACCGATTTCGTGGTGCCCTTGATCGTCAGGTCGCCGGTCACCTTGTAGCGGTCACCGCCGGTGTGCTCGATCTTCGTGCTCTTGAAGGTCATCGTCGGAAACTTGTCGATCTCGAGGAAGTTGGACGATCGCAAGTCGTTGTCGCGCTGTTCGTTGTGGGTCCGGATGCTGGCGGTGTTGATCGTGGCTTCGACCGTCGACCGTTCCGGATGCTCGGGGTCGAGCTCCCCGCCTGCGCTCACTTCGGCGAAGTGGCCGCGCACGGTCATCATCCCGAGGTGCTTGGCCGAGAATTCCACTTGAGTGTGATACGGATCGAACTTCCAGGTTCCCATTACGACTCCTCCCAACAAAACAATATCTACCCCCACAAGGGCCATCCTCCAGTTGGTAATCGGTTGGAGGCTCCACTTATTTCTACCTCAATCGATCCAAACCTTGCCGGCGTAAGCTGCCCCCCATGAGCGACAGCTTCGTGCCCGGCCTGCGCTACAGCTCAGGCGCCCAGGAGCTGTGGGCGCTGCTCGTCGCGACCTTCGCGAGCTGGGAGCAGCGCATCAACGCCGCGGCTGCAGACGCCGACCTGTCACCCGTCTCGGCTTGGGCCCTGGTCCAGCTGGATCCGGATCACCCGATGTCCCAAAAGGCCCTCGCGCAACGCCTCAAATGCAATCCATCGACCGTCGTCGACCCGACCGACCGGCTGGAAGAAGCCGGCCTGGTGGTCCGCAAGCCGAATGCAGCCGATCGTCGGATCAACGTGCTGGTCGTGACAGCCAAAGGCGCGCGGGTAAGGGACGAGCTCATCGATCGGCTGTTCGAGCCTCCAGCCGCATTTTCCCGGCTTCCCGCAAGGGAGCAGGCCCGCTTTCGAGACGTCATGCGCGAGGCGGTCAGCGGAGAGAACCCGACGGCCACTGCTGCGCGAGGTCGGAGAACCGGCGGAGCCTAGCTCCGGCGCCTAAGATCACCCCAAGTTGCAACAGACCGAGTCCGACCGGACCGCGTTGCTCATGCAGGCCCTCGGCAATCAGTACGGAAGGCTGCAATCGGCGCGAGGCGGCACGATCTCGGAGAGCTCGTCGCGAACGAGCCTCTACCTCACCAGCCTGACGGGCGCGGTGGTCGCCCTGTCATTCGTGGCGCAGGCGTCGAGATTCAGCGAGACGTTTTTCGTCTTTGCGCTGGCGGTGCTCCCGGTCGTGTTCTTTCTCGGCCTCGTCACCTACTACAGAGTTCTGCAGACCGGAGTTGAGGACGTCATCTATGCGAGGGCGATGAGCGAGATTCAGCGCTTTTACAGCGAGATCGACCCGGCGCACGCGGACCTGTTCCGGGACACCTCCGTCGACCACGTCGGTCTGGCTCGCCTGGGCATGTTCGCGTTGCGCTGGCAGCAGTTTCTGTCCGCAGCTGCGGTTGTGGCGATCATCAATTCGGTGGTTGGCGGAGTGTTCATCGGACTCAGCGTCGCGTACGTTCTGCAGCCGCCGTCATTGATGGCGCTAGGTATCGGCGCCGCCGCCGCCGTGCTGATCGCGCTGTCCTTTCTCCGCCATCAGTGGGCGACCTGGATGCACGTTGCGAAAGCCCTTCCCATGTCGCCAAGCGCGAATTAGGTTCTAGCCACCATGTACGACCCATCGATCTGGCGCGATTACTTCGTGATGGTCGGAGGCGGCGCCGCCGCGTTGACCGGGCTCGTGTTCGTCGCGATGACGCTTCACCTGGAAGACATCGTCCACCACCCGGTTCACCGCCACCGCGCGCGGACGATCCTCACGGGGCTGACGGCGGTCTTTCTCCGCTGCGGGCTGGTCTTGATGGGGGCGCAGACGCACCAGGCCGTCGCGATCGAGCTGATCGCCGTTCTCCTGGTCGTCGAGGTGATCCTCTATCGCAGCACTCGAGACGCGTTTCAGGCCGCCGACACGCGTGTGCTGCTGCGCGCCCTCGGCAGCTTCGGCTGCCTGGTGACAGAGCAGGCCGGCGCGGCGATCTTGTTCTTTGGCGCGGCCTGGGGTCTGTACGTGGTTGGCCTCGGGATGATGGCTTCGTTCGTGTTCATGGTCTCCGGCGCCTGGCTGCTGCTGGTCGGGGTGGAGTCGTCGCAAGCAGGCAGGAAGGGCGCTGAGCCCGAAAGCGCCCGGCCATGACGGATTTCGAGCTGCACCTAGACGATCAAGCGCGTGCCTACCTCGCCGCTCATCCGGCGGCTGGCTGGGTGATCGCCTACGACGTCCATCGATGCTGCGGTGGCGGGGTGATCTGCCAGGTCAGGGTCCGCAAGATCTCGGCGCGCGACCGGCGTGACGAGCTTGAGACGGCGGTGATGTTCGACGGAACCACGGTGTTGGTCGACAGTCGCGCGGCCAGGCGCCTGCCGGCGCGTTTCGGCCTGACAGTCCGTGGGCTTGGTCCGCTGAGGCACCTCGACCTCGAGCTCAGCGGAGAGCAGTGGGGAGAGCTTCTCTACTCCTAGCGACGCTCGAGCACAACCACCGGGATCAGGCGCTCGGTTCGTTTCTCGTAGTCCGCGTATGACGGCCAGATCTTGCACATCGCCGAAAAGAGCCTGTCGCGCTCCTGCCTGTTCTCGACGACGCGGGCTCGAGCTTTGAACCTCTCGGTCCCCTGCCCGTCCGCCTTTGCGACCTCGACCTCGACCTCGGGATTGGCCTTGAGGTTCGCGAACCACATTGGATCCGTCGGGGCACCGCCCTTGGAAGCGACGATGATGCAGTTGTTCTCCTCGCGACCGTATACGAGTGGGGTTGTGATCAGGTCGCCACTCTTCGCGCCTTTCGCTGTCATGAGCAGCACATGGTCGCCCCACATGCCTACCCCAAGACCTTTCTTCTCGTGAAATTCTGCGATGGTCTTCTGGTTGAAGGGAGATGCTTTCACGCCGTGAAACGTAACCGTAGCCGGTAGTGGCAGGCGGTGTGATCTTTCCTGATTCGGCGGCGACCGTAGGCCGCACACCACTGGTCAAGCTCAGCCGCATCGGCGCGGGCCTGCCGGGATTCCTCCTCGCGAAGCTCGAGATGAGAAATCCGTGCGGAAGCGTCAAGGATCGCCTGGGAGTCGCGCTGATCGAAGACGCTGAGCGACGCGGAACTCTGAAGACGGGCACCACGATCGTCGAAGCGACCGGCGGCAACACCGGCATCGGGCTCGCGTTCGCAGCCGCCATTCGCGGCTACCACCTGATCCTCACGATGCCAGCCGCGATGTCGGCTGAGCGGGTGGCTTTGCTCAGGTTTCTTGGCGCCGAGGTGATCTTGACAACGGGGATCCTCATGGCTGACGCGGTGGCCAAAGCGCGCCAGATCGTCGCCGAGCGCAAGGACGCCGTCATGCTCGACCAGTTCACCAACCCGGCCAACCCGAAGCTTCACGAGCGGACCACCGGCCCTGAGATCTGGGACGACACCGATGGAGCGGTAGACATCTTCGTCGCCGGTGTCGGTACCGGTGGGACTGTCACGGGCGTCGGCCGGATGCTCAAGCAGCGCAAGCCGTCGGTGCGCGTGGTCGCAGTTGAACCGGCCGGCGCGGCGCTCCTGTCCGGCGGGACAGCCGGCCAGCATCAGATGCCGGGCATAGGTGTCGGCTTCATACCTGCGGTGCTTGACAGATCCGTCATCGACGAGGTGATCGCCGTCACCGACGACGACGCATTCGCAGGGGCCAAGCGGCTCGCGGCCGAAGAGGGAATCCTCGCAGGCGTTTCGTCCGGAGCCGCGATCCATGCCGCCCTTGCTGTGGCGGCACGCCCAGAACACAAAGGCAAGTCGATCGTCGTCCTGCTGGCCGACAGCGCCGAGCGATACATCAGCTCGCAGCTCTTTCGAAACTAGCGATTACGATCAGCGATGAGTTTCAGTCCCGACCCTCGTCTTTACTTTGTGGACATGTGCGGATGTGCTGGAGGTGGGCGATGAGCACCGTTGCAAATGAGGTCCGGCGCGTTCCCGATGCCGTACGTCCGATCGTGGAGGCCGCCATCGAGGTGATTCGAGACGTCGCCCCGAGCGCCGAGGAGGTGAGCTATGGCATGGCCCCTCCGCGGTCCAAGAGCATGGTCTGGAAGCTGGCCCGCTACCGGGTCGACGACGAGAACGTGGTCGGCGTCGGCACCCTGACGGCGCACTCGATGCTGTATTTCTATCGCGGGCGTGAGCTCGACGATGGGAGCGGCCTGCTCCAGGGCGGTGGCAAGGAGATGCGTTTCATAAGGCTCGAATCACGGGCCGACGTCGAGCGACCCGCAGTGAAGCAGCTGGTCCGGAAGGCGTTCCGGCTCGCCAAGACCAACTAGCTCCCTACAGTGGAGCGGGTGAAGGTCACACCCGCCAAGCCGCCGCTCGCGCCTCAGCGCCCGCACGTCCTCGAGGCCGACGGCGATCGCCGGGTGGATCCCTACTACTGGCTCCGGGACAAGCAGAACCCCGAGGTGATCGGCTACCTCGAGGCGGAAAACGCCTACGCCGACGCGGTCATGTCGGGCGCCGCCGACCTGCAGGACGTGCTGTATCGGGAGGTCGTCGGCCGGGTCCAGGAGACCGACTACTCGGCGCCGGTCTTCTTCAAGGGCTGGTGGAGCTACACCCGCACGGTGGAGGGGCTCGACTACGAGATCTACTGCCGGCGCCGCGGGTCAATGGAAGCGCCGGAGGAGGTGATCCTCGACGCCAACGAGCTGGCCAAGGGACTTGAGTATTTCGAGCTCGGTTACGTCGAGCGAAGCCCCGACGAAAACGTTCTCGCCTACGCCGTCGACGTCAATGGGTCGGAGCTGCATGAGCTCCGGTTCCGCGACCTGGGCACGGGCCGCGATCTGGGCGACGCCATCAGCGGGGTCTATTACGGAGCGGCCTGGGCGGCAGACAACCGGACGTTTTTCTACGTGCGGCCGGATTCCACGATGCGCCCGTACCAGGTCTGGCGGCATCGCCTCGGCGACGAGACCGCGCAGGACAAGCTCGTGCTGCAGGAAGACGACGAGCGCTTCGAGCTGAACGTCGAGCTCTCGAAGAGCGAGCGCTACATCGTCATGTCGAGCTCGAGCCAGGTGACGAGCGAGTGTCGCTTCCTGCGAAGCGGCGCGCCGGACGAGGAACCGGTCCTCATCGAGGCGCGCCGCGCGGAAATCGAGTACTCGGTCGAAGACCAGGAAGACCGATTCCTGATCCTGACCAACGACGGGGCTACCAACTTCAGGCTGATGGCGGCGCCGGTGGCAAGCCCGGGCCGTTCCTCGTGGACGGATGTCGTCCCGGAGCGTCCTGGCGTGCGCCTCAACTTCACCGACGTCCACCGGCGCCACGTCGTACTGGGCCAGCGGTCGGACGGCCTGCAGCGGCTCGAGGTGCTCGATTCCTCAACCGGCCGGCTCCACGTGGTCGAGCAGCCGGACTCGGCCTACACGGCGTACCCAGGGGCGAGTCCGGACTACGAGAGCAGGGTGATGCGTTTTTTCTACACCTCGCTCACCGCACCGTGGTCGGCGGTCGATTACGACATGGAGACCCGGACGCGCACGATCGTGAAGGAACAGCCCGTGCGTGGCGGCTACAACCGCGACGACTACAGCACGGAGCGGCTATGGGCGACGTCCCATGACGGTGTCAAAGTCCCGATCTCGCTCGTCTACCGAAGGGACAGGGAGGCAGGGCGACCACCGCTCTTGCTCTACGGCTACGGGGCCTACGAGCAATCCAACGACCCCATGTTCGATTCCGCGCGTCTGAGCCTTCTCGACCGTGGCTTCACTTTCGCGATCGCCCATGTCCGCGGCGGTGGCGAGATGGGGAGGGAGTGGTACGAGAACGGAAGGCTCCTGCACAAGCGCAACACGTTCGAAGACTTCATCGCCTGCGCCGAGCACCTCGTGACCCACGGCTACACGGCGCCGGAGCGCCTCACCATCCGCGGGCGCTCGGCCGGCGGGTTGTTGATCGGCGCGGTGCTCAACATGAGGCCAGACCTGTTCGGCTGCGCCGTCGCGCAGGTCCCGTTCGTCGACGCGCTCACCACGATGCTCGACGACAAGCTGCCCCTGACGGTCAACGAATACGACGAGTGGGGCGATCCGCGGCAGGCCGAGTACTACGAGTACATCAGGGGCTACTCGCCCTATGACAACGTGCGCCGCGCGGAGTACCCCGCCATCCTCGTCATGGGAGGTCTCAACGATCCTCGCGTCTCCTACTGGGAGCCGGCGAAGTGGGTGGCGAAGCTGCGGACATGCAACCGCGCTGATGGTCCGATCCTGCTCAAGACTCAGATGGGTGCCGGGCACATGGGCCCGTCCGGACGCTACGAGTCGTGGCGGGAAGAGGCGTTCGTGATGTCGTTCGTGATCATGTCGACCGAAGGTATTGCCGTCGAGTCCGCGACGGGTTAGCATAGGCCGGCTGACCCACCCATCCGGGTGTGTCTATCTCTAATGGAGTTGTGCTGATGGGCGACACCGCTACGACCCGCTTCACCGTCAAGGATGAAGCGCGCCCAGCCGCACACTATTGAGCCTGGTCCGGTAACCGACACCTAGAAGCCAGAACCTCAATCAGGGACCGTGCGGTCGTTGGGCACCGCCACGGTCCTTTTGTTTTGTCCGTTCGAGGTTTTTAGGAGTTGGTAATGAACATCCCGGCGATTCAGGTTCACGGCGTCAGAAAGGCGTTTCGCCGCCGCGAGCGCGAATCCGGCGCGCCGTGGTGGAGGCGGGATTGGAAGGACAAGGTCGCCCTGCACGAGCTCGACCTGAGGGTCGAAGCCGGCGGCGTCACCGGCATCCTCGGTCCGAACGGCAGCGGTAAATCCACCTTGATCCGCATCCTCGGCACGCTGCTCACACCCGACGCGGGCAAGGCGCTTGTCTTCGGGCGCGACGTGGTGACCGAGGCACTCGAAGTCCGGCGCCATGTGAACCGCGTTTCGGTCGAGGCCGCGTTCTTCAAAGAGCTGAGCCCCTGGGAGAACATGCTGTACGCGGCGCGACTCTACGGAAGCGGGACCGGGGGGACGCGGCGGCGCGTGGTCGACGTGCTTCAACGCCTCCGCCTGCCGCTGGACGTGATCGACGAGCCGATGAAGCAGCTGTCGCGTGGGCAGCAGCAGAAGGTCGCGATCGCCCGCAGCTTCCTCACCGCACCCTCACTGCTGCTGATGGACGAGCCAACCACGGGACTGGACCCGCGCTCCAAGAAAGAGGTGCAGAGCGTGCTGGACCAGCTGCGGGCCGAGCGGAACATCACCGTCCTGCTCTGCACGCACGACATGGACGAGGCGGCAGCGCTGTGCGATCGAGTGCTGATGATGGACGGCGGCAGGGTCCTGGCCGACGGCACCCCGGACGAGCTGTGCCGCCAGTTTGAAGCCGGGACGCTCGAGGACGTGTTCATGCACCTGACGGGTAAGACGCTTGCGGCCGAAGAAGAGGAACAGGAGGTTGGGGCGCCCTCATGAGCGCGGGTATCCAGCACGGCGAGCTGAACGCGCTGTTCGGCTTTGCCGAGCGCCAGCTCCACGTCGTCAAGCGCTACTGGGTGTGGGAGGTCGTGTGGCTCTTCTACAGCCTGGTCAGCGTGCTGTCGATTGGCTTCCTGGCCTCAGGGCTCGGCTCGCTGGGTGCTGCGAACGGCTCATTCGACCT
Source organism: Chloroflexota bacterium (assembly GCA_005880795.1). Classification (GTDB taxonomy): domain Bacteria; phylum Chloroflexota; class Dormibacteria; order Dormibacterales; family Dormibacteraceae; genus 40CM-4-65-16. Next base: position 15,968 of record VBGP01000126.1, on the reverse strand, counting down.
CCGCCGCGCCCAGCTCTATCTGCTCGTCGGCGCCCTGCTGTGGGGCTACCTGTCGCTAGTCTTCATGGAGGCCGCATACGCAATCTCGTGGGAGCGGTGGGAGGGAACCATCGAGTACACGTTCATGGCTCCCGTCCGCCGCGTGACTCACCTGATGGGGATCTGCCTGTTCGCGATTGGATACGGCCTGGCCCGAACCCTGGTGGTCTTCGTGATCGCCACCTTCATGTTCAACCTCGATTTCTCGCACGCCAATTTCGGCGGCGCGCTGGCTGTGCTGGGGGTATCCACCGTGCCGTTGATCGGCCTGAGCATCTTCACGTCTGTGCTGCCCCTGCTCTCGCCGCAGAAGGGAGAGCAGATGTCGATCGCGCTCCAGGGCTTTCTCCTGCTCGTGTCGGGCGTTTACTACCCGCTCACGGTGCTGCCCGTGCCGATGCAGGTCGCCGGGGCGGCAAGCCCGCTGACCTACGCCCTGGCAGGCATCCGGGAGAGCCTGCTGCAAGGTGCCGGAATCCGCGAGGAGCTGCCTGCGATCGGGATCCTCCTCGCGATGGGCGCGGTCATGATCCCGAGCAGCGTCTGGGTCTTTTCGTGGGCGGAGAGGCGCGCCAAGAGGCTGGGCCTGCTCAAGCGAAGCGGGTAAAGAGAAGTAAGCAAACCTTTGCCGCTTACACCAGGATCGTCCAAACTAATGTTCGTTACTATCACATTTCGGCACTAGATCTAGCGACCATCTGGGCCAGAGGCCCAACATGCTGTGCTGCCGGCTTCGTAGGGCCGGTTTGGCCCCTCTAGATGTTGTGGTAAAGGTATTGACAGGCTTAAGCGGCGTTGTTACTGTCTGCGGCGAATCGCGGTGATCAGTGGGGAGAAGTGGTGAACCCAACAGACATTGACCCATACGTCGCACCTTACGTCCAAGTAATGCACGCCATACACCTCCTCTACGCCACTTCTCCCCGCAGCCGCGATGGGGCGGATGACCTCAGGGTCAACCACCGCTTCGACAAGCACGGCAACCGCCTGCCTCTCGAGCTTCACGGCTGCGGCTGCAGCCTCTGTGCCCGCAGTCAGCGGCGCAGGCTCAACTTCTGGGAGGCCCGATGAGTGTTCACCGGGGCGCATCGGGTGAAGGTGGACGAAAAGGGACGGCTGGCGATCCCGGCGCAGTTTCGCAAGCAGCTGCGCGAGGGAAGCTTCGTCTCAGTGAGCCAGGACAGCGTTCTCGCGATCTATCCACCGGACCTGTGGGCGGCGCTGGCCGACCAGCTCAAGACCCCGCTGCCGGGTCCGGACCAGCGCGCCCTCGCGCGCACGCTGTATTCCATGTCGGACCCGTTCGAGCCGGACGGCCAGGGACGGATCGGCCTGCAGCCGGAGCAGCGACGCCTGGCGGGGATCGAAACCCCGTCGACGGTGGTGGTGATCGGCATGGGCTCGCGGGTGGAAATCTGGCCCGAGGGCCGATGGGACAGCTACAACGCAGACGCGTCAGGGCGATTTACCGAATTCGCTGACAGGGTAATTTCAGGGCATTAGCCCACACATACCAGCACTTTCACAAGAGGTAATAGAGCTGCTCCAGCCCCGAGCGGGGGCGGTCGCGATCGACTGCACCCTCGGGCAGGCGGGCCATGCCCGCCAGATCCTGGAGAGGATCACACCCGGCGGCCGGCTGCTCGGGATCGACCGCGATCCCGCCGCGGTGCTGGCCGGCCGGAAGTCGCTGGCCCCGTTTGAACCTGCCGTCGTCGTAACACACGGCACGTTTTCCGAGCTGGGCTCGATCTCAACGCAACACGGTTTCAACCCAGCCGACCTGATCCTCTTCGACTTCGGTCTCTCCAGCACCCAGATCGACGATCCCGAGCGCGGATTCAGCTTCCGCGCCGACGGGCCGCTCGACATGCGGATGGACCCGACATCAAGTCTCACGGCCGCCGAGATCGTCAACAAGTACGACGTCGACGAGATCGACCGGATCCTCCACCAGTACGGCGAGGAGCGTTGGGCTCGCCGGGTAGCACAGTTCATAGTGGCGCGGCGCCCGCTCCGCACCACACGCGACCTGGCGCAAGCCGTCGAGGCTGCGATCCCGCGCAAGGCCTGGCCCCGCGACATCCACGTCGCGACCCGGACTTTTCAGGGCATTCGCATTGCGGTCAACGACGAGCTCGGCGAGATCGAGACAGGACTCAGGGCAGCTCTTTCGACACTAAAACCCGGTGGTCGTATGGCGACGATCAGCTTCCACTCCCTGGAAGACCGCTTGGTCAAGTCATTCTTCAACGTCGAGTCAAAAGACTGCATCTGCCCACCCCAGCAGCCAGTCTGCACCTGCGGCCACCGGGCAACCCTCCGCATCGTCACCCGTCATCCCGTGCGGCCCTCCGAAGAGGAGGTGGCCGCCAACCCCCGCGCCCGGTCCGCCCGCCTCCGGGTCGCGGAAAGAATCTGACACCACAAGTCCTGGTGGCCGGTCTAACCCCTCCGGCCACCAGGCGCCACCCCTAAGGAGGAGCAAAGGCACCCTCGCCCCACAGGGGAGAGGGCCGGGGAGAGGGGGAAACGCAGCACACGTCCAAGTAATAGACGAGGCAAACGCTTTGACATCGACCCGAATACTGGCCCGAAGGCGCCTCGGCACGAGTAGCGCCGCGTCGCACCTCACCGCCCCACCGAGGCGGCGACGGCGCACGCGCGGATTCGTGCAGGTCGCCGGAGCGGTCGCAGCCGAGAAGCTCCAGGTGAGCGTGTTAGGCCACGCCTACGTCGGCGTCGGCGCTGTCTTGGTCGCGTTGCTCTTCTACCTCGCGATCGCGGCCCAGATCACGCAGTCGTCCTACGACATCTCGCGCCTCCAGGATCAGCAGCGCCAGTTGATCGCGGAGCAGGACCAGCTGCGCTACCAGGAGGTCACCCTCCACGCGCCGGCGCAGGTGCAGCAGCAGGCTGCGCAGAGCGGGATGCAGCGCGTCGTGCCTTCGAGCTACATCCCGGGCCAGCAGGTCGCGATCGATCTCGGCGCGCCCGTCGGAGCCTCGCCCGCGGACACGACACCGCTCTGGCTTCGCGCCGTGGCGGCGATCCTCAACGGCGGAACTCGCGACGTCCAGGCGGCGACCAAGAAGTAGATGGCCACACGGGCGCTCTCCTCAAAGCGCCCCGGCAAGGTTGAACGTGTTGGTTCCGCGCGCTTGCGCGTCATCTCGATGCTCGCCATCGCCATGGTCCTCGCCGGGATGGTCTGGTCTCGCCTCGCCTACTGGCAGGTCGCGGAACATGGCCAGCTCGCCCTTGCGGCTCAGGCCCAGTACCGCGAGTTCGTTCCGCTGCCGGCGCTCCGCGGTGCGATCTTCGACCGCAACCTGACCCAGCTCGTCGTCAACACCACGGTCTACTCCGCCTTCGTCTCGCCGGACCAGATCACGCCGGGCGAGCGGCAGAGCGTGGCTGGTGCCCTGGCCTCCATCCTCGGCGCCGACAACGCATCGGTGACGGCGATCCTCCAGTCGAAGGTCAAGTTCGCGTACATCGCGCGGCGCGTCTCCAAGACGAAGGCCGACCGCCTCCGCGCACTGAAGCTGCCGGGCGTCGGGCTGCAGGAGGAGACCCAACGCTCCTATCTGCCCGGCGCTTACGCGGGCACCACGCTGGCGTCCGACCTGCTCGGCTTCGTCAACTGGAACGGCGACGGCCAGGGCGGCCTCGAGCAGAAGTATCAAAAGCTGCTCGCCGGGACTCCAGGTTATGTTTCGAGCTATCGCGACCTCGCCAACCGAGAGATAGTCCTCGGTTCTCACACGCACCAGGATCCGGTGAGCGGATCAGATCTCGTGCTGACGCTCGACGCCAACGTCCAGTACGCGGCGGAGCAGGTTCTCGCCGCCGGCATCAATACGGACAACGCCGAAAGCGGCAGCGTCCTGATCATGGATCCGACCACCGGAGGCATCGTCGCGTGGGCCGACTACCCAAGCTACAACGCCAACGACTTCAACCACACCGATCCCGCACTGTTGAAAGACAACGTGGTGAGCTACCTGTACGAGCCGGGCTCGGTGATGAAGGTTGTGACGCTGTCCGGCGCCATCAACGCCGGCGTGATCGCGCCGGACACCGTGATCAACGACCCCGGGGTGCTGACGGTGGGCGGCTATCGGATCTACGACTGGGACCGGGCGAACCACGGCAACATCGACTACACCTACGTGCTGGCGCACTCCCTCAACGTCGGCGCGATGAAGGCGATGCAGGCGGAGGGTCACGATGCGTTCTACAAGAACCTCCAGGCATTTGGCCTCACGCAGCCGAGCGGAATCGACGTCGCGGGGGAGAGCTTTGTCGCGCCGCCGTCCGCCTCGCAGATGGCCGACTCGCAGTACGCGACGACCTCATTCGGTCAGGGCATTGACGTGAACATGGTCCAGATGCTGTCGGCGATCAACGTCGTGGCCAATGGCGGCAAGTACGCGCCGCCCCACGTCGTGGAACGCGTCGGAACGCAGGTCAACCCGGTGCTGCTGCAGCCGCAGCGCCAGGTGGTGAGCCCGCAGACCGCCGCCCAGATGACGGCGATGATGGAGCAAGTAGTCCAGAAGGGCTCGGGCTCCCTGGCGCGCGTCCACGGTTTCGAGAAGGATCAGACCGGCAAAACCGGAAGTTCGCAGATCCCGGTGAACGGACAGTACACAACGGATGTGTGGACCTCATATGTCGGTTTCCTGCCCGCGCAGCATCCCCGGTTCACCATGCTCGTCGTCGTGCGCAAGCCTCACTATCCCGGCTCCGACCGCAACTGGACGCTGAACGACGGCTATCTGACCGCGGCACCAATCTGGCAGAAGATCGCGCAGACGATGGTCGTGGACTGGCACATAACACCAGACCGGTCCTAACAGTTCTCATATACGTATGAGAATCAGCCTCCTCGAGATCCTCGAGGTCACCGGGGGCGGTGAGGTCGGCGGCACCCAGGTCGGCGAGATGTTCTCCACGTTTCACACCGACTCGCGCGAAGTGAAGGCCGGCGGCCTCTTCTTCGCCCTTCGCGGCGCGGAGACGGACGGCCACGAATTCGTAAGCGACGCGGTCGCCCGCGGAGCGGCTGCGGTGGTCGTCGAGCGCAAGACCGAGACCTCGCCAGGAATCGTCGAGATCGTCGTCCCCGACAGCTGGGCTGCCCTCTACGCCCTCGCGGCGCACGCGCTGCGCCGCGTGCAGCCTCTCGTCGTGGCGGTGACGGGCAGCAACGGCAAGACCTCGACCAAAGAGATGGTCGCCGCGATCCTCGCCCAGCATTTCAACGTGCTGCGCACTCAGGGCAACCTGAACACCGAGACCGGCGTCCCTCTAACCATCCTTGGCCTCGAGCCCCACCATTCGGCGCTGGTGCTCGAGATGGGCATGCAGCGCGCCGGCGACATCGCGCGACTCGCGGCGCTCGCCCGGCCCGTCATCGGCATCGTGACCAACGTCGGCGTCGTGCACATCGAGTTCTTCAAGGCGCACGAAGAGCTGGCGCGAGCGAAGGGCGAGCTGGTCGCCGCGCTTCCCGACGAAGGGTTGGCCGTCCTCAATGCCGACAACCAGTTCTTTCCGCTGCTTGTGCAGATGACGACCGCCCGAGTCGCAACCTTCGGTGAGGAAAAGGGCGACTACCGCGTCGAGGGATATCGAGCGCTGAGCGAGGGCGGTTCGACGTTTTCGATTCGCGGTGTCGACGTGACTCTGAACCTTGGTGGCCGGCACCAGGCGCTCAACGCCGCGGCGGCGCTTGCAGCGAGCGAGTTCGCCGGCGTGCCCTTGGCCGCGGGCGCGGCGGCGCTCGGCGACGTCAGGGTCGAGCACAGGATGGAGGAGAAGTCCACGCCGGCCGGATACACGATCATCGACGACGCCTACAACGCGAGCCCGGAGTCGATGCTGGCGGCATTCGACACGCTTGCGGAGCAGCCGCGAACGGGACGCCTCCTGGCGGTGCTCGGTGAGATGCGCGAGCTTGGATCCCTTTCGGAGGCGGCCCACCGTCGTGTGGGGCAGCGGGCCGCCGAGGTGTTCGACGCGTTCAGCGTCGTCGACGGTTCCCACGCCCGCGCGATGGCCCAGGCCGGCGGCGGCGAGGTGGTGGCCGACCGCGCCGCCGCCGCCGAGTGGGTCAAGCGAAACGCGGTCGCCGGTGACCGCCTGCTGGTCAAGGCGTCGCACGGACTGCGTCTCGATCAGCTGGTCGAAGAGCTGACAGCGACTTGACCGGTCCGCTGATCACCTTCGTGGTCGCTTTTGCCATTGCACTGGCCCTCTACCCAAGGGCCATCCAGGAGCTTCGCCGCCTGAGAGCTGGTCAGGTCATCCAGGAAGAGCTTCCTGATTCACACCAGAAAAAAGCTGGTACCCCAACTGCCGGCGGATACGTCTTCGTCGCGTTTGGCATCATCGGCGGCATCGTTGCCAGTGACCACGCTGGCGCGCTGCCTGCGGTCGTGGGCTTGTTTGCGGGAGGGGTCATAGGTTTCGCCGATGACCGGAGCAAGCTTCGCGTGGGCACACGAGGCATACCTGCCCGCCTGAAGCTTCCGATCCAGCTCGTGCTTGCGGTGCCGGTGGCATGGCTTGCCGTCCAGGGTGCGCCACAGCTCCTCATACCAGCGACGCCATGGGTGATATTTCCGGTGGCGCTCATTGCCATCGTTGGGACCGCCAACGCGGTGAACATCACTGACGGAATGGACGGCTTGGCAGCCGGCCTCTCCGTGATCGCGATCGCGACCGTTGCGTTCTTGCTGCCGCACTCGCAGCCAGGTGAGAAGCTGGTTGCGGGGGCGCTTTGCGGCGCTCTGGTCGCATTCCTGGTTTTCAATCGCTATCCCGCGCGCGTCTTCATGGGCGACACCGGTTCGCTGGCGATCGGCTTCGCGCTTGCCGCGATGGCCATCCAGCAGGGCATGTTGCTTCTCCTGCCGATCGTAGCTCTCGTGTTTGTACTCGAGACGTTGTCTGTCATCATTCAGGTGGCTTACTTCAAAGCCACCGGCGGACGACGCGTCTTCACCATGACCCCGATCCACTACACGTTCCACCACGAGGGTTGGTCTGAGAACCGCATCGCGCTGTCCTTCTGGGGCGCGGGGCTGGTCTCGGCGATCGCCGCAGTAGCCCTCGTGCGTCTTCACGTTTGAGGATCCCCACGAAATCAGAGGCGTTGCCGTGAGTTCGCGGCGGCCCCTCGGGAGAGCACTGGTGGTCGGTGCGGCGCGCAGTGGCGTCGCTCTTGCGTTGCACATCACCGCCGGGGGTCAGAAGGTGCGCGTCGTCGATCGCAAGCCCGCGGTGGAGCTGCAGTCAACGCTGAAGCAGATGCCATCGGGTGTCGACCTGCACCTCGGCGGCTACGACGCCAGCGCGCTGGAAGGAATCGACATCGTCTACGCCAGTCCCGGCGTGCCGTGGGATTCGGAGCTGCTCAACGAAGCGCGGACGAAAGGTATACCAGTCTCGAGCGAGATCGACCTCTTCCTCAAGCTGTGCCGCGGAACCGTAGTCGGCATCACCGGCACCAATGGCAAGACCACCACCACGGCATTGACCGGAGTGGTGCTGTCCGCGGGTAAGCGTCCCGTCATCGTGGGCGGCAACATCGGCGACACGGTGCTCGATCGCGTGAGCGAGATCACGCCTGAGCATTGGGTCGTGCTCGAGCTTTCGAGCTTCCAGCTGGAGTCCGTCGAGAAGCCTCGCCTCCAAATCGGCGTCATCCTCAACATCACACCGGACCACCTCGACCGGCATCGCACCCTGGAGCGCTACATCGACCTCAAGGGGAGGGCGATCGAAGACTCCGACTACGCGGTGCTCAACGGCCGCGACGGGCTGGTGCGCGAGATCGCCAAACGCGCTCGGGGTGAGGTGGTCTGGTTCGACCAGCACCAGCCCCTGCCTCCGATGCCCCTCCCCGGCAGGCACAACATGGAAAACGCGCTCGCGGCCGCAGCAGTCGGCCGGATCGCCGGCCTTACAGACGACACGATCAACAACGCCATTCGCTCATTCAGAGGGGTCGAGCATCGGCTCGAGCTGGTCGGGGAGTGGGCAGGCGTTCGCTGGTACAACGACTCCAAGGCGACCAACCCGGACGCGGGGCGTGTCGCGCTCAATGCGTTTCCCGGTGCGCCTGTGATCCTCATCGCCGGCGGCTATGGCGCGGACTTCGACCTGGACGAATGGGTCCGTGACGTGCTTGCCAACACCGAGGCCGTGATCCTCATCGGCGCATCGGCCGACCAGCTTGCCCAGACGCTGGAGGCCCATCCCAAGGTCGTGCGGGCGCAAACGCTGGAAGAGGCCGTGTCCATCGCCGCGGGGCTCGCGCGCCAGGGAGGGGTCGTGCTCTTGAGTCCTGCCTACAAGAGCTTCGACATGTTCAAGGATTTCGAGGACCGCGGTAACCAGTTCAAAGAGCTCGTCCGGCAGAGGTTCGCGGCGTGAGTTCAAGAGGCGCGGGCAGCGCGTCCTGGACCGGCTCTGCCCGCAGCTCGCGCACGGTGGAAAGACCTCAGCCTGACCGGCTGCTCCTTTTCACCACCGTGCTGCTCTGCGCGGCGGGACTTGTGATGGTGACGAGCGCCAGCGTCGCGTTCGCCTACACCCAACACCAGTCCGCCTTCTACTACGCCGAGCGCCAGGCCGCCTGGATGCTCATCGGATTTGTCGCGCTGTTCATCCTCGGCCGGATCGACTATCGCAAGGTCAGGCCGCTGGCCCCCGCGGGCGCGGTCGCGGTCATCCTGCTGATGCTGCTGGTGCTGCTCCCCCAGCTCGGCGTCAGCGTCAACGGCGCGCGGCGCTGGTTCGACGCCGGCCCCCTGGGAACTTTTCAACCCTCAGAGCTGGGCAAGCTCGCGTTCGCGGTGTTCATCGCGCACTGGATCGACCGCAATTCACAGCGCATGGGCGACTTCCAGCATGTGTTCGTCCCCTTCGTTGCCATGCTCGCCGGCGTGCTCGTCCTGCTGATGCTGGAGCGGGATCTCGGAACCGCGGTCGTGATGGTGGGGATCTTTGTCAGCGCCTACTGGGCGGGCGGCGGCAGGTTGCGCCACATCATCCTGCTCATGGGGGCGTTGGCGCTCGGTTTTGTCGCGGTCACCCTGCTCGAGCCGTACCGAATAGGCCGGCTCACCGCGTTCAAGAATCCGTGGGCAGATCCGCTCGGCGCCGGGTTTCAGGCCACACAATCCATCTACGGCCTCGCTTCAGGCGGCATATTCGGTGTGGGCATCGGCCACTCGATCGAGAAATACGGCTGGCTGCCCGAGGCCCACACCGACTTCATCTTCGCGATCGTCGGCGAAGAAACCGGATTGATCGGCGCGACCCTGGTGATGCTTGGTTTTCTGGTTTTCGGGGTGCGCGGCTATCGGGCGTCCCTGCGCGCGCCGGACAGGTTCGGCATGGCGCTCGCCGCGTCCATCACGACGTGGATCACCTTCGAGGCCCTGCTCAACATGGCGACCGTGACCAACACACTCCCCATCACCGGCGTGCCGCTGCCGTTTTTCAGCTACGGGGGCACCGCGCTCGCCACCACCCTCGCGGCGGTCGGCGTGGTGCTCAGCATCGCGCGCCACGGCTCCGGCACGGCGTTGGGGAACAATCGAGGTAGTGATGAGGCTTTTGATCGCGGGCGGCGGGACCGGCGGGCACCTGTTTCCGGCGCTCGCAGTCGCGCGAGCGTTTCGCGCTGAGGAGCCGGACGGTGCGGTGCTCCTGGTCGGGCGCGCCGGCGGACCCGAGGAGCGGCTTGTGCCCGCTGCAGGCTTCGACCTGGAGACGGTCAGGGTGCGCGGGCTCGACCGCGACGCCCCGTGGAAGAATGTCGCGCTGCCAATCCTCATCCCGCTTGCGCTGGGCGCGGCGATGCGCATCGTCGACCGGTTTCGGCCCGACGTCGTGCTGGGCATGGGTGGCTACGTGATGGCCCCGGCGGTTGCAGCGGCCGGCCGGCGACGCATTCCTTATGTGCTGCATGAGAAGGATGTCCGGCCCGGCCTGGCCACCAGGTACTTCGCGAAGGGAGCGGCCGCCGTGTGCACGACCCTGCCCGGGACCGAAAAGCGACTTCAAGACGTTCGGGTGGTGCTCACCGGCGTGCCGCTTCGCGACGGCTTCGTCCCGCGCACGCCTTACGTGCCCCCGCGCCGCCTGCTCATCACCGGCGGCAGCCAGGGTGCGCGCAGGCTCAATGAAGCGGTGTGGTCGGCGCTCGATGCACTGTGCGCGAAGTTCGAAGAGGTGGTCCACGTGGCGGGAGCCCAGGGGGCGGAAGGCGTCGCGCGGCATCCCCGAGACGGTTATCGCGGATTCGCCTTCGCTGACGATATGCCTGCGCTGATGGGTCGGGCCGACCTGGTCGTGAGTCGCGCCGGGGTGGGGACCATCGCGGAAGCGACCGCGGTCGGCCTGCCGATGATCCTGGTCCCCGGGACGTTCGGTGGCGGGCACCAGGAGGAGAACGCCCTCGCGATGGTCGATGCCGGAGCCGCGATCCGGATTGCCGACGATGACCTGACCGGCGAAACTCTGGTAAACGCGATCGCGGGTCTCGACGGCGATCGCCTGCGCGGGATGGCCGCGGCGTCTGCGCGGACCGGGCGGCGGGACGCCGCCAAGCGTGTCCTGGCCGTTCTCCATGAGGTGGCACGGAAGTGAGGGTTCACCTCATGGGCGCGGGGGGCGCAGGGGTTTCGGCCCTGGCGCGCGTTTTCCTCGCCCGCGGAGACGAGGTCAGCGGCTGCGACCTCAAAGAATCCGAAACCACGCTAGAACTTGCGGACGCGGGCGTGAGGATGTTCGTCGGGCACGATCCGGAGCACGTGCTGGGCCAGGACCTCCTCGTTTACAGCGGTGCGATCAAGAGATCGCCGGAGCTCGACGCTGCGCGCGCGATGGGAGTCCAGGCCCTGAGCCGGGCCGAGATGCTGGCGAAGCTCATCAACGAGTCGGACTCGATCGCGGTTGCCGGTACGGCCGGCAAGACGACCGTCACGCACATGGTTGGCCACATCCTCGTCACCGCGGGCTATGACCCCACGGTGCTCGTCGGCGACGGAGCAAGCGCTCGCGCGGGACAGTCTGAGTGGCTGGTCGCCGAGACTGACGAATCGGATGGCACCCTGACCCTTCACCATCCGCAGCGTGCAATCGTCACCAACATCGAGCTCGACCACCCCGACCACTTCCGCGACGTCAGCGCCGTGCGAGACCTGTTCCAGTGGTTCATCGAGGGCTTGCCGAAGGAAGGCCTCGCCATCGTTTGCGCCGACGATGAGCTCGCGAGAGAGCTCAAACCAAAGGCGCGCAAGATCACGTATGGGTTCCGGCACGACGCGACTTATCGGTGCGAGCCCGAGCGCCCTTTTCCCATCTACAAGGGCCTGGATCTTCTCGGCCATGTCAACCTGCGGCAGCCGGGTCGCCACAACATCCAGAATGCGACCGCGGCCGCGGCGATGGCGCTGGAGCTCGGCATCGGTTTCGACGACATTGCGGCAGCGCTGCGAACCTTTCCGGGCGCGCATCGCAGGATGGAATTTCTTGGTGTTTTCCAGGGCGCGGCCGTCTACGACGACTATGCACACCATCCGACCAAAGTCCGCGCGACCATTGAAGCGGCCCGCGAGCTGCGCCATCGCCGTCTGATCGCCGTCTTCCAACCGCATCGTTACTCGCGGCTCAGCGCGCTGATGCACGACTTCGCGCGAGCTTTCACAGGCGCGGATCGCGTCTTCGTGCTCGATGTCTACAGCGCCGGGGAGGACAACGTCTCAGGCGTCCAGGCGGCCGATCTTGCGCACCAGATCCCTCAAGGCATCTACGTCGGCGATTTCGAGAAGGCGAGGGAGGCGCTCGAGGAGATCGTCGGGCCCGACGACCTCGTTTTGCTGATGGGCGCCGGCGACATCAAGAAGTTGGGCGATGACCTGGCGCACAAGGTCTAACCTCGCCTGGCTGCGCGGGCTGGCGGGTGTCAAGCCAGACGAGCCGCTGGCCTCTCGCACCTCGTTCGGTATCGGCGGTCCGGCGGAGTTCTTCCTCGAGCTCGCGCGACCCGAAGCCATCGAGAAGGTGATCCAGGGCAGCACAGAACGTGAGATTCCGTACCTGCTCCTGGGCGCCGGCACGAACCTGTTGATCGCTGACGGCGGCGTGGAGGGCCTTGCCGTGCGCGTGGTCACCCGCGAGCACGAGATCGAGGGCACGCGGGTCCGGGCGGCGGCCGGCTTGAAGATGATGCGGCTGGCCCGCGTCGTGGCCGACGCCAACCTCCGCGGCTTCGAGTTCGCAATCGGAGTGCCCGGCACGGTGGGCGGCGCCGTCTACCAGAACGCCGGCTGCTGGGGCAAGGAGATCCGCGAGGTCCTGGTCGAGGTCGAGGGATTCGTCCCGGGCGGTGGCCGAAAGAAGTGGAAGCCGTCGGACCTGCAGTTCGGCTACCGGACGTCGGCATTGAGAGACGGACAGCTGAAAGGCGCGCTCGTCGTGTCGGCCACGTTGCAGCTCGAGCGTGGGGATGGGGAAGAGGCGAAGCAGCTCATGGCGAAGCTCACGCGAGAGCGGAACGAGACACAGCCGATCAAAACCAAGAACTGTGGAAGCGTCTTCAAAAACCCGCCGGGCGATTCCGCAGGGCGCCTGGTCCAGGCGGCGGGGCTGAAGGGAGCACGGGAGGGGGCGGCCGCGATCTCCGAGCTCCACGGAAACTTCATCGTCAACGAAGGCGGAGCGACCGCGACCGACGTGCGGAAGCTCATCGAGCGCGTGATGACCGAGGTCAAGCGGCGGTTCGGTATCCAGATCGAGCCCGAGGTCGAGATGGTGGGGCGCTGGAAGTGAAGCTGGCCGTCCTCAGGGGAGGCAAATCGGCCGAGCGAGAGGTCTCTCTGCGCTCGGGCGAGCAGGTGGCGAAGGCGCTCCGCGCGCGCGGCCATGACGTCACGCCGGTCGACCTCGACGGCGGTACCTGGAATGTCCTCCGCGACGGCGCGTTCGAGTGCGTCTTTAACGCGCTGCACGGCCGTCTGGGTGAGGACGGGACCGTGCAGGGCATGCTCGAGCTGCTCGGCCTGGCCTACACGGGCTCCGGCGTGCTCGCCTCAGCCCTGTGCATGGACAAGTCGCGCGCGGCAAAGGTCATGCGGGGCGTCGGGCTCGATGTGCCGGAGTTCGAAGAGCTCGAGATCAAAGAGGGTGTAGCGGCGGATGTCGTGGAAGGATTGGTGGCGCGATTCGGCCTCCCAGTGGTCGTCAAGCCCGTGCGCGAGGGCTCGACGATCGGCCTGACGATCGCCAAGGACGTCGACGCGGTGGCGAGCGGTCTCGTACTCGCGGGGCGATACGACCGCCGCGTCCTCGTCCAGCGGTTTGCCAGCGGGACCGAGATCACCATCGGGGTGCTGGCCACGCCCGAGATCCAGGTCCTGCCGACCCTCGAGATCGTGAGTGACAACCCGGTCTACGACTATGACGCGAAGTACACCGCGGGCAAGTCGCACCACATCATCCCCGCTCGCATCCCGGAAGCGGCGCGCGCCGCCGCCTCTGACGCCGCCGCCCGCGCCTTCACCGAGCTCGGATGCTCCGGCATGGCGCGGGTCGACATCATCGTCGACGCCGACGGCACACCGTGGGTGCTGGAGGTCAACACGGTGCCCGGTCTGACCGAGCTCTCCCTCTTGCCTGACGCGGCTCGGGCGGCGGGCATCGCTTTCGACGAGCTCTGCCAGCGCCTGGTCGACCACGCGGTCGGTCGCCATCGACGCCACGTCGGGCCCGGCGCGAAATGAGATTTCGGCGTCGCAGCTCTGTACTTCCCAGGGCTCCGTGGCCCGATGGGCTCGAGAGGACCGAGCCATTGAAAGGTCAGCTGTGGACCCGCTCGGAGCGCGCCTTGCGTGAACCGGACGTGCACTGGTCACGACGAGTCGTGGCTGCCCTCGCGGTAGTGGTCGAAGCGATGCTCCTGGGCTGGCTCTGGTTCGGTCCGGCGCTGGCCGTGCATACCGTCGAGGTCGCAGGCGCGCGCCACTTGAGCCCGAGCCAGGTCGCTCAGGCAGCAGGGCTGGCGGGCAACGCGTCGATCATCTCGATCGACGGCGAATCGGCCCAGCAGCGCTTGCTCGGCCAGGTGTGGGTGCGCACCGCCGCGGTCCATCCGCAATTTCCGGGCAAGGTGATCGTGTCGGTTAGCGAGTGGCAGCCAGTGGCGGTCTACCACGCGGGCGCATCCCCCAAGCTTTTTCTGCTCTCCAGCCAGGCTGTCGTCCTGGGTCCGACCGCAACCGCGGGCGGGCTGGTCGTGATCCAGGGCCCGGCGGGCTCCGACCCGCACGTGGGAGATCACGCTGTCGACGCCCAGCTCCTCACCGCGCTGGTCAACATGCAGCATGCGATGCCGGCCCTGATCGGTCAGGACGTGTCGACCTTCATCTTCGATTCGTGTGGTGACCTGACGATGGTGGCCAAGCGAGGCTGGAAGGTTTACTTTGGCCGCGTGCTGACGCCTGAGGAGTTCAACACCCTGCGCGACAAGCTGACCGCGCTGAAGGCGATCGCGGGCAACGGGAACGTCGACTACAGCTCGGCCGACCTGGATTACGTGAACGTGATGAACCCCGCGGAGCCGGCGGTCGGCTACAAGTCTCGCGCGTCCGCCCCTCCGTCGCCGGCGCCGGGCGCCACGCCCAGCCCTCAATGCAAGTAATCGTCGTTGCGATCCTGTTCGCGATTCTCGGGGTCGTCCTCGGCCTGCTTTCGCCGGTCACCATCCCCATCACCTACGCGCGCTACACCGCTGTTGCCTTTCTCGCGGCTCTCGATTCGATCTTTGGCGCGTTCAAGGCGTATATCGCCGGCACCTTCGAGCCGCGAGTGTTCTTCAGCGGCCTCCTGACCAACATGACTCTCGCCGGCGGCCTGACCTACTTCGGGGACAAGCTTGGCGTCGATCTTTCAATCGCGGCAATCGTGGCCTTCGGCGTCAGGATCTTCAACAATCTAGGCGCCATTCGCCGTCACTACCTGTAGCCGCCAGGTCGGACCAGGAGGGCGACCGCGTTCGCGAACCAGGCCGGGCTTGCCTCGCGCAGCAACAGGTAGAGGAGGGCGTAAGCCATCGTGCTCGTGATGCCGACCGCGGTGAACCTGATGAAGTGCGAAGGTCCCGACCACATGAGCCGCCAGACTCCGTGCAGGTCCTCGACCGCCGTGGGGATCAGATCGACCCGCGAGTCGGCATCGTCGACCCAGTCGACAGGCACCTCGTGGATGCGAAGACCCGCCCGCTGTGCGAGCACCAGCATCTCGGTGTCGAAAAACCACGACCGGTTCTCGACTTGCGGGACGATGCGTCGCGCGATGTCGGTGCGCACGGCCTTGAAGCCGCACTGCGCGTCTTTGAACCTCGCGCCGAGCGCGAGACGCAGCAGGTTGTAGCAGCGCGAGATGACCTCGCGCTTGAAGCCACGCCGCACGCGGGCTCGCTGTGCCCGCTGATCAAGGGGGCGACCAGGGGCAGCAGCGCGTCGAGGTCGCTCGACAGATCGACGTCCGTGTAGGCGACGACGTCCGCGTCGCTGATGAGCCATGCGGCCGCCAGCGCCCGGCCGCGGCCCCGCTCGCTGATCCGCATGTACCGCACTCCGGGAACGGTCGCGGCAAGTCGGGCGCCGATGGTGCCCGTCTGGTCGTCGCTGGCGTTGTCGGCGATGGTCACGATGGAGTGGAACGGGAAGCTGGCGTCCAGGTAGGAGCGGAGTCGACGCACGCCGCGCTCCAGGTCGCGCTCTTCGTTGAAGACCGGCACGACTATCTCAACTGTCGGCTCCCGGACCACCGCGAGTGCTGCGCGTTCCATGGCAAGCACGATCTCCCGCCTGGCTTGGCCCGCTCTGCGATTTCGCCCAGAAGAC
>VBGP01000096.1 GCA_005880795.1 Chloroflexota bacterium | reverse complement strand
CTTGAACGTTTTGAGGCGCTCCGCGATGTAGGCGGGCTCGAGACCGATGCTGTACGCGGCCGCGTAGGCGGCGAGCACGTTGTAGGAGTTGTACAGGCCGCCGAGCTGGAGCTCGATGCGCGTACCCGCGATGGTCAACGCAAGACTCTCGAATGCGTTGAGCGTGATGTCAGTCGCGGTCAGGTCGGGCTGCGGTCGCGCGAAATCGCCGTTTGGGCAGCGATACACGCCGTCATGGCCGACGTAGACCGCGTCGAAGATGAGGCTCGAGCCGCATCGCGGACAGGTGCGCGCATCGGCCGCGTGAGGCAGGGAGCGCGACGCGATCGAAACATCGTCGAGGCCGTACCAGAGTGGGCGGTACGGCAGTCCGAGCCCGATCTCGGCCACGCGCGGATCGTCCGCGTTGAGGACCGCATGCGCGCTCTCGGGGAGGGTGCTGAGGGCCCGCTCGATCTTCTTGGCGATCGACTCGAGCTCCCCGTAGCGGTCGAGCTGGTCCCGGAACAGGTTGAGCACGAGCGTCGTCCTGGGCTGGATCTCGTCTACGGCTTTGGGCAGGCTGGCTTCGTCGATCTCGAAAACCCCCCAGTCGGCCTTGAGCTTTCCGTCGGCCCCCGCCCGGTTCAGCGCCGCGGCGGTGGCGCCGAAGATCAGGTTGGCGCCCGCGCGATTCGAAACCACCCGATGTCCGGCGCCTTCGAGCAGCCAGCTGACCAGGCGCGCGGTCGTGGTCTTGCCGTTGGTGCCGGTGATGACGATCGAGCCGTGCGTCAGGTCCTGCGCCAGGCGGGTGAGGATCTTCGGGTCGATGGCGCGCGCGACGTCGCCCGGCAGCGTCGTGCCGCCGCCGCGCCGGGTGACGCGGCTCAGCGTCCCGGTGGCTTTGCCGGCCCAGACGGCGGCGGTTTTCCGGATCACGCCCAGTGCGGCACGGCCCGGCTCACGGCGGTCCAGCCGTCAAGTCGTGCGATGGCTTCCTTTCCCTCTTGCTCGGAATCCGTCTGTTTGAAGAACGCGGAGCCGCTGCCCGTCATCTGCCATCCGGCCCCCAGTTTTTTCGCGAAGTCCATCAAACGAGGCTCGACATGCTCCGCGGCGCGTCTGAGGTGATTGGGTGGTTCGCCTTTCACCTCGTCCCACGCGCGGTAGACATCGGCTGTTAACAGTTCGATACCGGGCCACGCGATGGCGAACCATCCTGGTCGGAATGGCAGCGGCGCTACCTTTTCGCCCCGGCCCTCTGCGTGCGCGCGGCCGCCGGTGAGAAAGAACGGGACGTCGGAGCCGAGCTGTGTGGCGATCGGCGTCAGGTCGAGGTCGAGGCCGAACATGATTTTCAAGCTCCTTAGTGTCGCGGCTGCATCGGAGCTCGCGCCGCCCATGCCTGAGCCGGGGGGGATTCGCTTGTGTAGGACGATGCGCGCGGGCAGCTTGCGCGTCGCCGCTTGCTCCAGCGCGTCGTGGGCGGCGATCACCGAGTTGTTCGTGGTTGCCAAATCGAAGCCGGACGTGGTCAGTGTCGTTTCATCGGCCGCCTCGATTTCCAGCAGGTCGTGGAGGTCGATCGCCTGGAAGGTCGTGCGCAGCTGGTGAAAGCCGTCGTCGGTCCGGCCGACGACCTCGAGGTCGAGGTTCAGCTTGGCTCGCGCGGGCAGCGCAATCGTCAACGCGAAGGGATCGGCTTGAGCTCCGCCCTGTACCTCGTCGCCCGATCGCGATAGTGCTGCGCAGTCATGCCGACCCAGTGGTTCGACGAACCGTCGAGTGGCTTCTTGACCGTCGCGGGCACGCCGGCCGCCATCCGTCCCGGAGGGATGTGCATGCCTTCCTGCAGCACCGCGCCGGCCGCGAGCATGGAGCCGGCGCCGAGCCGGCTGCGCTGGAGCATCGTCGCCCCCATGCCGACCAGCGCGCCCTCTTCGACCACGCATCCTTCGAGCTGTGCCGAGTGGCCGACGCTGGCGTTTTTCTCGATCACTGTGGGCAAGCCTTCGGCGCAGTGGATGACCGCGTTGTCCTGGATGTTGGCGCCCTCGCCCACTGTTATCGTCGAGTCGTCGCCGCGCAGGACCGCGCCAAACCAGACGCTGGCGCCTTTTTCGACTTCGATGTCGCCGATGAGGACCGCGGTTGGTGCGATGTAAGCATCGGGGTGCACCTTCGGGCGCCGCCCGCCAAGCTCGAACTCCACTGGCCCCTATAATCCTATCTTCGTGAGTAGTGACTCCCATCTGGTGATGACACGTGGCTAAGCGGACCGCGTCGGCCAAGAAGCAGGCACGCGCGGGCGCTCGGCGCGCAGTGCGCAATCGCGCGGCGCGTTCCGAGGTCAAGACGCTCGTCGTCAAGGCGCGACGGTCGCTGACCGAGGCCGGCTCGGAGGCCGCGCCCACCACGCTGGAAGCGGTGCGCGCGCTGGATCGCGCCGCGGCCAAGGGCATCCTTCACTCTCGAAACGCGGCCCGCCGCAAAGGCCGCCTGGCCAAGCAGCTCGCCAAGGTCGCGGTGGCGGCGCCTCCGCCGGCCAAGGGCAAGAAGGCACCGGCGCCAGCTGCCAAGCCCGCGGCCGCTTCGAGGAAGAAGTAGTAGAGGGCCCTCTCTAGAGCTTCGTCAGAAGAACGTCCAGGCCGAGCTCGGCGTCGACCTGGCCCGACTTGACCTCCCACTCGTAATCGCGAATCTGCCTCAGCGCCTGCTCGAGGCGGTTGGCGCTGGCGTCCTGCGCGGCGTCGAACGCTTTCTGAATCACGAAGCGATGCTCCGTCATGCCGTCCTGCACCTGCTGGAGCGATTCGCCGCGCTCCTGGTGCGCCTTCACCGCGAGCACGAGCGCGTAATGCCGCGCCATGCGATAGGCGACCGAGGTCGGCTGCAGTCCGGAGCGCGTGAGGTTGCGGGCGATCTCGAGCGCTTGCGCCGTGGGGCGCGGGAGGAGGTTGTCGGTGAGCTTGAAGATCTCATCCTCCCGGGCACCGGCGAGGAGCTCGGTCATCACTTCGGCCGTCAGCTTTTCCCCGGACGCTTTATAGGCCGCGAGCTTGGTGAGCTCGGAGTCGATGATGCTGAGGTCGGGCGGCGAGACGCGCACGACCTGCGCCGCGACGTTTGCCGGCAGGCCATGCTTTTCAACCGCGCGCCGCGATGCCCAGTCGCTCAGCGCCCGGCCTTTGAGGTGCTGCATCTCGATGACCTCGCCGCCTGCTGTTGCGATGGCTTTGGCCAGCTTGTTGGACGAGCCAAGGCGACCCGCAATCGTGATCAACAGGCGCGTCGTGGGTGGAATCTCCGCAACGGCGGGGGCGAGAGGCTCGGCGCGGTTGGCCGGGACCATGCGCACGAAGACCACACGGTAGGGGTCGAGGAACGGGAGCTGGAGGACCGTGTCCTGGAGGCGCGCCGGCCCGAGCCCGGCACCGTCGATGGTCTCGAGCCCGAAGTCCGAGACCAGGTCTTTGCGCCAACCGTCGAGGGTCGCGCGAGCGCGCTCGTCGACGAGGAATCGCTCCTCTCCATGGAGCAGCAGGGCGGTCGCGGCGCGGGTGGTTGCAGTCCGGGCCATATCGGGATCGTACGTCCTACTCTTTGGTCGAGATGGCCCTCGCGCGGGTCTGGTTCAGCTTTTCGGGGGCGGCGATCGCTGCTGCCGTTTTGATCCTCCAGGTAGCCGTGCCATTGGCTGAAGGCTTGTTTTTCGTCTGGCCCGGAAATTACTTCCTGGCCATGGCCCACTCGCTAAAGGCGGAAGTTCCGTATCCGTTCTTCTGGTCGCCCGCGTGGGAGTACCAGCTTGGAACCTTGACCCCGCTGATAGCAGCCGGAGGACTCTTCGCCGTGATTGTGGGTTATCAGGCCGTGCGGGCCGGCACGCGAGTCGCTGCGATCCCAATGGTGATTGGCGCATGCGAGGTAATCGCCTTCTTGGGCGGCTTTGCCATCAGCGCCATCTGGTTCCGGAACGGAGTGCCGGTTTAGAGCCGCCTACAACGAGAGGATGATCGTCCCCTCCTGGTCCGTGCGCAGCACGCTGGGTGGAAATCCGGTGGCGAGGCGACCTGCCCCACGCGAGGCGATCAGCTGGGTGTCCGCTCGGATCGCGGCCCGCGCCAGGTCCGGCGAGAGCAGGCTCCGTCCGCCGGTGGGCAGCAACAGGTCAGTGCAGGCTCCTCGCAATCGCTGGGCCGCGATCGCCTGCGCGTCGAGGTCGAGGTCGCTGAAGTCGCAGAACGTGCGGCCATCCGGAGCGATCGCCCGAAAGGCCAGGTCGGCCGCGCCGGGGACCTCGCCGGGGGCGCCTGGCTCGGGCGCCAGGATCTGCAGGACAAAACCGGCGATCGCAATGGTCTGCCCCGCCCGTACCGAACGGATCGCGGCGCCGCGGCCAGCCTGCTCGAGGGCGGCCGTCCGCCACGCCGAACCGCTAAGGCTCGCGCCGGGGATCAGCACCGTGCCCGCCGCGCGGTCCAGCCCGGCGAAGCCGCCGATGTGACCGAGGCCCGGCGCGGTGATGACCAGCGCGTCGAGATTTCGTTGCCATGGCGGGAGCAAGGTGCCCAGCTCCGCGCTGAGCTTGGCCGCGCTGGGGCCGCCGTCGACCAGGATCGTGCCGTTCGGCCCGCGGAGCAGCACCGCCTGGCCGTCGCCTACGTTCATCACGTCCACCTGTGCCGGAGAGTTGGCCCACATCAGCAACGCCAGCATCGAGATGCCGGCGGGCGCGATCGCCGCGGCCGCGAGCGCGAGCTTGCGGCTATGCGCTCGGGCGTGAGCGGATAGGACCGCCGGTCCGACCGCCGCGTAATAGGCGACGCCGGCCCAGGTCGGAAACGACGGAACGTTGATGGCCGCGGCCGGTACGCGCGCCAGGAGATATGCGACCTGCTCGATGTAGGCGAGAAGGCCGGTGATCGGGATCGCCGCAAGACGCGCGAGGTCCGGCACAAAGGAAAGAGCGCCGAGCAACAAGCCGCAAGCAACGAGCACCGGAAGGACCGGGAGGGTCAGGGCGTTTGCGATCGGCGCCACCGGCGAGAGGACGTGGAAGTCGGTCGCCATCATCGGCAGCGTCCCGACCTGCGCGGCGCAGGTGACCGCGAACGGTTCGCGAACGACATGCGGCAGAAACGCCACACGCCTGGCGATCGCGGGCGTGAGCAGGATGATCGCCGCGGTGCCGGCGAAGGAGAGCTGGAAGCCGACGTCCCACGCCAGCTCGGGGTGCCAGCCGAGCATCAGGGCCGCCGTGAGCGCAAGCGACGTCCAGACATGCGATGGCCGACCAAGGTGGCTGGCCGCGATGGCGAGGCCTCCCATCGCGGATGCTCGAACCGCCGCCGGCGTCGCGCCTCCGACCATCGCGTAAAGCGCGATCAACGCCACCGCGGGCCACGTGGCATGGCGCCGCAACAGCGGATTCAGCGCGCCCTGGACGATGCGCGCGAACACCGCGACCTTGAGCCCGCTGAGCACGAGCAGGTGAATCAGCCCGGTTGCGATCAGCGCGTTCTGCAACGGCGCGGGGATGCCGCGACGGATGCCGAGCACGATCCCGAGCAGCACTGCGGCGTGCGGCGCCGTCAGCGCGTCGTCGACCGCCGAGATGTATCGCCGGCGCAGCCAACCGGGGAGCCCGAGGATGCCGCTCTCGCTGCCCGT
The DNA here is from genome assembly GCA_005880795.1 of Chloroflexota bacterium. Classification (GTDB taxonomy): domain Bacteria; phylum Chloroflexota; class Dormibacteria; order Dormibacterales; family Dormibacteraceae; genus 40CM-4-65-16. The sequence continues at coordinate 5,384 of VBGP01000096.1, read as the reverse complement.
CACCTCGAAGCTCGACGCCTGGAGCTCGAGGTACACGTGGTGTTGTGCGAGGTAGGCGCGGCGATCAAACGCGGGCAGGTCGCGTGGCAGCGTGAGCTTGCCGCGGGCCAGGACCAGATCCCCGTACGCCGCGTCACCGGGCCCGCGCCAGCGAACCATCAGGTTCCCGACCCCGGCCACCGCCGAAGCGGCGGTCTGCACCTGGGTCGGCTCGACCAGAACCTCCGATCCGCCGCCTGCCGGCCGGCTGTCGTCGGTGACTCGCCCCGTGATCACAACGGTGGTGCCGGCCAGGGCCGCGGCTCGAAACTCGGCAGCTGGATCGCCTGGAGGCAGCTCGGCCCTGCCGACCGCGAGGAGCGCCACAGCGAGCGCCAGGGCGATGATGGCGGGCCTCAAGAAGAGCGCGAGGGCCAGCAGGGGCAGGGCGGCTGCGATGGCGAGCGCCGCGATCCCGGGTTGTGACGGAATCAGCACCACGGCCGCCGCCAGGGCGGCCGACCACGCCAGCGCGAGGATCAGCGCCGGGTATCGGGTCACAGGGCCAGGTACCGGCGCGCGATCACATATGTGGCCTCGCCCATGCCCAGGATGTCGACCAGATCCCGGATGTTCTGGAAGCCGCCGAAGTTCGTGCGGTAGTCGAGGCACTCCTGCGCGAAAGCTGGCGTGAAGCCGGGCACCGTTTCGAGCTCCTCGAGGGTTGCGGTGTTGAGGTTGGTGCGCACGATCACGGTGCCAGAGCTCGTTTTGGCGAAGCCGACCTTGACCTGCTCGCCGTCTTTCAGACGGCCCGCGAGATTGGGCAGCTTCGAGAGGTCCGCGTCCGGGCTCAGGCCGCCGGCGGCGGCGATGGCGTCGAAGACCCGGTCCCCGCGCGGCAACCGGTACAGCCCAGGGTTCTCGACTGCTCCGGATACATCGACGAGGAGTCCCGGCTGAGCCGGGACGTCCAGAGCTGGGTTGGGCGCCGGCGGTGCCGGAGGTGCCGCGGCGTGGATCGAGGAGCTGTAGACGTACGCTCCGGCGATCGCAGCCACGGCGAGCGTGATGGGGGCGACCAGGACGAGGGGCCGCTTCCATCCCGGAACGAGATGTAGAGGGATTCGCACTGCCCCGAGGCTAGGGTTGTCGGGCGGTCGCGAAAACCCAGCCTGTTAAGGGAAGTCCTGGTTCCCGGGGAAGGATTCGAACCTTCGGTCGAGGATCCAAAGTCCTCTGCCTTACCGCTTGGCCACCCGGGAGCGTATCAACAGTAGCGTCCGGTCGGGAATCGTCCCCCCGCCCGCCGTGACCTCAAACCACGCTCGAACGCCGCAGTGCTGCTGGTTGCCGCCGGCTGCGGCGCCTACCAGTTCCCGGGCGAGGCCCAATCGCCGTCGCCGAGTTCGGGGGTCGTAAGCGGTCGCGTAGTGTCCGTCCCCTGCGCGCCGGTCGAGCAGCCGGGGAGCACGTGCGCCGGGCGGCCGGTGCCAAACCTGGAGCTGGACTATGTCGGCAGCCAGCCGACCGTCACCAAAGCAATCACCGACTCCAGCGGAAACTACGCCGTCGACCTGGCGCCGGGCAGCTACGTCGTGAAAATTAAGACCTACATGCGGCTGATCAAGGGACCGACCAACCTCACGATCGCCGCAGGATCGAGCACCAAGGCCGACTACGTGCTCGACAACGGCATCCGGGCGCCGGTGCCGCAGCAGTAAGAGCGGGACAAACCCATCCACCAACCCCCACCCACCCTGGGGGAGGTATGGCACAGGGAATTTACGACAGCCGGGTCGGGCAGTGTCAATCCTGCCTGTTAAGGCACCAGGTTGATCAGCCGGTCCGGCACGTAGATCACCTTCGACGGCCCGCGGCCGTTGAGTGCGGCGCGCACTTTCTCACTCGCCAGGGCGGCCTTGGTCGCGTCGGCCTCCGACAACCCCGCGTCAACCTCGAGCCGGTCGCGCAGCTTGCCCGCCACCTGCACGATCAGCACCACCTTGGGCTCGGCGGCGGCAGCGGCGTCAAAGGCCGGCCACGCGGCGTCCGCGAGCAGGCCGGTCACGCCGAGTCGCTCCCACATCTCCTCGCTGATATGCGGCGCGAGCGGATTCAACAGCTTCACCAGCGTCCGCACCGCCGAGTCCCACTCCGCGTCCCGCGCACCACCACTCTGCAGGTAGTCCTGCATCGCGTTGGCCAGCTCCATCAGGAACGCGACCGCGGTGTTGAACCGCAGCTCGTCGTAGTGCTCGGTGACCCTGCCGACCGTCTGCGCGACCCTGCGGCGCAGCAAGGCGGCGTCGACCCGCGAGCCCGGGGTCCCGCCTTCCGCCACCAGCGACTCCGGCTCCAGGACCAGCCGCCACACTCGCTGCAGGAACTTGACCACGCCATGCAGTCCCGCCTCGCTCCACTCGACGTCCTCTTCCGGCGGTCCGATGAACATCTCGTAGACGCGTCCCGCGTCCGCGCCCTGCTCGCTGGACAGCTGGGCGATCGACACGCCGTTGCCGGCGGATTTCGCCATCACCTGTCCGAATCGCTTGACCATGCCCTGGTTGAAGAGGCGCATGAATGGCTCGGTCACATCGAGCATGCCCGCGTCGTGCAGCACCTTGGTGAAAAAGCGCGAGTACAGGAGGTGCAGGATCGCGTGCTCCACGCCGCCGGTGTACTGGTCCACCGCCATCCAGTGGTTCGCCAGCTCGGAGTCGAACGGTTCGCGGTCATCCTTCGGGCTGGCGTAGCGCAGGAAATACCACGACGAATCGATGAACGTGTCCATCGTGTCTGTCTCGCGCTTGGCCTCGTGTCCGCAGATTGGGCATGTCGTTCGGATGAACTCGGGATTTTCCGCGAGCGGCTTGTACTCCTTGGGCAGCAGGACCGGAAGCTGGTCGACAGGCACAGGCACGATGCCGTGCTCGGGGCAGTAAACGACCGGGATCGGAGCTCCCCAGTAACGCTGCCGCGAGATCAGCCAGTCGCGCAGGCGGTACTTGACCGCGCGCTTGCCGATTCCCTTCGACTCCAGCCAGTCACAGATCCGGTCGAACGCCACGCTCGACTCCGTGCCGTTGAACTGACCGCTGTTCACCATCACGCCGGGCCCGAGGTACGCCTCGCGCAGCCTGCCCTGAGGTCCGGATGGGGCCGCGATGACCTCGCGAATCGGAAGGTCGTAACGGCCCGCGAACTCGAAGTCGCGCTCGTCGTGCGCCGGCACGGCCATGATCGCGCCGGTGCCGTACGTCACGAGCACGTAATCGGCGACCCAGATCGGGATCTTGTCTCCGTTGACCGGGTTGATCGCGAACGCGCCCGTGGCGACTCCGGTCTTGTCGCGATCTGTCGAGAGGCGCTCGATCTCCGTCTCCTTGCGCGCCTTGTCGACGTATTCCTTCACCCGAGCCCGATGCTTTTCGGTCGTCACCTTTTCGACGAGCGGATGCTCCGGGGCAAGGACCATGAACGTCGCGCCGAACAGCGTGTCCGGCCGCGTGGTGTAGATGCGAATCGTTTCGTCTGGATGGCCGTCGACCTGGAAGTCGACCTCCGCCCCCACGCTGCGGCCGATCCAGTTCGTCTGCATGACGCGCACTTTTTGCGGCCACCTGTCCAGCAGGGCGAGGTCGTCTAGCAACCGGTCCGCGTAGTCGGTGATCCTCAAGAACCACTGCTCGAGGTCGCGCTTTTCGACTTCGACGTCGGGATGTCGCCAGCAGCGGCCGTTGATCACCTGCTCGTTGGCCAGCACCGTCTTGTCGACCGGGCACCAGTTGACCGGCGCCATCGCCCGGTAGGCCAGACCGCGCTGCAGCATTAGAAGGAAGAGCCACTGAGTCCACCTGTAGTAGTCGGGCATGCAGCTGATGACCTCGCGGTCCCAGTCGTAGAGCATGCCCATCATCTTCAGGTCGTGCTTGCTCTTGGCGATGTTGTCCAGCGTCCACTTCTCGGGATGCAGGCCCGGGTGCTGCATGGCCGCGTTTTCCGCGGGCAGCCCAAACGCGTCCCAGCCAAATGGGTGCAGCACCTCGAAGCCCTGCATCCGCTTCATCCGGGCCAGCGCGTCGCCCATCACATAGTTGCGGGCGTGGCCCATGTGCAGCTCACCCGAGGGATACGGATACATCACCAGGTCGTAGAACTTCGGCTTGGGCGAGCTGTCCGACGCCTTCATCACGCCGCGCTCGGCCCAGACCTTCTGCCACTTGGGCTCGATGTCCTGGGGAACGTAGAAGCTACGGTGGGGACGGCTGGCCATGAACCTCAAATTTTAGGGACGCGAGTTCATGACCCACGATCGCCGCCAGAACCAGCGCCGCGCCGACCGCCTGCAGCAGGCCGAGCCGCTGGCCGGCCAGCACCACCGCCGCAGCCAGCGCCCAGGCCGGCTCGGTGGCCAGGATCAACGCCGTTCGATTCGGGCTGATGAAGCCCTGGGACCAGGTCTGGATGTAGAAGCCGAAGGCCGATGCGAAGACCCCGGTGATCACGATCGCGAACCAGACCGAGCCGCTCGGCGCATGCAGCTGCCAGGTTCCGCCCGCGCTGAAGATCGCCGCCGAGGTTCCCATCTGGACCATGGCCAGCGGAGCCGCGGGAAGCCCGGGCGACCAGCGCCCGAGCAGCACGATGTGCAGGGCGAACAGCACGGCGCACCCGAGCACCAGCAGGTCGCCGATGCCCATCCCTGACGGACCTCCGGTCAGGAAGGTGAGGCCGGCCAGCGAGACCAGGGTGGCCACCCACGTCCACCACCGGATGGGCGCGCCGAAGATGCGGTTGAGCAGCGGCGTGAAGACGACGAACAGGCCCGTGATCACGCCTGCGTTGCCGGGGCTGGTCGAGGTGAGGCCCGCGGTCTGCGCCAGGTATCCGCCCGCGAGGACAGCGCCGACGATAACGCCGACGCGGAGCTCCCGACGCGTGGGCAGGCGCCGCACCAGCAAAACCATCACCAGGAGAGCGAGCCCGAAGCGGATCTGCAGGAACGGCAGGGTCGGGTACTGTGTGACTGCGTCCTTGACCAGGACGAAGGTCCAGCCCCACACCGCGGTGACTATCAGCAACAAGAGGACGTAGATCAATGGAGCGACTGTGGGCGCCTTGGCGCATGCAGTACGTCGGTCGCGAGCAGCGCCCGGGCTGCCTCTTCTGCCGCGTCATCGAGCAGCCGGACGACGACGACGCAAGGCTCGTGGTGTGGCGACCGAAAGGCGCGATCGTGCTGCTGAACAAATTCCCTTACAACCCCGGCCATGCGATGGTGGCGCCGATTGCGCACAAGGCAAGTCTCGAGGACCTCGACGATGCCGAGTCCGCCGACCTGATGAGCGCGGTGCGGCGGACGTTCACCGTCCTGCGGACGGTGATGAAACCTGACGGCCTGA
>VBGP01000095.1 GCA_005880795.1 Chloroflexota bacterium | reverse complement strand
GGTCAGTACGACCCCACTATCGGCCTCAGAATGGAATGGGAGCTGGCCCACTTCATCGCCGACCAGAAAGCCAGGCCGTCCATCCTTGGCTTGATTGCTATTGGCACCCACCTCCTGCTACGCGGTCCGACCGTGCTCTACCTTATCGGTAACGCAGACCCGTTTGCAGTAGACGCGCTGACCGCTTGGCAGGCATGGCGTGCCGCGCATCCCGAGCCGGCAACCCCTACGTCCTAAGACTGGAATACAAGAAAATGGTCGGGGGCCCGGGATTTGAACCCGGGGCCTCACGGTCCCGAACCGTATCGGTGACGTGTCCTTAGGTGTCCCCGGGGTGCGCGACAGTCCTCTGACTCAATCCCGCCGCCTTTGTGTCCTCAGGTGACCTGCCATGACCGCCCGTTTCCGGGAATGTGTGACCCGGCTGTGACCCGTTCGAGCTTCCTGACCCTGAGCTTGGCGCTATAAACGGTGAAGGAAGAGCAGCCTCGGGGCCAGGGCATAGTTGAGCTGGATTAGAACGATCGCAGCGATGCTGATTCGGGTGTCGAAGATGGAAAGCGCGGTGGCGATCGCGTAAAGCGACTGTGCGATCAGGGCACGGCGGCGGATTGGCGGCAGCAGTATCGCTCGCCTCGCGGCAGAGAAGAGTCCGGTTCGAGCGGCATACTCGACCGCAGCTGTGTTGACTGCTCCAAGCAAGAAGATGTTGAACCAGTACTCGACGACCGCCATCCAGGACTGGTAGTACGCGGCAAGTAATGCGGTCGAAAACGGCACAAGCGTTACGAACAACAAGAAAGTCAGCATTATCCACGTGTAGTCGCGATCGGTTCGCTCGACTTCACTCGACTGAGTTTCCTGTGCAACCCAAAAGATGCCTAAGGTCAGGAAGCTCATGAAGTAAGTGACCACGTTCGGCATCAGCTTTAGTAGTGCGTGCCACAGATCGCCGGCCTCGCGGACCTCAATGGCGGTCGGTGCGACCAGTGTCAAGACGAGGAGCGTCATCGCGACTCCGAATATGCCGTCGGAGATCGCGTCCAGTCGCAACCGACTTCTCGCCGCAATCTCGTTGTAGTACCGCCTGCGACTCTTGGCCATCTTCTAACTGCACGGTCCGGTCTGGCGAGACGGCAGCGTCGTCCAACCGACGGCGCGCTGGGCAGCCGCCAGCCTCCCGCGGAAATGGAAGCTCACGGCGCGACTCGCGCCCTCAGGACCTGCGAGGCCCAATCGCGAAACGTGGTCGGAGTGGACGACTCCGGAGTGCGTGTGACGGCATTGTCGATTCCGTTGCCCTTGGCGATCCACATATCGACGTTGCCCTGGGCCATGGCATCCGACATTCCTCTGCCTATCAGCCGCGCCTTGAAGGCGTCGTTCGAGATCTGTTCGAACCGCACCGGCCTCCCGAGAACCTCGGACAAGATCCGGGCCATGTCGTTGTACGACAGGTCCTCGGGGCCAAGGATCGGAACGCTCGCGACACCGGTCCAGGAGTGGTCGAGGAGCAGGCGCGCCGCCACCCGCGCGACGTCGTAGGCGGCTGCGCTAGGAAGTTTCCGATCGCCGTCGATCGGCAGGAAGAACGCACCACCCGTGGAGATCGATTCGACCTGTCGGAGCAGGTTCTCCATGAAGGACGGCATGGTCAGTGCCCTGTAGCTCGCCCCAGAGCTCGCGATCAGGTCGTCCATCGCGAAAGATGCCGTGGCCAGTCCCGCATGTGTGGCCCATGGAGTGCCGCGACCGAGCGCCGAGACCCCCACCACTCGCTTGACGCCCTGTTGGCGCAGAGCTTTGACTGCCGGCCTGGCGAAGTCGACGTAGGCCGCGGCAACGCTCGCGGCCCCAGGGTCAGGCGGCACGACCCAGAAGACAGAGTCGGCATCCTGAAATGCCCTGGTGACGACAGCGCTGTCACCGTGTGAACCGACCACGACCTCGACCCGCTTCCGAGCCTCGGGCGCAAGCCGGTCTGGATCTCGCGCGATGACCCGAATCGGTTCCGTGTTCGCCAGCAGGTCAGTCAGGACGCGGGAGCCGATATTGCCGGTAGGTGTCGTTACGACGATCATTGCTTGCCTCCTGTTATGGAAGTACTATAGCAATGCTACCCTATCAGCTTTAATACCGCTAGGCAAGCCTGTTATCATTCCGCCATGAGCACTCCGACGCGAACCCCCCGAACCCGAACCTCCCAAACGCGTTCCGTCCAGATCCGAATCATCAAAACCGCGGCCGCGCTCCTCGCGAAATCGGTAGACGGTGATGTATCCACGCGGGAGATCTGCGATGCCGCCGGAGTGACCGCGCCGACGCTCTACCACCATTTCCGCGACAAGGAGAGCCTGATCCGCGCCGTCGTCGACTTCGGCTGGACGAGCTTCCTCGAAAGCAAGCGCACCGTCGCTGCCGTGGTCCACGACCATATCGGCGACGACATTCGAGCCGGCTGGAACAACCACGTCGAGTTCGCGCGGGAGAATCCGAACTTCTACAGGCTGATGTGGTCGCCTGGAGTCGCCCCGAACAGCGTGGCTCTGCGCGAGGCGCACCGGCTCTTGTACGAGCGCATGAAGCTTGGTGCGTCGAGGGGACAACTCCGCGTCTCTCCGGCCATGGCAGCGCGGATCGTCATGTCGGCAACCGTCGGAGCGGCCCTGGCGCTGATCACGCAGCCGGAGCACTACACCGACGATTCCTTCTCAAGACAACTGCTCGAAGCAGTGATTGCTTTCGTAACGGTGGGCGCGGCGACCAATGGCCAGGGGCGTTCTCGGCGAGCGGCGCCGCAGTCGACCACGATTGCCTCAGCCGCAGCAACCCTTAGCAGCAAGCTCGAGTCGGAACCAAACCCGCTCACGCCAGCGGAGAGACAGCTGTTGCAGCAATGGCTCACGGTGCTGGCAGACACGGCACCGTAGCCGGTCGGAGTACGACCTATTCCATAGGCGCGGGGGGCGGTACCCTTCAGCGCGATGGACCCGAACACCGCGGCGGCATGGCGAGACCTCTACATCGGGTTGGTCGCGGCCGGCGCATCGCTGACCGGACTTACCTTCGTCGCCATCGCGCTGGACCCGCACCAGATCGAGCGCACGCCTCTCCTGCGGCTGCGGGCCGCGAACGCGGTGTGGTGCTTCGTGAGCATGATGTTGATCGGTCTTGCCGTCCTCACGCCGAGGCCGTTCGCCGCGGTGGCCGCGGCGGCTGTGGGTGTGGGCGGCCTGGCAGGAGCGGTTCTCCTTTCATTCAGAACGATTCGTCAGCGGGTATTTCAACAGCCTCATCCAGGTGCCACCGTGTTTCGCGCCGTCGGGAACATCTTCGGGTTCGTCCTCGCCGGTGCCGGCGGTTTGTCGCTTATTGATGTCGAGCAGGGTTGGGTGTTCGCCACGCTGGCGCTCGCGAGCGTGATCATGCTGTCGAGCGGCATCTTCGCCAGCTGGCTGCTGGTGCTGCAGATCGGGGTGCCGTCAACCGAGAAATCCAAGATGGCCCGTGGTTCCCCCCAGGGTGGCGATTCGGGCGCCGAACAACGGGTGAGCCTCCCGGTGACAGCCCGCCGTGACCAACCCTAATCTCAGGGACGGAGGTCTGTGAACTCCGGGTGACCCGGCGACCGTCTGAGAGCCATCGGATTCGCTGATGCTGAGATCAGAAATTGGTCGGGGGCCCGGGATTTGAACCCGGGGCCTCACGGTCCCGAACCCTACGTACGTCGTTTCCTCCCGTGTCCCGCCGGTTCCTCCAGTGTCCTCCTGTACTCAATTTCGCCTGCCCTCGTGTCCTCGCGTGTCCTCGCGTGTCCTCCTGGTTCCGCGAATGCGTGACATATCTGTGACCTCCGGCGTCGCGATCCCGACTCGACGGCGCGGGGAGAATGATCCGAAATGATCCGATCGAAAACGGATCATTTCGTGACCGAGGACGACTTAGCTCATCGGCTTAGTCCTAAGCCGCTAGCGGAGACTCGATTTGGCACCACGAGCGTTTTCGCTAAAACTCGGCCACGTCAAGAATGATGTCTTCGCCGACTGAAGTCAGCTGACAGGGGAGGTCGTTGACATGCGACCTTCTCCTTCCCTGGACTTGCTGGCACGACTGGAGATCGCCGCTCGACGGGTAGGTCGTGTACGAATCCGGGAGGGAGTTAGATCACCCGACCTTGCCGATCAGCTGCGGTTGCTCCGACGGAGCAGAGGTGCCGTTCGGCCCCACCTCAGCGGTTACCGCCAGCGCGGTCAGGCCCTGGAGGTTTCGCGCCAGCACAACCACATGGCTGCCGCCCGGGTCGGGCTTGAAGACGCCCCCGGGCGCCGGCTGTCCCTGACTCGGGATCAACCAGAGCTCGTAGACCTTCCCCGCCGCCAGGTCCGGAAGGTTGCTGAACTCGACCAGGGTCAGGCCTTGCTGCTTGAGCTCAAAGACCCGGCCTTGCGCTCCGGACATGGCGCCCGACCCGCTCAATGAGTACTGAGCGACAGCGGAAGCCGGCGCCTGTTGTGGCGCGATGCTCCGGCCGAAGCCGAGGCCCAGACCCGCGCCCAGCGCAAATGACACGATCGCCGCCGCCGCGACCGCAGAACGCCAGCCGCGACTGGCGGGTTTGAGCCTGGTAGCGCGGGGACGCAGACGGAGTACTCGCGTCCTCCGGGGCGTCGCAAACTCCGGCGCGCGAGACGCTCCGGCCGCCGATAGGATCTGGTGCCGCAGTCGCTGCGGGGGCGCGACCGTCTCCGCCGCCAGCGGAACAGCGCCCAACGCACGCCGAAGACGCTGCACCGTGCTCGTGCAGGTCGAACAGCCCTCGAGGTGCTCCCGTACCAGCGCTTCCTCTTGGGGATCGGTCGCGCCCAGCACAAACGCCGCCAGCAGGTCCTCGATCTCGTCGTGATCCCGTTCAGGGCTCATTCACTAGTCCTTTCCCTTCGAGATACGAATGCAACTTCTCCAAGGCAAGTCGCATGCGGCCTTTCACTGTGCTCAGTGGCACCCGCGAAATTTCGGCGATCTCCCGATACGTGTATCCGCCATAGAACGCAAGTTCGACAGCCTGCTTCTGCTCGACAGGGAGGCGCGCCAGGGCTTCGCGCACCGCGTCCCTTTCCATGGCAGCGGCGACGTCTCGCCACGGGTCGGCGGCGGTTACCGCGGTCGGTACGGACTCTGCGCTTTCGAGATCGATCTCCCGTCTTTCGTGGGCGCCACGACCTCGCAGCTGGTCGATTGCGCGGTTACGTACCGATGTCAGGAGCCAGGCGCGGAGCGAGCCCTTGCCCGCGTCGAACGCGGAGGCGCTGTTCCAGAGCTTGAGGAACGACTCCTGGACGATGTCTTCCGCCAACCTCGAGTCGCCCAGGATTCGCACCGCCACCGAGTGCGCGAGGGCACCGTAGCGGTCGTACACCATTGCCAGGGCGTCCAGGTCTGCAGCCGCTAGTGCGCGGCCGATCTCGATGTCGGTTGCGGCGGGTCCTAGGCGTGTCAGTAACGCATTTCTATACGAAAACAGCGCTCGTCTAACCCAAGCTTCTCGGCCTTGTTGGAGCTTGAGCCGACAAACGCGCCCACTTGGTCGACCTCAAGTCCTCGCCCTCAGGGCTTGAGGAGAGTCGATACGTCCGAGCTGCGCGCCGGGCCCGGTTAGCCCGACGCGCGCGCGTATCAGGCGATTCGCTGCTCGCCTTCGACCGAATTCAGTCGTGAGCGTCCAATCGCATGACAACCTTACTTCCGAGAAAGTCGGCCTGGGCCAACCCCGCCGACTGGTCGATCTCGATGGTTAGCGTCGGGCTCTCTCCCGCCAGCAACCCCATCCTGTCCGTAATCTCGCCGCTGATGACCACCTTTTTCCCAGTCCGATTGACATCGGTCACGCGAAGAGATCGGGCGGTGCCCGGAAACACTACGCCGCTCATTGCGTCGGGAGCGCCAGCGTGGATGCTCTTCGCGAGCTGGCCGGTGCGACTGCCAAGATCGACCTGGCCCTCGATCACGTAGGAGGCATACGAGGGCAGAGGCGCTTTGGGCATGCCCGTGACTGCGCGGAAGCGAAGGCTGTCTTTGTTGATCCAGCCGAAATAGCCGGCCACCGGCATCGCCACGCCGGCCACAACCACGGCACTGCCGGCTCCTGCCATCTTGAGAAAGTCGCGCCGATCGAGTGTCTTCATCTGCCCTCCTAGTGCGGCTGCCCGAGATACGGGAATTCGGACTGGTAGTCGGTGTGAGGCCCCACGTTGTCAGTCGTCAGGTGACCACCGGTCACCAGGTTCAATGAGATGTCGATCACGTCGTCCTGCAATCGCCTTCCGTTGAGGTAGCTGGTCGGTTTCGAGAAGTCGTAGTTCAGTAAGTCCGGCAGGAGGACCATCGCCAGTTCAGGGTCGCCGCCCAATGCGGTCAGGGTGTTTCGGAAACTCTGCACAAACGTGATGCCTTCAGCGGTGAGCGCCGTCAGATCCTTGTCGGGATCGATGGAGTTGAAGATGTTCTTGTCCTGGCCATGGTTGAAAACGGTGTTAATCGCAGCTCTGGCCATGCGATCATCGCGGACCAAGGTGCCGCTCTGGGATAGAAGGGTGCGTCCCCAAAGGCTGGTTTTGCTCGGGGATGTGCCGAGGGCGCTGTTCGGGACTTCCAGAACGATGGCGAAGACGTTCTTGTCCGCAAAGAAGTCGCTGCCCGTGAAATGCAAGTTGTTGATGAACCCGAGCAGATCGAAGAAGAAGGGATCGCTGCGAAGCCCCGCGAAGAATCTATAGGCTCCTCGCGTTGTGATTTGAGGCGTCGCGCCAAAAGATGCCGGCGCGCCTGCGATCACTGCCGGCCCTCCGTCGTTTAGCCGAGCAGCAAGAGCTCCGGTCGCCAGGTGAACGGTCGCCGTCTGGGCGCCGCCCTCGACACCGGAGAACCGGATCCTGAACGATCTGTCGGCGACCGCGTCGCCGTCGGTGTCAACATTGATCGTATAGATCGCCTCGCTGTTGAAGAACGCGGCCAGCGCCGGGGCCAGCGGGTTGACGTTCAACACCAGGATCGACTTACTGGAATCTCCCGGCTTCCGGAACGCATAAACATCGGTGATGTCGGTCCGGGGATCGCTCATCGGAGAGGTCAGGCCCGGCGCATCGAGATGGTCTGCCACAGTCCGCTACCTCCTTTGCACTTCCGTGCAACCCAATCTGAACCGTCGCGACTCGTGATCGCGATCGTTCGGAGCCTTCACATGTGTCCAATGTCGAGACGCCTACCCTCTATACGCAGCCGGGCGGTGGGTGGATCACCGAGGGAAGGACGAGTCAGGCTCGCCCGAGCCGATTACCCTATCGGTGTCGCGCGAACTCAGATCGGCCAACGACGTTCAGTAGCGCCGCACGGCCGTTTCCGGGGTTTTCAGAAATCTGTGACACGGCTCGTCCAGATAGCGCCGAAGTCGTCACTTTCGAGTTCAAAGTGGTCGGGGGGAGGGGACACAATTTGAACTCGCGAGTTGAATTCGGCAGCGCCGTGCTCGGACTGCTAAGAGGCCATCGACTCGAGACCTAGTTGCGCGATGCGGAACTGGCGGCTTCCGTGTCCCCCTAGAGCTTCCCGGTGCTGGAATTCTGTAACCGGTCCCTGACCCGGAGAAGGCCCAATCGCATCATGGAATTGCGCGAGGGGGGCCTGTCAGCTGGGGCCGGCTCCGGAGAGGGCCTCGGTCAAAGATCTGCTCCACCACAGTCGAGACTGTCCAGTCAACCCACTCCTCGTGCGACCAGCCGAGGCCACCGACGAGGACCTGATAGACGTCCGGGCCGACGAACAGCAGCAGCAAGTCCGTGGCGCGCTCGAAGCTGAGGCCCGGACGAAGCTTCGCCTTCGTTACCAGGAGCTCCAGCACCGCTCTGTAGCCATCTACACGCCAGCGCTCGTGGAAGGCAATGACCTTGGCCGTGTCCGGATCGCCGTCTGCCGCCACGCGCGCAACGCGGTACAGCGGCGTTACCCTCCGGGTGATTTCGCCTGCACCTGTCACCACGTGGCGCGCCGCCTGCGCAATGTTCGGCTCTGCTGTCAGCGCGCCAAACCAGGGTTGCTTGTCCGGGGCGAGCGGCTCATCCTCGCCCATGACCGCGAAGTCGTAGGCGCGACTCAGCAATGCCGACTTCGTGTGGAACGTGAAATAGACCGTCTGGACCGCCACGCCCGCGGCCTCGGCGATCTCAGCCATCGTGGTGCCGGCGTATCCCCGCGCGCAGAAGAAAGTGTATGCAGCTTTGACGATCCGCCATTGCGTCGCTTTCGCCCGTTCGCGGCGGGACAGCTTGGCAGGCGCCAATCTCTTGACAGCAGACATAGCCGCTGCCACACTATCAGGGTCCATCACTAGTTGCGGCCTCTAGTGACTGACACCAGTGAAATTGAATGGGGCCTCAGAGAGGGTTGCGATGATCAAGGTAGAGAAGAGCATCGTCATTGACCGAAGCCAGGAGGACGTGTTCGAGTACGTGAGCGACCACACGAATGCTCCGCGCTGGCAGCGCGGGCTGCTCGAAGTTCGCCGTGCGACGGAGGGCCCGATTGGTGTCGGCACCCGACACACGCTCGTGCGCATGTTCATGGGGCGTCGGATGGGGGCCAGCAATGAGTTCACGCAGTACGAGCCCAATCGGCTGGTCTCCTTCAAGGTAACCTCGGGCTCGGTGGCCGCGCAGGGCTGGTACGTGGTCGAACCGGCAGGCTCGGACCGAGCCAGGCTCACCTCTCGTATCGAGATGCGGCCTTCGGGACTGATCCGCCTCGTGCAGCCACTGATGGCGGCGAGCCTCCGTCGCGAAGTGGAGGCCAACCTCAGCGACCTGAAGGGCTTGCTCGAAGCCAAGGTCGAAGAACGCTCGGTCCCCGGCAAGGGACTGGACTGAGTAAGACCCAGCCCAGACGTACGTGTTAGGCCTTCTTGGCCGATAGGACCTCCGGCGAGTTCAAATAGAGAAAGTTTGGTCTGAAAAAGTCG
>VBGP01000125.1 GCA_005880795.1 Chloroflexota bacterium | reverse complement strand
TTTGCGAGCCCAATGAAATTCGCTATATCGCCTTCACAAGCATGCAGAGGGGCCAAATCATCCAGGCCGATGGAACCAACCAAAGCGATCTGACAACCTTCAGCTTTTCTTCCGATTTGAGGGATGAATCTGCCAGACGGCGTGCTTAACTTCGCTTCCCCAGATGAGCGCGTGGACGGCGATGGACAACCGGCGAAGAGCCTTCGTCGTGGCTGCGGCGGCAGTCGCGCTGGTCTCCCTGCTTTACGCCCTGAACATCCGCACCGCCCCGTTCGGGCAGCATGCCGTGACGGCGATGGACGACATCGGCGAAGCGGTGGCTGCCGCAATCGCCTCGGCCGCGTGCGCGTGGGCCGCGAGTCGTGGTGCCGGGAAGGACCGCCTCGGGTGGGCGCTGATGGGCATCTCAGCCGGACTCTGGTCGGCGGGCGAGGTGGTCTGGTCGATCTACGAAGTCGGGCTTGGGATGCAGGTGCCCTACCCGTCCCTGGCGGACGCGGGATTCCTCTCGGCGGTGCCATTTGCGTTCGCCGGCATTCGTGCCTTCTGGGGTACCGCGCGAGGCACCTCCTCGCGCTGGCGTGTCTGGTTCGACGGCGTGATCGTCGCATTGGCTTTGACGTCGACCGCGTGGGCATTCGGGCTGAAGTCGGTATGGACGTCCAACAGCCCAACCAAGATTCTCGACCTGGCCTACCCGGTGGGCGACATCCTGATCGGCACGATCCTCATCCTCGCCATCCGGCGTGCGAGCCAGCAGCAGGCGGGACGGATGGCATTCCTTCTCGCCGGCGTTGCCCTCTACTCCATTGCCGACAGCGCATTCGCCTACCTCACCGCTCAGGGCGCGTTTGGAGCCGTGGGCAGCATCCTCGACACCGGATGGTTTGCAGGCTTTCTGATGATCGGACTGGCCGCCGTCTACCCTGCTTCCGCGCCGAAGGCGGCAGCTCAGCGAGCTCCCCTCGATCTCTGGCAGCTCGCCCTGCCCTGGATGACACTGCTCCTGGCATCCGCCGGCGATGTCTATTCATCGGTAACGGGGCACGACATCGACCTCTTCATGTCATCGTGCACCGCGGCTCTGGCTGTGCTCCTGACCGTAAACATGATCCTCGAGCGCAGGGAGTTCCTCGAGATGCTGACCGACATCGAAACTGCCCGTTCCACGCTGAACCGTGAGTTCAAGACGACGTTGGTCGGGATCCAGCGATTGAGCGATCAGGTAAAGGACGCGGACCGTGCGTACGACGAAGGCGTGCGCGTGCTGGCCGCCGATATCCACCACCAGGCCGAGCGGCTCGATCAATTGGTCGAGGGGATGCTGTAGGAAGACGGCGCGAGAAATCACCGGATAGTCCGGACTATCCGGGGGACCGGCCACCGCCCCGTTACTTAGGCGATCGGCGTCACAATCAGCGAGGCGAGATGGTAACGATCACGTTGCCCCTCTTGTGACCCAGGTCGACGTAGCGGTGCGCCTCCACAATCTCATCCAGCGTGTAGCGGCGGTCGATCACCGGCCGAAGCGCGCCGCTCTCGGCGAGTTCCTTCAGCGCCAACAGGTCTGACCTCTTGGTCCTCGGGAACGCGTCATCGACCGACATCGACACTCCGCCCGATGCGAGTGCCGCGAAAGCGTTGAGCATTGCCTTCGCACTCTTCCGTTTGCCGACAGCGTCGAAGATGACGTCGTAGCGGCCGCCGCTCTGCGTGAAGTCGTCCTTCGTGTAGTCGATCACCGATGTCGCACCGAGCGACCCCACAAGCTCCAGGTTCGCGGTGCTGCAGACGCCGGTCACCTCGGCGCCGAGATGCCTTGCCAGCTGCACCGCGGACGTGCCGATCGCCCCCGAAGCTCCATAGACCAGCACCCGCTGGCCCGTCTGAATCTTCAGCCGGCGCACGAAGAACGAGGCGATCAGCCCCCCGTAGGGCAGGGCGGCTGATTCCTCGTATGTCAGGTTGGCGGGTCGAAGCGCGATCGCCGAGATCGGCCAGCACACCTTTTCCGCGTATGTGCCGGCGCGGAAACCGTCCATTCCGAACACCTGGTCACCTGGCTTGAAGGCGGTTACGTCGCGGCCGACCGACTCGATCTCCCCGGCCGCGATCATGCCGATGATCCCCTTCCGCGGCGCCCTGATGCCGAACGCTGCTCGTAAGAAGAGCCGGCGGACGCCGCGCATCTTGAGGCCTCTCACGATGCAGTCGCTGGCTGTGACCGCGGTCGCGACGAGCCGGATGCACACATCCTTGTCCCGGGGACGCGGGTCGGGCACAGTCCTGATCTGGAGCACCTCGGGCGGCCCGTATGCCGTGCAAACGGCGGCTCTCATCTCGTCTCCCCAGCCCGCAGCTCAACTGCGGTCACGAATTGCCTCTACTCGAATCTCGACTTGCTGTGCGGCCGAGGATTATCCGGCCGAGTGCCAAACAGCGATGTAGAAAGTGCGCCTGGCAGGAATCGAACCTGCTGCCTTTCGGTCCGGAGCCGAACGCTCTGTCCGGTGAGCTACAGGCGCGATGGGTCTCACCCAGTCTAAACTCCGCCCCCCGTGGGTCGGTTATTCGCGGTGATGCTCGTCCTCGGCGTCGTGGTCTCGTGTCAGGGCGACACTCACGCCGTCTTCACTCCCGCGCCCAGCCCCTCGCCACACACAGCCCCTACGGTTGCGATACTGCAGTCGCGTGACGTGCCGACCGGGCTGAACGTCTGCGTCGGCTCAGGTCCCATAGACGTCTATCTGTCGGTGCTGTCAGGCGCAGACGCGGACCTGGCCGCGCGCCAGTCGAACTACTGGCAGCAGCTCCGTAACAACGGCGCCATCGCGGGAGCGGTTTCCGTGTTTGCGTCCGACATCACCGCGTGCAAGACCGAGCTTGGCGCGACGACCAACGTCAAGGCTATGAGCAGCCTTGTCTTTCAGTTTCGCGATGAAGGTCAGGCGGAGCGAGCGTGGGAGTCAGGCGTTTTCGGTTTTGCGCCGCCGCCGCTGGGCCAGCTCTCGCCCAACCTCATACGCGGCAGCGGCACCGGCCTGGGGCCGAGCTCTTTTACCTACGACCGGCCCTCGGTACGATTGGCGTGCTGGCGGCGGTCGGTATTCGTCGCGTTCGTTGTGGTCAGCAATGCGGACTTGAACACTTTCCACGCCGCGACCGCAGCAATCGACCCTCGCCTAAACTGAACTCCTTCTACCTGCGCCTGTAGCTCACCGGATAGAGCGCTTGCCTGCGGAGCAAGAGGCAGCAAGTTCGATTCTTGCCAGGCGCACCATCACGTGGCGGCTTCAGGCCCCGCTGAAAAACTTTCGCAGCCCGGCTTGCAGCGCAACCGCCACACGCTGCTGACCCGAGGCGGTGCTCGCAAGCTTGGCCTCGGACGCGTTCGTCAGGAACAGCGGCTCGACCAGGGCGCCCGGCATCTGGCTCGGGTTGTCCACGTACCCCGGGGAGGGCGGGCCCAGCTCGATCAGGTGGCCGTAAATGCTGCCCGAAACGGTCAGGGCAGGCGCCACCAGCTGATCGTCGGTCCACACACCGCGGTCGGTCGAGCCCAGCCCAGAGACGAGGGCATTCTGAAGGTCTGTGGCCAGCCGCTTGTTCTCGGCCGCAAACGCGCGCTGAGCATCGTAAAAGGTCTCCGTTCCACCGACCGCTGGATCGTCGTATGCGTCGAAATGGATGGACACCAGAACAGAGGCGGACGACGCGTTGGCGCACGCGGCGCGCGTGACCAGGTCGCGCTGCTCGGCGGAAGCGGTCAACGCGCCGGTCACCGAGTCGCTTGCCGACAGCCGGGTCACGGACGAGTCCTGCGTTCGCGACATGACGACTCGATAGCCGTCGCTCTGCAGCAATGCGGCCAGACGAAATCCCACCGCGAGAGTCACGTCCTTTTCGAGGACCTGCTGCTGGCCGATGGTGCCGACCACACCGGGGTCAAGCCCGCCGTGGCCAGGGTCGATGAACACAGTTTTGCCCGATCCGCCGCCTTTCGACGGAAAGCTCATGCAGGCGCCCGTTTGCAATCCGCTCATTGCTATCTGCCCGGCGACCATGCCGGGCGGTTTTCCTGGCGGCCCCGCGACCGTCACGCCCGCGGAGCGCACCGCCTGCAGCACCGTCGGGAAGGCGAGGGCGCACGTGGCTGCAAGCGCCACGATGAGCGCTGGGCGAAGCAGGGACAGGGATCTCTGCCGGCGCCGAGTGCGGGCTGGGACGTTGGCGGGTTTTGCGATCGGCCGCGTCATTCTAGTGGCCGGAGCGGCCCCCCATATAAGGGAACCGCTTCCTGCTCACCGCCTACTTGATTCGGCTGTTCTCCGTGGTTGCGACCTTCTTGCTCGAGGTCGAGTCGACGTTGAGCAAGGCAAGAATGGTGTCGAAGGCTTTGTTCTGCCAGAGGGCGATGTAGAACGACTGGTTGGAGATCGACTGGTCCAACACGATCGAATTGGCGGTCAAACCGCTCTTGGTCCCTTCGATCGTCTGCGCCCCGCCGGAGCGCAGCGCTGAAGCGCTGAAGCCGAGGATCGATTGGTTGGTATATGCGCCGGCTGCACTCTTCTCATCCTTGAACTGGACGACAAAATTCACTACCAGCCTGTAGTTGGCGGCCGCGATATCCGAGGTGCTGCTCTTGATGGCGGAGCAGTGAGCGGCGCTGTCGGTATAGATGGCCGCGTACGCGGACGTGGCGCCGGCCCTCTTCAGGTCGGCCCAATACCCTGACATCGACTTCGATGTTTGGGGATCGGGCGACTGCTCCTTCGCGATGAAGCTGTCGATGTCGCCGGTGAGGTCGCACTTCACCATGCCGTGCGGTAGATCGCCCGGCTGCACCGAAACGCTGGAGGCGCTTGGTCCTTGCGGACCGTTGGATGAGCCTCCGCACGCCACGATGCTCAGCAATGCAATAAGCGCTGTTATCGATGGTCTGACCATTTGATTCAGGCTAACAGCGGGCCTGGCGTCCTCAAAAGAAGATCGTCTGGCGTCTCGAGAGCAGCTTGTGCACCGTTGCCTGGATCCACTCCCGGACCTGTTCGCTGAGCTCCAGCACCAGCCGAGCGTCGCCGGCCGCATCGGGCCCATAACGCGCCACATCGATCGGCTCGCCGAAAGCCATGAGCCACTTGGAGGGCAAAGGGATGAGGCCGGCTAGGCCGAGCCATGGAAACGTAGGAGTGATCGGCATGGCCGGCAACCGCAGCAGCCGGGCCAGCGGCTGCAGGTCTGCGATCACCGGGTGGATCTCTTCTGAGCCAACGACCGCCACCGGGATGATGGGCGCGCCGGTACGCAGCGCCACCTGAACGAATCCGCCTCGACCCAACCGCCGGATGCGGTAGCGGTCGCGATACGGCTTCGATGCGCCCTTGACGCCCTCGGGGAACACGCCGACCAGCTCGTCGCGCTCTAGAAGAGCAGTCGCGTTGTCGGGATGGGCAAGGACGTTCCCGGTCTTGACCAGAAGCATGTTGGTAAAAGGCATCGCGAACGCCCAGTCCACGACGAGCATGCGCGCGTGGCGGGGATGCGGATGCTCGGCGAGGATCGCGGTGCGGATCATCGCCCCGTCGTACGGAATGATGCCGGCATGGTTGGCGACCAGCAGAGCACGGCCGCGCGCCGGGACGTTGTTCACGCCGTCGGTTTCGACTCGCCAGTACTTGCGGTAAAACCAGAGCGCAACGTTTTTGACGCGCTCGGTGAACTCGGGGTCAAAGCCGAAGCCGTCGCTTGGTAGCTCCTCACGCGGAGGACTCACTATGCGGAGGGCCCCCACCGCGTCCATTATCATGAGCTCGGCCTCGACATGCCACTCGCCCTGCAGGCCGCCGCGGATGAATACATTGGATGGCTTCAGCTCGAAGCCAACCGCAGTCCGAACACGGTCCGCGCCTACGGCTCTGAGATCCGCAGGCTGCTCGGATTTCTTGCGACCAATGGACACTCACTCATGGCGGATCAGCTGCGCCACGAGGATCTGCGCGCTTTCCAGCGTCACCTCGCTGGCACGTTGAAGAGCCCGGCCTCTCGCGCGCGAGCACTGGTCGCGATCCGATCCTGGCTTCGGTGGACAGCTCGCGAAGGATTGATCGAACGCGACCTGTCCAATGGCATCACGCTGCCCAAGCTGGAGCAGCGGCTGCCCAAACCCATCGACCCCGATGAGCTGACGCGATTGCTGTCAAGCCTGCCCCACGACACTCCGCTCGAAAAGCGCGACCGCGCGCTGGTGCAGTTCCTCGTCAGCACGGGATGCCGCATCTCAGAGGCGCTTGCGCTGGACCGGACTGATTTTCCGCGTTCCGGCAGCCGCCTGGTCGTCACCGGCAAGGGCTCCAAACAGCGCAGCGTCTATCTGACGGCTGACGCGCGCGGTGCCATCGAAGACTACCTCGCCGGTCGCGAGGATGCCTGCCTGGCGATGTTCATCAACTTCGATCGTTCCGCCGGCGACGACCGCGCGCGTCGGTTGACGCCGGCCGGAGCGCGCTACATCGTCAAACAGATCAGGCAGCAGCTCGGCGCGTGGTCGTTCAAGTCCCCCCACGTGGCTCGGCACACGGCCGCGACGACCCTGCTCGAGGTGACGGGCGGCGACGTCCGGCTGGTCCAGGAGGTCCTGGGGCACGCCAACCTGAACACGCTGCAGGGCTATACGAAGATCGTCGACAGCCGGAAGCAGGAGGCCTACCGGCTGTACCAGGCGTTTCTCGACGGCAAAAAGAAGGCATAGTATTTCGCCAATGGTCGAGCTCAAACAGGCCAAGGTGTTTCAAGGTTTGCCGGAATCGGAGATCCGGTCGATCGAGAAGCAGATGAAGACGGTCAAGCATCCGGCCGGGCACCAGATCGTCGTCCGGGGCGACGGAGGCGTGGGGTTCATGATCATCACGGACGGCACGGTCACGGTGAAGACCGTGCAGGGCAAGGACCGCAGGCTCGGGCCCGGCGATTCCTTCGGCGAGATGGCGCTGCTGGATCAGGAGGGGCGCAGCGCCACGATCACGGCTGACACCGACGTCACGATGGCGACCATCCCGGAGTGGAACTTCAAGCCGTTCTTGAAGGAGCACCCGGAGGTCGCCTACAGATTGCTCCAGACGTTGAGCCGCCGCGTCCGCCAGGCCGAGGGCGACCTCTAAGCAAGCCGCGTTTTCGCGTAGCGAGGGGAGCCGATGACCGCGCACGACCGTCCTATCGGCTATGGCATCGATTTCGGCACGAGCAACAGCTCGGTGTCGATCGCGTACGGGGACAGGGTCGAGGTGCTGGCATTGGGAGGATCTGCATCGAGGACGCTCCCGTCTTTTGTGTACCTGCACAGGGGCGGCCGCCGGGCGGCCGGTAACGAGGCGGTGAGGACCTTCCTAATCTCCGGCCACGAGAAGACCGATTGCTGGAACTGCCCGCTCGCACCCTACGGTTGGGACACGGACTGCCGCCAGTACCGTAAAGGCGGCGGATGCAACGACGCGCGACTGCTGTCAGGAGTGAAGCACGAGCTGGCGAAGCTCGGCTTCGCCGGTACCAACTCGTGGGCGACAGATTTCAGCGTGGGCGCCTTGGTGAGCGTCGTGCTCAGCCGTCTCAAAGGAGAGGCTGACAAGACCACCGGACATGTCGTCGGATCCGTCGTTCTTGGCCATCCGGTCGTGTTCGCGGGCGCCGACCCGCAGAACCGCGCCGCCTCCGACGCCGAGGCGTTTCGCCGGCTGGAGCTTGCGGCTCTCGAGGCGGGCTTCGGCGAGGTTGCTTTTCTGCCCGAGCCCACGGCCGCGGTGATCGGCGAGCAGGCCCACCGGGGGGTGGAGATCGCGGTCGACTTCGGCGGCGGCACTTTCGACGTGGCGGTGCTCGACTCCCGCGGCGGCACGCCGCACGTCGCCGGTATCGCGGGGATCGCAATCGGCGGCGAATCCCTGGACGGGATCCTCTTCGAAACGATCGTCGGTCCGGCGCTAGGTCTGGACGCGCTCCCGAGCTGGCTCTTCAACGAGATGCGCACGGCAAGCTCCGTCCGCCTGCTCATGGCGGACCCCGGGATACCGGCGATCCTGGCTCGGATTGGCGGCCGCGCAGCCGATGTCGTCCAGGCGCTGCTCTACGAGGGCCACGCCTACGAGTTCTACGGCGCGGTCGAATCCACCAAGATCGCCCTGTCGAACGCTGATACAACCCGCCTGGACTTCGAGCCGCTGAGCCTTGGTGTTGAGGTGCGGCGGTCGACCTTCGAGTCCATGATCCGGCCAGAGCTCGATCTCATCGCCGCAACCATCGATCAGGCTTTGGCCGACGCTCGGATCACCGCCGGCGATGTCGATCGAGTCCTGCTGACCGGCGGTTCGGCGTACATTCCCGCGTTCCGCAGCGACCTGGCCCTGGCTTTCGGAGAACAGCGCCTGGAGCAGCGGGACGCGTTCACCGCCGTGGTCCACGGGCTCGGGGTCCGAGCCCAACAGCTCTGGGGACCAGTCGCCCTCAGGGTCTAGAAAGAGAAGAGCCGGGCTCGGATTGAGCCCGGCTCGATTTTTGTCAGCTACGGCCGGTGACTACTCGTCCTCGATCTGGTTGTACATCAGGCTGTCCTGGATCTCATACAGAGCGTCCATCGCCTCCATCACCGAAGCCGGCTTGGCCTGCGCCAGGACCGTCACCTCCGGCGACTCCTCGATGACCTTGTTGATCGCGACCGACAGCACGGGCGGCATCTGCCGCTGGTCGGCCAGGTTCAGCATCTCGAGCTCGTTCAGGAGCTTGTCGATGTAGCGCATCTTGTTCCGGCGGGCGTACTTGGCCCGCTGGATCCGGCGCTCCCGAGCGGTCATGTGCTCGATAGCGCGGCTGGCCTGCTTGATCATTGGCATTCCCTCTATCTCCTCCGGATACCAAGTTTAGGGCCCCTCTTTCTTTTGTCAAGAACCACCTGTAATAAATCGCTTTAGCGGTTTTGGCCTGTGCTAGCATCCCAAGGAAGCGACCGGATGTGGGCCTCATGATCGCCGGCCGTTCGACCCGAATGGAAGTCCTCGAGCTGCTTCGGCGCAAGGGCCGATCAAGCGCGGAAACCATCGCCAACGACCTCGGGGTGACTCCGAACGCGGTCCGCCAGCACCTCACCAACCTCGAGCGGGATGGCCTCGTGGTCAGCCAGCCCGAGCGCAGCGGCCGCGGCCGGCCCTCCCTCCTCTTCGCGCTGACCGAGCGAGCCGACTCAGTCTTCCCCAAGCGGTACGGCCAGCTGGCCACGATGGTGCTCCAGGAGGTCCAGGAGATGGGCGGGCCTGAGGCGCTGGACGAGGTGTTCGCGCGGGTCGCCGCGAGGCACGCGAACGCGATCGAGAAGGACCTGGTGGGTCTCGATTTCGACGAAAGGCTGCGCCGGGTCGTGGCGTGGATCGGCCGGGCGGGCACGCTCGTCGAGCAGACGGATAGTGCCGAGGAGGTCAAAGTGACGATCCATAACTGTCCATTTCGCAACACCGCGCTCAAGTTTCCGCAGGTCTGCACGATCACGCCGCAGCTGATCTCCCGCCTCACGGGCGCGGCCATCTCGCAGGCGGACTCGATTCACCGCCGAGATCCCTACTGCTCCTTTGTCGTCCAGCGCCCTACCCACTCTCACTAGCGCGCAGGTCAAGCAGGTCGACGCGCTCTGCGAGGAGCGGTTCGGCATCTCGGTCGACTGGCTCATGGAGGCGGCCGGCTGGCAGATCGCCAGATACGTGGGTCAACGCGCAGCCGTCGTCTGCGGCGTCGGTAACAACGCCGGCGACGGGCTGGCCGCGGCGCGCCATCTACAGCGGTGGGGCCGGCTCACAGGCGTGTGCTGCGTCGACCTGACCCGGCTTCTTGGTCCGGCGGCGAATGAGCTCGAGGCGTTGCGGAATCTCGGGGTCGCGGTCGGCGGCGATCTGAACCTCGGCGACGCCGACGTGGTCGTCGACGCCATATTCGGCACCGGCCTATCCCGAGCTCCAGAGGGCAAGTTTGCGGAGTGGATCACGGCCATCAACCGCTCGGGCAAGGACGTCGTCTCTGTTGACGTACCGTCCGGACTCGACGCCGACTCCGGCGTGGCCTACGCTCCGTGTATTCGAGCCACCGTGACCATCACTCTTGGACTTCCCAAACCCGGGCTCCTGGGACTTCCAGGGCGCGTTATCGTCGCCGACATCGGGGTGCCGTTCGAGGCGTACGCCGCGGTTGGGGTCGTGGTTCCGCCGGATCTTTTTGCGAAGGGGGACCTCGTCCAGCTGTGACGCGCGAGGTGGTCTGGGACCACGGCGTCTCTTTGCCAGGTCACAGCTTGTGGCTCGATCCCTTGGTCGTGCGCAGCTTCGCGTTCATCTCCCACGCCCACACCGACCACGCGCGGCGCCACAAGGAGGCCCTGCTGACGCCGCAGACGCTTGCCCTCATCCCGGAGGCGCGGCGGCCGCGAGGCTGGCGGATGCTGGGTTATGGAGAGGCGATGCGGCGTGGGCCTGCCACGGTGACCCTCTACTCAGCCGGGCACATGCTCGGATCGGCTCAGCTCCACTTCGAGCACGAAGGCACGTCTGTGCTCTACACGGGCGACATCAAGCTGCGGCAGCCGGGCCGGATCGAGACGTTCGTGCCGAAGGCCAATGTCCTCATCATCGAAACCACATACGGGCGGCCGCATTTTCGCTTCGGCGATCCGGACGAGACTATTGAGCTGATCGCGCGCTGGTGCAGGCGGGCGCTGGACAGTCGCGTGACGCCGGTGCTGCTGTGCCATGCGCTGGGCAAGACCGAGGAGGTGATGCTGCAGCTCGCGCAGTACGGATTCGCTTTCGCGCTCGAAAAGCGGTGCGCTCCATGCGCGCGGCAGTACGCGATGGCAGGCCGCTCCCTCCCAGACTGGATCGAGCTCAATGGCGAGCCGGTTGCCGATCGCGTCGTCATCGCGCCCCCGGTGGGCAAGGACGACATCCGCCGGCTGGGCCGCTATCGAACCGCCTTGATCTCGGGCTGGGCGAAAGACCCTGAGTTCGCGCGGTTGTTCGGCGCCGACGCCACGTTCGACCTGTCCGACCACTGCGATTTCGATGAGCTGATGGATGTCGTCGAGCGGTCAGGCGCGGACCAGGTCTACACCGTTCACGGCTACACCGAGGACTTCGCGCGGTCGCTGCGCAAGCGCGGTATCCGCGCGTGGGCGCTCGAGGCAAACGAGCAGTTGGCGCTGGCGCTCTAACCGGATAGGTGCCTTTTGATCAAACCGCACCTTTCGAAGCGGCTGATACGTGCGCTTTGATCGAAACGTACTGCATCCTCACGATCGCGACCAGGGCGAGGCCGGTGACGGCCGCGTACAACGCTGCAAGCGAGACGCGCGGCAGCACATAGCTACCGGCTGTAGTTCCCGGCTCGATCGCCAACGCGGTGAGGGCAAAGATCGTCAGCTGGAGTGAGACGGCGTAAGCCACCAGGTTTATCACGACCCACCAAGCCGCAATGCCTGCGCGGCCGAACACCCAAGCCAGCGCAACGCCCTGGGCAAGGCCCAAAAGCAGCGGATTGATGTATTCCCCACCCGTGAACATGATGTCCATTCCAGTTTCGATAGATATGAATGTGCGCGGGACTAGCTGCGGTACGACGAAATACCATCCGCTGATCGCGAAGATGCTGGCCGCGGAGGCAACCAACGTCAGGCCGATCCACATGCCAGCGGCGACCACTGAGACGCCAATCAGTCCACGCAGCACCAGGAACTGAAGCAACGCGAGAGGTGTAGCAAGCAGGATCGGCACCCAGTAGGAGGCTCCAGTGTCCCCGAAGACTTCGTGTCCGGGCTGCGTCGCCGAAGCGGCCACTGCGGCACCGAGCGCTCCGGCGCCGACCCACGCTATCCACAGCGCGAATCCCGGGCGCCGCTTAGCAACGGCCATCGCCGCGTCCAGGTTACGCCGGCGTCAGCGCAGAGCCCAGCCCGAACGCAGAACCGCCCGGCGCAGATCATGGTCCCGCGCTGCGGCGTCGCTGAGCTTGGTCAGCAGCAGGTCAACCCAGGCGGCGAGCTCGACCGCGGGCGCCAGCTCCAGCGCCTCGTTCTTGACCCGCGCGTGGAAGCTGCGGCCATCGACGTCGATCGAGATCTCTGTGATTGGCCCACGGTTTAGGTGCCCACGCCGGACGTTAGCGATCGGGATTCGCTCGACGAGATAGTCGAGCAGCTCGTCGGGCTCGTCACGCTCGACCAACGGCGCGTGGCAGAAGACGCACGCGTCGTCGATCGGCAAAGCAGGGGCGGAGCAGACTGGGCAATTCATTTGTGTGGCGGGTGGTGGGGCTATTTCAGTCGGTGTAGCGGGTAATTGTGCGGTCCTCGCGCCGCTTTTCATCCTGATATAACGGGCAATCTTCGAAATTCCGTACGCAGATCGGAGGACTGTCGGACAGCGCGTACTTGAGCTTGGAGCGGTGGTCAACATGGCAGTCGAACCGGTAGACGCGGACAAATGCCTTCTGGTCCTTGACCAGCTCCTCGAGGTACGGGCACCGTCGCATCCCGACTTACGATAGGTCACCTTGGCGCGGAACCCGCGGGCAGGTTGTGACTTACTGAATGCTTGAGTTCGCCCGCGCCGGCGCAGCCGTCGGCGCAACGCCCGCCACTCTCGAGAAGACGCGGATTCTCGCCGCGTACTTCCGCACGCTGTCCGATGAGGATCTGCGGCGCGCCGCCGTTTACTTGAGCGGTCGCGCGTTTCCGCCCTCCCAGCGCCGGACGCTCGGTCTCGGCTGGTCGACGCTGAGCAAGGTCGTGTCGTCGATCTCGAGCCGCGATGAAGAAGAGCTCGGGCGCATCTTCCGCAAGCACTCCGACCTGGGCGACTGGGCAGGAGAAGCCCTCGACGGCGGCACGCAACCGGAGCCGGTGACCCTCGATGAAGTCGAGAAGACGCTCGAAGCGATCCGGACCGCGCGTGGCGCCGCCAAAGCCAAACCACTTGAAGCTTTGCTCAAGCGGTTGGACCCCGAGGCAGCGCGATTCTTCGTCAAGATCATCTCCGGCGAGATGCGCATCGGCCTCAGCGAAGGCCTGGTTGAGGCTGCGATCGCGGAGGCATTCGGGGTTTCGATCACGCAGGTGAAGCGCGTGCATCTCGTGACCGGGGATATCGGCGAAACCGCAGTCCGGTGCAAGCATGGGGAGTTCGAGGCGAGCACCATCACCCTGTTTCAGCCGGTGCGCTTCATGCTCGCGAGCCCCGTCGAGACGCCGCAGGAGGCGTTCACCCGCATGGGGGCGGAGACAGTGTGGACCGAGGAGAAGTACGACGGCGTGCGATGTCAGCTGCACCGCCAGGGGACGCGCGCCGAGCTGTTCTCGCGCGACCTCAAGGAGACGACCGCTGCCTTCCCCGAGCTGGTCGAAGGCGCGCCGGGGATTGGACACGATGTGCTGTTCGACGGTGAGGTGCTCGCCCACCGCGATGGCCGCGTCCTGCGCTTCTTCGAGCTTCAGCGCCGGCTTGGCCGCAAGAAGGTCGACCCGGAGCTCCGGCGCGAAGTTCCAGTGGTGCTTGTGATCTTCGATGTGTTGTGGCTTGACGGCAGGACGCTGCTCGATGAGCCACTCACCGCCAGGCGCAAGCTTCTGGAGGGCCTCGGCCTGGAGCATCCTTTCCTGCTGGCCCGGCTCGAGGAGGCGACCGATCCCGAGCACCTCGACCGAATCTTTGCCGAGACCCGCGAGCGGGGCAACGAGGGATTGATGGTCAAGGATCCGCTCAGCCCTTACACGCCAGGGCGCCGCGGCCTCGCCTGGCTCAAGCTCAAGCGGCCGCTCGCGACGCTCGACGTCGTCGTCACTGCGGTGGAATGGGGCCACGGCAAGCGAAGGGGCGTGCTGTCCGACTACACGTTTGCGGTCAAGGACATTCGGACGGGCAAGTTGGTCAACGTCGGCAAGGCCTACAGCGGTCTGACCGATGCCGAGATCGCCGAGTACACCAAACGGTTCCTCGAGATCACGGTCAAGGATCTGGGCCATACGCGGATGGTCCAGCCCGAGGTCGTGCTCGAGGTCGCATTCGATTCCATTCAGCGGTCGAACCGGCACGCAAGCGGCTATGCCCTTCGCTTTCCGCGAATCGTTCGGATTCGCGATGAAAAGCCGGTCGACGAGATCGACACTCTGGACCGCGTCGCCGAGCTTTATGACCGCTACTTCGGTGAGAAGTCCGAGGTGCCACTCAGCGATGTGGCGGAAACGTGATGGCGAACCTCCCCACCCGGCGGCTTCGCCGCCGACCTCCCCAGCGAGTGGGGAGGTGAAATTGACCTTCATGGGCACCGCCGGCGCGCGTTTCATGGTCGCGAAGCAGGTCGCGGCGTCAGGCGGCCTCTACATCGAAGAAGGGGACACCCGCATGAGCCTCGACCCAGGACCCGGCGCGATCGTTCAGTACGCCCAACGAGGCATCGACCTGACGACGCTGGACGCGATCGTGGTCAGCCACCGGCACCTCGACCATGCGGGCGACCTCAACGTCATGGTCGAGGGCATGACCGACGGCGGCTTCGCTCATCGAGGCATGGTCTTCTGCCCCTCCGACGCACTCGATGACGACCCGGTGATGCTCAAGTACCTGCGGCGCTTTCCGCGCGAGATCGTGCGCCTTGCGCCGGAGACTTCTTACACCGTCGGCGACATCGCATTCACGACCAGTGGACGGCATGTCCATCAGGTGGAGACATACGGGTTTCGTTTCGGCAATCGGCTGGGCTGGGTGACCGACTCCGCCTACTACGACGGCATCGCGCAGCAGCACCGGGCGGACGTCATGGTCCTGCACACGATCCTTCTCCACTGCCGCCCTGACCTGCCTCACCTCTGCGTGGCAGACGTCGAGCGCATCATCCGGGACGCGGAACCGAAGCTCGCTTTCTTGACGCACTACGGGATGACCGTCTGGCGTGCGGATCCGGCGGCCATCGCCGCCGACCTCACCCAGCGCACCGGCGTCGAGGTGCGGGCCGCCACCGACGGCCTCTCGATCGACCTGTGAGCAGATGGCGATGGCGCGGCAACATCGCCCTGCTGGGCGTCGCGCTTGCGTTCACGTTGTTTCCGCTGCTGCCCAACGACGACGTCATCAACTCGGACTGGCCCGCGTTCGCGACAGGCGCGCGACTCATCGTCTCCGACCCGAGCCACCTCTACGACCTCAACGTGCAGAAGCGAGTGGAAGGCGACGTGACGGGGGGTCGCGTCCTCGTCACCCTCGGCATCAGCGGCATCCTCCCCTTCCTCGCCCCGGCGTGGGTGGCGCTGCTGGCCGTGCCTTTTGAGGCGTTCGGCACCAACATCGGCGGCCGGCTCTGGATCCTGTTCGGTCTGGCGAGCCTTGGCGCAGGTCTTTACCTCG
This sequence comes from Chloroflexota bacterium, assembly GCA_005880795.1. Lineage (GTDB taxonomy): Bacteria > Chloroflexota > Dormibacteria > Dormibacterales > Dormibacteraceae > 40CM-4-65-16. The sequence goes on along the minus strand of VBGP01000125.1, from coordinate 12,514 downwards.
CAATCCGCCCCAGGTCACCCACCGAGATCCTGCCCGGCTTTGCCGCAGTGCCGACCGCCCTGATGATGCTCAACGCGCAGCTCGACGGCGTCGTCGCCCTTGGGTTGGGGGCAGCTATCGCGCTCTGGTCGCGACCATTCCTGGCCGGTCTGGCCCTCGGCCTGACGCTGATGAAGCCCCAGCTGGTGCTGCCTCTCGGCGTGGCGCTGATCCTGGCGCGCAAATGGAGAGTCATCGCCGGATGGGCGACCGCAGGCGCGGCGCTCCTGGTTCCGACCCTGCTTCTCAGTCCCAACTGGGTGTTCGAGTGGCTCGGCCAGACCCGCTCCACGGTGCAGACCGGCTCACGTGAGATCGACCTGGCCCATTTCGCCGTGGCGCTCCCGAGCTCGCTGCAGGGCCCGGCGTTGGCGGTCATAACCGCGATCGCGATCGCGGGGGTCCTTGTCCTGGCCTGGGTGCGACGCGATCAGCTGCAAGCTTCCGCGGCGATCATCATCGCCGGCGGCATTGTCGCGGCCCCTCACGCACTACCGGCGGACCTGGTTCTGGTTGCCTTCGCTCTGGTCGTCTGGGGCAGGGCACGCTGGTACGAGTGGCTCGGACTGTCCATCGGCGCTCTGATCGCTGCATTGGCAGCCCCGCCGGTTCCCGCCGTGGTCGGGGTCGCGCTGGTCGCCTGGGTGTGCGTGCGCGCCTCAGGCGTGCTTACTTCGAAGCCGCCAGGACCGGTACTCGCGTCTGCTCGATGATGCCGTCGATGAGCCCGTACTCGACCGCCTCTTGAGGCGTGAGGAAGAAATCGCGGTCGGTGTCGCGCTCAACCCGCTCGAGGGGCTGGCCGGTGTGCTTGGCGATCAGCTCGTTCAACACGCCCCTGATCCGGATGATCTCGCGGGCGTGGATATCGAGGTCGCTGGCCTGGCCCTGGAGGCCCTTGCCGCCGATCAGGGGCTGATGCATATGGATGTTCGAGCTCGGAAGCGAGAACCGCTTTCCCTTCGCGCCTGCCATCAGAACCACGGTGCCGAAGCTCGCTGCGCGGCCGATGCACACCGTGGAGATCGGCGACTGCACGTACTGCATGGTGTCGTAGATGGCAAGGCCCGCCGTCACCGCACCACCGGGCGAGTTGACGTAGATCTGGATCTCCTTTCCAGGGTCGTCGGCGGCGAGGTACATGAGCTGGGCGACGACGAGGTTGGCGACCACGTCGTCGATGGGCCGGCCGATCAGGATGATGCGGTCCTTCAGCAGCCTCGAGTAGATGTCAAATGTCCGCTCGCGGTTGCCGCCTTCGTTCTCGACGACCGTCGGGATGTAGGCCAATCTGGATGGCAGCTTACGAGAAACGGTTCGCGGGGGAGGCAGGCCTCCCCCGCGGGCCCCTTCCGCGGCGTGCCGCGCTGGGGCGGCGTTTGGCAGGTTGGCCTGGGAGACGGCCGGAATAGATCCGGCCTGCATCTCCACCTCGTCGACCTCTAAGTGTTGCTCTCCCCGGCTGACTTCTTCACCGGGCTCCGCAAAGGCTTGAAGCCGAGGCTCCCTCAAACGATGCGCGGTTTCCGCACCTCGCGGGGCCGCGGCCGGCTGATGAAGGTGCACTTCGGGGAACCGGCTTTCCACTACGAGGCATGGCATCACACGGGTGCAGGTAGGCTGGAAGTTGGGTTGCATTTCGAAGGGTCGGCGGCCGAGAACCAGGCGGCGTTTGATTTCTTTCGCGCCCGAATGGTCGAGGTCAAGGCAGGCCTGCCCCGCGCCGAGCTGGAGCCCTGGGACCGCGGCTGGTCCCGCCTCTACGAGACGCTGCCCGCCGCGCGACTGGACGATGACCTGCTTCGCCAGGCGGTCGATTGCATGTCCGGGTATGTGGTCACCCTGCAGCCTTTGCTCGAGGAGTTCTTGAAGGAGACGCCATGAGAACAGTTGAAGTCAGCGACGAGCTTCAGAAATACCTCGACGGCCTGGTTCCGAAACGCGACTCCGTCCTCGCCCGAATGGAGGAAGAGGCGCATAAGGAGAACATCCCGATCGTCGACCCTCACGAAGGACAGCTGCTCTACCTCCTGGTCAAGATTGCCGGAGCGAAGCGGATCCTGGAGCTCGGCACCGCGACCGGCTACAGCGGCATCTGGCTGCTGCGCGGAACCGATGGCGGGACGCTGACCACTTTCGAGCTCGACCACCAGCGCGCGCAACGGGCTCGCACGAACTTTTCCGACGCCGGCTTCGGCAAGCAGGCGCTGGTCATGGAGGAGGACGCATTGACCGGGCTGGAAAAGCTCGACCAGCGCTTCGATGCCTGCTTCATCGACCTGCTGAACGTCTTCCCCTCAGAGGACTCAACGCAGCGAGCGTTCGAGCTGTGCCTGGAGCGGCTCGAGGGCGGCGCGCTGCTCATGGCCGACAACGCCCTGCGACAGGGAGAGGTCGCGAACCCAAAGAACCAGCAGGCGCGGAACGTGGCGCGTTACAACGCGCTGGTGGCGAAGCACCCACGCCTGGAGAGCGTCGTGATCCCCATCCGCGACGGCCTCTCGGTGGCCCGCGTCAAGGACCAACTCCCCGGATAGTCCGGACTATCCGCATATTTCATGCTTCGGACTGGCGTGTTAGTCCGGACTATCCGGTCGCCGGCTTCGCTTCGTCTCCCTCGATCCAGTAGGTGCCGTCGGCGGCGTGCTCCTTCTTCCAGATCGGGACGCTTTCCTTCAACCGGTCGATGCCCCACCTGCAGGCCTCGAACGCCTCGTGCCTGTGGGGGCAGGAAACTGAAACGACGACCGACACCTCGCCGATCTCGAGCTTTCCGGTGCGGTGCGCCATCGCCACGCGGGCGGCCGGCCAGCGCTGCTTGATCTCGTCGCCGATCTTGCGCATCTGGGGCACGGCCATCTCGGCGTATGCCTCGTAGTCGAGGTGCGTCACAGATTGTCCTCGGGAGTTGTCGCGGACGATCCCGCTGAACGTGCAGATCGCCCCGGCGCCCGGATGGGTCACGACCGCCTCGAGCTCATGTGCGTCGATCGGCCCGGTCGTGACGTCGTAGCGCACTCAGTGCCCTCCGCTGACAGGAGGGATGAACGCCACCTCGTCGCCGTCCGCGACGACGGCGCTCCAGTCGCTCAGCTCCTGGTTGATCGCGCCTCGCACGGCCTTGCGCTCGGCTTCCAGCGCCGGGTGTTTGCGCCGCAAAACGTCGTAAACGTCCTCCAGGGTCGCGCCGGGTGGAACCTGTAGCGCTTCGATCTCAGTCCCCGATTGCTCGCGCAGCCGCGCGAAGAATCGAACCCGAACGGCGATCGCTACAGCCACAAGGCCATGTTACTTACTGGGCTCCCGTGCGCCCCCACCCCGGCCCTCCCCGGCGAGCGGGGAGGGAGAAACAAAGACATGAACTTCTTTGCCTGAATCGAGCGCTCGCTCCACCGTCGTCCGCGTCCCCTTCGAGGTCCCGTCCCAGAACGCAACCAGGACGTCGCACGCATCCACGAGCCGCTGGTTGCGCGCCGCGGACTTGCTCGCGTCGGCAAGCTCGTCGAACGACGCCGGGATGACCTGGACCGGTATGTCTTTATCCCGCGCCGCCTTGGTCGCGGCCGCGTCCACGCCGCTCGCGCTCCCCGTGATGATGGACGCGCGGGGCGGAAGCGATTTGACGTAGTCGGCGACACGCGCGGGATCGGAGAAGTGCCTGCTCCCGACGATCGCTACCCGCAACTAGCCCGCTGCGGATCCGCTCTTGCCGATCATCTTGATGTTCTTCTGGAACATCTCACGCAAGCGGGCCGCCTGACGGTCGTAGTCGTCGGGGTCCGGCCAGCTGTCGCGGATGTCGAGCACCTCGCGCGGCACGCCAGGCACCCGGTTTGGGATGTGAAGACCGAAGACAGGGTCGACATGCGTGGACACGCCCCGCAAGTCGCCTTGCAGCACCGCGCGCACGATGGCCCGCGTGTGCGCGATCGACATCCGCTCCCCAACTCCGTAGCTCCCCCCAACCCAACCGGTGTTGAGCATCCAGACGTCCGCGTGATGTCGCTTGACCCGCTCGATCAGCATGTCGGCGTATCGCTCGGGCGGCAAGACGAGGAACGGCGCGGCGAAGCATGTGCTGAAGATCGGCTCGGGCTCGGTGACCCCGCGCTCCGTGCCCGCAACCTTGGCGGTGTAGCCGCTGAGAAAGTAATGGCGGATCTGGTCTTCTTCCAGTCTCGAAACGGGCGGCAGCACGCCGTATGCATCAGCCGACAGGAACATCACGTTGTGCGGATGGCTTCCCGTTCCAGTCAGGGCCGCGTTGGGAATCAGGTCGATCGGATACGCCGCCCGCGTGTTCTCGGTCTTCTCGTCGGAGTCGTAGTCCGGCACCCGCGTGCGTGAGTCGTAGACGACGTTCTCCAGGATCGTGCCGAAGCTTTCGGTCGCGGCGTAGATCTCGGGCTCAGATTCCTTGTGGATGCGAATCGTCTTGGCGTAGCAGCCGCCTTCGAAGTTGAAGACGCCGCGGTCGCTCCATCCGTGCTCGTCGTCTCCGATCAGGCGCCGCGACGGCTCGGCCGACAGGGTTGTCTTTCCCGTGCCGCTGAGCCCGAAGAAGAGCGCCACATCGGATCCGTCCTCGTTGGTGTTGGCGGAACAGTGCATCGGAAACACGTTCTGTGCAGGGAGCAGGTAGTTCAAGGCGGTGAAGATCGATTTCTTGATCTCGCCCGCGTAGCCGGTGCCGCCGATCAGCACCATCCGGCGGCCGAGGTTGACCAGGATGAAAGTCTCGCTGTGCGTACCGTCGCGAGCAGGGTCGGCGTGCATCGAGGGCAGCGCGATGACCGTGAAGTCAGGCTCGAAGTTCATCAGCTCGTCCGCATTCGGGCGGATGAAAAGGTTGCGTGCGAACAGACTGTGCCAGGCCAGCTCGGTGATGACCCGAACCCTCAGCCGAAAACGCGGGTCCGCGCAGGCAAAGACGTCCTGCGTGTAAACCTCGTGCGTGTCGATGAACTCCTGCATCCGCCGATGCAGGGCCTCGAACTTGTCTGCCGCTATCGGCTGGTTGCCCGGATGCCACCAGATCGCGTCCTGGCTGGTCGGTTCCTTGACAAAGAACTTGTCCTTCGGGGACCGGCCGGTGTGCTTGCCCGTTTCGGCGGTCAGAGCGCCCGTCGAGACGATGGCCGCTTCTTGGCGCCGGATCGCGTGCTCGTAAAGCGCGGCCGGGCTCAGGTTGCGGCGCCCGACGGCGACCTTTGTCGTTTCAGCCACGTTTTCAGGCTACGCGATGCGGGCGCGGCGACTGCTGGCGCGCCGGCGCTGCTTGCCGCTGACGTAGTCCACCAGGATGTACTCCCCGAGCCGGTCCGGCGAGACAAAGAACGCACGACCCTTGTTGATGCGCGTCATCTGGTTTATGAACTCGGTCAGGTAAGGCCCGCGCTCGAGCATGAAGGTGTTGATCACGATCCGATCGCGCGTGCACCGCTTCACCTCATTCAGCGTCTGCTGGATCGTCTTGTAGGTCGGCGGATAGGCGAAAGATGCGCGTCCATTCTCTTCGAGATGAGCCGTCGGCTCGCCGTCCGTGATCATGATCACCTGCCGGTTGCCGCGGTGCTTCGCGAGCAGCGACCGCGCGAGCTGGAAACCGTGCTGCATGTTGGTCCCGTACACGTAATCGTTGAGGGCCAGCTGCGGCAGCGTGTGCGGTTTCAGCTCGACTGCGTAATTGGAGAAACCGACCACGTACAGAGAGTCGCGCGGGTACTGGCTGCGGATCAGCGAGTCGAGCGCGATCGCCACCTTCTTGGCGGCGAGGAAGCAGCCGCGGAGGAACATCGAGCGGCTCATGTCGATCATCAGCACGGTCGAAGCCTGGGACATGTGCTCAGTGCGGTGGACGACGAAGTCTTGCGGCGCCATCTTCACCGGCACCTTCGGACCCTCTCGAACGATCGAGTTGAAGAGCGTCTCCTTCATCTCGAGCAGGAACGGGTCGCCATACTCGTATTCCTTCAGCTCGTCTGAGGCGTCGATGCCGGCACCGCCGCGCCACAGCTGGTGCTGGCCCATCCTGGTTTTCTTGAGCTGGTCGAAGATGTCGCGCAGCGCCGATTGCCCGATCCGGCGCATGCCGCGCGGGGTCAGCTCGAGGCGGCGGCCCTTGCGCTCGACATAGCCGGCCTTCTCCAACACCTCGGTCACCTTGCGTAGCTGGTCGAGCGCCTGGCGCGCCTCAGGTCCGAGGAGCTCCTGGGCGAGCGAGCGGTCGACGTCATCCGGCCGGAAGCTGCCGCGCTCGAGCTGTGACTCGAGGCGGTCCATTCGCTGCAGGCGCTCCATCAGCGACATCGCCTCGCCCATCGACAGCGGATCTTCGCCGAAGAACGGGTAGCGCTCGGTCAGCTCCGACGGCGGCATCATCGCCTGCATGAATCCGGACAGGCGCGCGAGCTCGAGACGCAGGGAGTCGTCCTGCAGCAGTGCGTCCATCATCTGGCGCAGCTCCTCGCGGGCTTCTGGACTGAGGCTCTGGAGCAGCGACTGCATCTGCGCCATCTGCCGCTGCAGGTGCTCGAGCAGCTCGTCGAGGCTGTTGATCCCCGGCGGGAACATGTCGCCGAATCGCTGCATGAAGCCGTTGAAGTCGGGCGTGCGGCCCTCCATCCGCTGCTCGAGCATCTTGTTCAGCTCGCGCACCATGTCGCGCACTCGCGAGAGGTCCTGGCCCTGCATCTGCTCCAGCGATCCTTTGATGCCCTGGAACATCTGGTCCAGGACCTGCTTCTGCAGCTGCTGCATCAGCTCTTCGAATTTCTGCCGCGCGGCGTCGTCGACGAATTCATAGTTGCGCAGGCCCTTGACCCGTCCGCCCAGGTCTTCGGGCAACCGGTCGAGCTGGTCCTGCCGCTGGCGCGCGATCCGGTCGAGCAGCTTGCGCGCCTCGGGAGTCGCTTCGCTGAGGCGGCGCTCGATGCCGCCGCGCTCGGTGTCTATGACGTCCTGGACCTTCTGGCGCAGCTCCTCAACTGTTGAGTCGAGGTTGTAACGACCCAGCTCGCGCTCTCGCGATTCACGCAGCTGCTTCAAGAGCTGCTCGAGCCCTGGCATGTTCGGCGAGCCCCAGCGGAGGAATCGCTGCAGGGCGGCGTTCAGGTCGCCGTAGTTCATCAGGTCGTCGGACAGCGCGTCGAGGACGTCGCCCGCATCGAGGTCGTCGAACTTTTGGGTTCCGTCCCACCGTGAATAGCGGAACTTCACCCGATCACGCTAGCAGGGCGCCAACCTCCCAGGGCACGTTCGACGGCACGGGCCGCTCGCAGCGCGACGAGGTCGTTCCAGTTGCGCGCCACGACCTGGACCCCGATCGGCATGTTCTCCGGCGAGGTGCCGGCTCGCACAACGACGCAGGGGTTGCCGGTGAGGCTGTAGGGGATCGTGTAGGTGTACTGGTGGTCGTGCAGCGCCTTGGCTCGATAGAGCGGCGCAATGTTGGGGGCGACAGGGCTCAGGACGAGGTCGAAACGCGTCATGAAGTCGAGCAGCAGCCGGCGGAAGTCATCCCACCGCCTGTAGAGCCGGTCGTGGCTCATGTGTTTCCTACCCCAGTAGCCGAGGGTGACGAGATGGGCCTCGTTCAGGCCCGGCGGGCGCTCCTCGGTCATGACGCAGCCCTCGGCGCCGAGGGCTTTGGCCGCGGCGCGAATGGCGGCGGCGGTCGCTGGAGTGGGCTTCATGATGCCGTCGTCGGTGTACCACGCCACCTTCAGCCCGGGTAGCTTCGGCGTGCGCTTGGGGAGTGGAACCGGTACGACGCCGGAATCGAATCCGTCGGGACCGATCAGCACCGGCAGCGCCAGCGCCAGGTCACTGACATAACGGGCCATGGGACCGACCTGGCTCCGGGGGTCGCTGAGCCCGCCGGGCAGGCCGTAGCCGCCGGTGACCGGGATAAGGCCGGCGGTGGGCTTGAGCGCAGCCACGCCGCAGTAGTGAGCCGGGATCCGGATGCTTCCGCCCGAATCGCTCCCGATCCCGATCGGCGAGCCGCCGGCTGCGATGATCGCCGCCTCCCCGCTGCTGCTGCCGCCCGGCGAGCGGTTGACGTCGTACGGATTGCGAGTGCCGCCGTGGAGCGGGTTCCAGCTGTCGGTGCCGACGCCGCCTGGAGGGCAGTTCGTCTTGCCGATCAGGATCGCTCCGGCTCGCCGCATCCTGGCGACGGCCGTGGCGTCGTGGTCGGGGACGTTCGCTCGCAACATCCGAAGGCCCGCGGTGGTGGGCAGCCCGGCCGTGTTGAAGATGTCCTTGGCAGTGAATGGGACCCCGTGCAGCGGCCCCAGCGCGTTCTTGCGCTTGTTGTGGCGGTCTGCCGTCCGAGCCTCTTTCATGGCGCTTTCCGCGGTCGCGAAGACGACCGCGTTGAGCCGAGGGTTGACGGTGTGGATGTGCTCCAGGTGAGCCCGGACCACCTCGACCGAGGACACTTTCTTGTCGCGGATGGCGCGTGCAAGCCATGCCGCCGGAGCGCCGATCACGTCTCGCATCGCGGCGAGCTTAGACGCTCGGAGCCGAATTTGACCTTTTAGACGGTGTCTCCGGGCTTGATATCGAGCACCTTGACCGTGTTGCCGACCAGTTCCTGGAGCTGGTCGGGGCGCCCCGCCAGGATCGGGAACGTGCCGAAGTGCATGGGGACGACCGTCTTGACGCCCAGCAGGGAGGCGGCCTTGGCCGCCCTCTCAGGTCCCATCGTGTAAAAGCCGCCGATGGGCAGGAAGGCGACGTCGAACTTGTCCAGCTCCGCGATCACCGACATGTCGCCGAACACGTCCGTATCGCCGGCGAAGTAGACGGTAAAGCCGTTCTCGAACTCGATGACGAAGCCGCAAGCCTGGCCCCCGTACACGATCCCGCCGTTGTCGGTGATGCCGCACGAGTGCTCCGCGTGGACGAGCGTGGCCTTGATGCCGTCGGCCTCGATCGTGCCGCCCTGGTTGCCGCCGATGATCTTCTCGTTGTCGAGCCCTTTCGAGGTGAGCCAGACGCTTATCTCGTGGTTGCAAACGATGGTCGGCTTGGTGCGCCGGGCGATCTCGACCGCGTCGTGGATGTGGTCGAAGTGACCATGCGTGATGAGCATCAGGTCGCACTTGTCGACCGTCTTGAGCTTGTCCGGGGTGACGGGGTTGTTCATGACCCAGGGGTCGATGAGGACTTCCTTCCCCTTGGCGCTGCGGACCTTCCATGTGCCGTGGCCCAGCCAGGTGAAGCTCACGTCAGCGTTGAGCGCCATCGCTTGCCCCCTTACTCAGACGGGCGAAAAGATGATTCTCCCACAGCGATAGCGCGCTCGCGCCGGAGCGCCAGGAGGCTCGCCGTCCAGATCGCGAGCACGCCGATCACTCCGAGCTCCGCCATGAGGCGCAAGACGAAGAGGTCGGAGTAGCCGCTGACCAACAACGCCTGCATCCGGTTATGGCCCGGGCCCAGCAGCAGGTAGCCCGCCGCCACCAGCGCCAGCACCGTCCAGTCGCGCCGGCGGACGCCCCAGGCGACCAGGACGAGGATCGGCAGGAGAAGCAGCACGAGGTGGGTGCCCCAGGAGTAGCTGGTGACGATGGGCGTCACGGCCACGACCGCCGCGGCCTCCAGCGACCGACCGGCGTGAGCGGTGGCAGGTGAGCGCAGCACCAGGAAGGTGATCGCCACCGCCGCGACCGCGATCACCGCCGTGATGACGCGGGCCGCCGGTGGGCTGCCCCGCGTCATGCCAAGGAACGTGTCCGGCTGCAAGAGTCGCGTGATCGTCCCGCCGGGCGAGTGATTCTCGTAAAGGCCGGTGCCGGCGCTGATGGTCGGAAGGACCGAGAACAGGTACTCGGAGAGGTACTGCGGCGCCGCGAGCAGCCACAGGCCGAGCCCGGCGACGATCGCCGCTGCCAGCATCGACCAACGCCTTGCCCACAGGATCAGGAGGCCCACCGGGGCCTGGATCATCTTGACCGCAACCGCGGCGCCCATCGCAAGGCCGCCCCACCATCGAGCGCCGACCCAGCCCCACAGCCAGATTCCGGACAGCGCGAGAAGGAGCAGGTTGACCTGTCCTTCGTCGATGTTGCCGATCACCGGCTCAAAGCTGATCGCCACGAGGATCAACAGAACCGTCAGCTGCCATTCGTCGACTTTCAACGCACGCAGCGCACAGAAGATGAAGAAGAACAGCGATGCGTTGAGTAAGAGGATCGCGCCGACGGTGATCACGTGGCTGTCGACCGAGATCAGCGGCTGGAGCAGCCACGCGAGGGGTGGCGGCATCACGTACTGCGGACCCGTCGGCTCCATGCAGCCCATGGTCCGGCAGAGGTCGTAAGGATCTCTGCTCTGCGCCAGCCGCCTCGCGGCTCGCATGTAGCTCTCTTGAAAGTCGCCCAGGTAGGCTCCGAAGGCGAGCGGCTGGATCAACGCCTGCCACAGGTAGACGGCCGCGATCGGCGCGCCGGCGAGGACCAGCAGAACGCTCCGAAAAACGCGGTTGTCAAGCGCCGAGAGGCGCGACGTTGTCGTTCCGGCCACGCCCCTCTCCCCAGATCCCTGCGCGCCAAGCGCGGTCAGGACGCGCGAAAGCGCGCGCTTACCGATTGCTCCCCTGGGGGGAGAGGGTGCCTTTGGCTCAACTGGCGCCGCTGTCATGGCTTCCGAAACACCAGCAGATGGTTGAGCCCGAGCTCGAACCTCGAATGCCTCTCGAGAACCAGGCCTGCCCGCTCGAACATGTCGACGGCCTTCCGCGGATCGAAGCCGTAGTGCTGGTCATCGCGCATTCCGTCGACGAGACGGATTGCTTTCATCACTCGCAGCATGTCGTCGACCCGTGACGAGGGCACCGTCACCACAAGATGTCCCCCACCGCGCAGCTCGCGCGCGCAGCCCGCGGCGAACCCGGCCTGGTCCACCTCCGGAATGTGCTCCAGGACGGCGAGCGCGGCGACCACATCAAACGGCTCGCCCGGCGGCATCGCAGATGGAAAGGAACCCCGGATGTACCGGTACTTCGCGGTGCTGGCCGGTACTGGGTCGAGGTCGATCCCGACGCCAGCGCTCACGCGGCCGTCGAGGACCCGGAACAGCGCACCGTCGGCGCAAGCGATGTCGAGGACCCGCGCTCCCTGGGGGACATACGGCACGACGCGGCGCGTTCGCTCCCATTGAAGTCTGTAGTCAAGCCACTTCATAGGAGTTCGATCGCGGGCACCCTACCATGCCTGCGTGCTTGTTCCGCTCCGCAGGGTGTTGGTCCGTCCCCTGCTCTGGTGGGCGATCGCGGCGGTGTGGCTCGTCCACGACGTGATGGGCAACGTCCTGACCCCCCAACGCTCCGACGCGACCTCGGTGATCCAGGCCGGCTACCGCTGGCTGCACGACCCTGCCGCCATCTACGCGGACACCGCGCGCCACCTGGCCCAGACCGGGCTGGTTCCGGTGACCGGCCTCATCCGCCCGCCGGCCGCGGCGATGCTGGCCGCGCCCTTCTCTCTCCTGCCCGGATGGATGCAGGTGCCCGCCTGGACGGTCGCCGACGCGGCGGCCGCCGTGATCGGGCTCTGGATCGTGCAGCGATACGTCACGCGCACGTCGCTCGAGATGGCTGTGTTCTGGGCCGTGGCCTTTTACAGCCCGCCGCTCTACGCCGAGGTCAACGCCGGCCAGATCGGCGGCTTCGTCCTGCTGTTTGCATGCCTCGGGCTGGTCACATTCCGTCGGCGGCCCGCCTTGTCAGGCGTGCTGGTTGCAGCGGCGGCGTCGCTGAAGCTCTATCCCGCGTTGATGGTGTTGGGAGCCAGAAGCAGGTGGCGGCCGTTTGTCATCGCGGCGGGCATCGCGGGAGTCCTCATCACGGTCGTCGCGTGCATTCCCCTTGGTGCGGCCGGCGCATGGGGTTACGTGACCGGGGTTTTGATCCCTTCCCTGAGAGCGCCCAACCCGGACTGCGCGCAGACGTCGGTCGCGACGCTGTTCGGGCGGTCTATCGGCGGAGACGCCTATCCGATCATCACTCCGAGTGGCGGGATCACCATCCTGCAGTCGCCCATTCATCTCGCGGCGCTCGCCACCGTCCTCACCGTCGTGACGCTCGCCGCCGCCGTGGTCGCGGCGGTGGCCGCGTCGCGAGCCAGCGGATGGAATCCCGCCTATGGCCTTGCGCTGGGCCTTGCGCTGGGTGGCCTGCTGCCCGGCGAGCTCAACCCTTATCAGTACGTGCCGCTGATGCCGCTGGTGCTGATGGTGCTGGTGATGGCGATTCGCAACGCGCGATGGACGCATGTCCTCGGACTTACCGTGGGACTGCTCTTCTGGCTGCGCCAGCCGTGCCTGCTGCCGTTTCCGAACCTGTGGACGGTCGGCGCGTTGATCCTGTTCGCGGTCTGCGCGCTGGCGGCGCGTGATTTTCGGTTCCCTTCCCCGCCAGCCGGGGAGGGTGGCCCGCTGCGAAGCGGCCGGCCGGATGAGGAGATCG
>VBGP01000217.1:2356-5046 GCA_005880795.1 Chloroflexota bacterium | reverse complement strand
GCCGCGTTTGCAACCTCAGTCTGAGAGACCAGATTTAGTCGCACGCCTCTCACCTCGGTCTTGTGCGGCAAATTCGGTGCAGACGCCTTGACTACTACCGGGTAACCAAGACGTTGTGCTGCTTCCAATGCTTCATTGACATTGAAGACTTGTGTTTCTTTGGGTAGACCGATGTGTGCGCACTCGAGCAGTCTCTTGGACGCCCATTCACTCCAGGTAACGTCTCCGTCGCCAAGCGATGTGATGGCCGCGGCTATGACGTCGACCGGGCCTATAGGCGGCGCCTGATTTGGGTGCGTCTTAGCGCAAGACCGCCAACGACCTAGCGCTGCAAGGGCTGAGACAGTTGTGGCGGCCCCTCTGGTGACCGGTACCCCGGATATCCAACACTGCTTGAGAACGGATGCATCAGCGACATCTGCACCGCCAAAGGCCATCAGTAGGGCGCTCCCGGAGTCAGTTACGCCTGCGAGCGCAGACTCCACTAGCTTTCCGCCGGCTGCGGATCCTGCCAGGTGTTTGTCGAGGCCAATGACCACAAGATGGGGTTCAGATTGCAGGAGCAATCTGACACCTGAGCTGTAGATATCCTCTGGGGGTCCCAGCGCCCACAGGTCGAGTGGATTGGAAGCGTGACCAAGCATTGGGAACTGGCGGTTGAGGTTCGAAGAGGTTTGGTCAGTCAGTGTCGGGAGGTCGATGCCTCGGTCGGCAGCGAGGTCAGCAAAGAGATTCGCCTCGCCGCCGGAATCGCCAACCAGCACCACTCGGTCCGGCGCTCGCGTTACGCCCTTGCCCAACAGCTCAAGGACAGTAAGCAACTCCTCTATGTCGCGAACCTCGATCGCATTCGCCGAACGCAACACCCCACTGAAGACTTCGGCGTCAACCGCCATCGATCCGCTGTGGGCCAGAGCGCCAGCAGCACCGATCTTTGAACGGCCTGCCTTGAGGACGACCACGGGCTTACCCTGAGAAGCTGCCGCCTCGAGGCCGCGCCGGAATTCGACCGGTCGTCGGACGCCCTCAACGAACAGGCCGATAGCGAGGGTGTTCGGATCGCCAGCCATGAAGGCGAGCCCGTCCGATAGATCAGCACCGAACTCGTTGCCAACGGAAACTATGTGAGAGAAACCCACACGCCACTCAAGCGCCGTACATATTTCACATACCGACCCCGATTGCGAGACGATGCCAACGGTTCCGTGTTTGATTCCTGGCGCAATCCATCCGATGTATGGAGCAATCCCAGCTGAAAACGAAACCATGCCCATGCAATTTGGTCCGATCACGCTGAGCGATCGCCGCTTTATCAGTTCGTGCAGTTCAAGCCTTATTGCGTCGCCTCCCTCATTGCCGCCGCCGCCCGGGATTACGAAGCGCTGGACGCCGCGTTTAGCGGCGTCTAGGCAGAGGTCGGGGATCTCTGGGAGTTCCGCCAGTGACGGTGCGGCGATCGCCCCAGGTGGGGGAATTGCCGCGGGGTGCACCGCATAGACTCTGGCTTGGGGTCCAAAGCGCACCAAGTTCTCGAGTGCGGCACGCGCCAACTCGCTGCGCGGCGATGCGCCGACGACAGCTACCGACTGTATTTCGGTTAGCCCGTCAAACATGACTTCAGCCGGCTCGACGTTCAGTCCAGAACAGAAGAAAGATGCACGCTGAACGTTCAGCGAGGCCCATCAGCGTCTGCCGAGCCCCGGCTCGGGCGCACAGACAAGTATCGCCGTGTTCCCGGCTGGCGCCAAACCGCGACCCATTTCATCGTGGGCGCGAGGAATCTCCTCGAACCGCAGAACACGGGCAAGTGAGGGGTGTATGGATTCGCTCTTGATCATGTCGTTGTAGGCGACTGCCTGCTCGTCGTTGGCGCCGTGCGAACCTTGGAAGCGCTTCTGGCGCGTCCAGTGATAACGCAAGTCAACGACCGCGTCATACCCTGACGTGCCGGCGCAGATCACGACCATGCCACCTTCCTCGCAAACGAAGATGCTTGTCGGGACTGTGTCTTCGCCAGGATGCTCGATCACGATCGCTGGGTTTCGCTTCTCGCCAACAACTTCCCACAGACGCTTGCCAAAGCGCCGCGCTTCGGCCATCCAGTGTCGTTGCCCATCGACATCATCCCATCGAGGTGGAATCCCCCAGTGTGTGTAGTCCTTGCGGTTGATCCATCCAACCGCACCGATACGTTCGCAGTAAGCCCCCTTCGCGGGATCAGACACTACTGCCACCGGCAGCGCGCCTTTTGCGCGCGCCAACTGGATCGCCTGCGAACCGACACCGCCTGAGCCACCCCACACAAGCACGATGTCCCCTTGTCTTAGTTCATTGCCGCGCCATCCAAACAGCATCCTGTACGCGGTTGTACCTACGAGGGTAGATGCCGCCGCCTGCTCCCACGTCAGGTGGTCGGCCTTCGGCAAGATTTGGTGCTCCTGCGCTACACAGAACTGGCTGAACGACCCGAAATTCGTGTCGTAGCCCCAGATTCTTGCCGAACTCGCGATCATGGGATCGCGACCGGCTGTTACCCACGGATCGTGGCTGTCCCACCAACCAGGGTGAACAACCACCTCGTCGCCAATCGCGACCCGAAGAACGTCACGGCCGAGGCCGTAAACGATGCCGGCGGCATCGCTTCCTCCGACGTGAAAGTCATACACGTCACCAAGACGTTTCCGTTGGGC
>VBGP01000217.1:1699-2217 GCA_005880795.1 Chloroflexota bacterium | reverse complement strand
TCGCCCAAGCGATCTTGGCGAATGACTTGCGCAAGCATGCGACGAGGCACTCCACCAAGCGGCGGTTTGGTGCCTAAAGGAACAGGTCCATTCGGTGCCACAACTGTCTCCAGAAGATCTGCGACTTAGTGAGCGTCCCGCCTGGCCCGCTCCATTTCGATGTCAGCTTGACCGCGCGTTTCGGATCAGTCAATATTCATGGTGTAAATGAAGTCGAATCTTTGTCTTACAATATGACGCTGCCAACTGTCGCGGAACTCCTCTCAATCCCGGAGCTCGCTGCAGGCGAACCAAGGGTCGTGGCGGGCTCCCTGCATCTGGGAAACGCCGTCCGCTGGGTGCACATCAGCGAGTCAGATGACATAGCTCCGTGGCTAAGCGGGGGCGAACTCATTCTCACCGGGGGAACTGGTCTCCCGGTCACGGCCTCTAAACTCCGGGCTTACATAGAGAGCCTCGCGACCGCGAGTGTTGCTGGCTTGGTGATAGAGCTTGGCCGGTTTCAGAAGATCCCTAAG
>VBGP01000217.1:0-1648 GCA_005880795.1 Chloroflexota bacterium | reverse complement strand
CTGATAATCAACGCGCAAACTGACGAAATCAAAGCGCGTCAGGCAATTCACGAGAGATTTACTGAGATGGCCTTGGAAGGCGCGTCTCGGGCGGACATCGTGCGAACTGCAGCCTCTATGGCACATCGGCCGGTGGTGCTGGCGAACCGGATCCATCAGGTGTTGGTCTGTGAACTAATTGACTCGCCCTCTGAGCTTGTGCTCGAGGCTTGGGGGTCTGTGTCGCATCAGACATCGGTCGCCGGAAAGACCGAGTATGTTCAAGGGGCAGGCGGATGGTTGATCACGCCTGTTGGTGCTCGAGGCGAGATATGGGGTCGCCTAGCCATGCAGTTGAACGGTGAGAGTCCGTCGGATCGTAAGCTGGCTATTCTCGAACGCGCTGCCATGGCGCTGGCCATGAATCGCCTCGCAGAGCGGGACCGCCAAACGCTTGAACTCCAGAGTCACAGATCACTGCTCGCCGACGTGCTATCTGGAACTGCACCAGTCGATGAGCTGGAGACACGGGCCAAGGCTCTGGGTGTTGTAGTCAAGGGGCGATCACTCGTGGCTTGCGTAATCAAGCTCAAAGACGAACCTGACATTTCTGACGGCGTGGGGCAGGAATCTCGAGACCGCGACATTGGCCAGTGGGTCGCCGGCGCCGCTCGCGAGGCAAGGGTGCCTGTGTTGGTATCGACCATCAATGCAGGTTTGATCGGCGTGCTAGCAACCTTTCCGAGCTCAAGCAAGGTTGGTCCGGATTTGGAGCGCCTGGCAAAGGCTGTGACGTCTGCCATAGAGTCTCACGGCGAGGAGCGGCCTCTTATCGGGGTAGGATCGCGGGTCGAGTCACTCAGGGAAGTCCGCCGTTCATTTCGCGAAGCAGAACAAGTTTCTGACGCGGCGGACGACGCACCCCCAAAAACCTACTACGAGCTCCCGGACATTCACATTCGCGGCCTAATGCATCTGCTGCGCGGCGATGCCCGCGTCCAAACGTTCTGTGATCGCGAATTGGGTCGCCTCCTATCTCTAGATCGAGGCGAATCACAGCAGCTGATTAGAGTGCTCAAGGTGTTCCTTGAGTCGGCCGGAAACAAGTCTTCGGCCGCGGCGGCATTACGCCTTAGTCGACCGGCTCTCTATTCTAAATTGACTCGAATTGAAGAGATCCTCGGGGTGAGTTTAGAAACGGCAGAATCGCGCCTTTCGCTACACGTTGCCCTGATCGGCGTGGAGACGTCCGCTCGGCATCCGACATAGCGAGGGCCAAGCGACGAGCCCCGAAATGAATATTGGGGCCACCTTGTAGCATCAACAAACGATTTGGCTGGCCACGGGGACCACATGAGCCGGTTTCGGAAACAAAGGTACAGACACGAACTGTCAGCCCTTAAGAATCGACCGTATGAATGCCTGAGTGGCGGGCTGATTCGGTGACTCGAAGAGTTCGCCAGGCGTACCCTCTTCGCATATAGTCCCCGCATCGATGAAGTAAACACGATTCGCCGTTTGGCGGGCGAACTGCATCTCATGGGTAACTATGACCATGGTCATACCTTCAGCAGCGAGACTGCGGATGATGTCCAGCACCTCACCAACTAGCTCAGGATCAAGGGAACTCGTTGGCTCGTCAAAAAGAATCATTTCGGGGTCCATCGCC
>VBGP01000094.1:1578-9030 GCA_005880795.1 Chloroflexota bacterium | reverse complement strand
CGATGATCGAGGCCTACATCATCCCATCAATCGTGCCGACTCCCTAGTCCTCCCCATTTATGGGGAGGTGGCGCGCAGCGCCGGAGGGGCTGATCTAAGCCCGTTTCATCGCCCCGCCAATTCGGCTAAGCAGACCCATCCCGACGCAGCGAACTGGCTCCTCCCCATTTATGGGGGCCGCGCCCCTGCGGGGCACGGAGGGGGAGGGGCTGATCGTGCCGATTCCCGTAAGCGCGGCCTAGGGAGGTAGCTCCTCCCCATTTATGGGGGCCGCGCCCCTGCGGGGCACGGAGGGGGAGGGGCTGATCGTGCCGATTCCCGTAAGCGCGGCCTAGGGAGGTAGCTCCTCCCCATTTATGGGGAGGTGGCGCGCAGCGCCGGAGGGGCTGATCTAAGCCCATTTCATCGCCTCGCCAACTTCGGCAAAGCAGACCCATCCCGACGCAGGGAACTGGCTCCTCCCCATTTATGGGGAGGTGGCGCGCAGCGCCGGAGGGGCTGATCTAAGCCCATTTCATCGCCTCGCCAACGTCGGCTAAGCAGACCCATCCCGACGCAGGGAACTGGCTCCTCCCCATTTATGGGGAGGTGGCGCGCAGAGCCGGAGGGGCTGATCTAAGCCCATTTCATCGCCTCGCCAACGTCGGCTAAGCAGACCCATCCCGACGCAGGGAACTGGCTCCTCCCCATTTATGGAGAGGTGGCGCGCAGAGCCGGAGGGGCTGATCTAAGCCTGTTTCATCGCCTCGCCAACTTCGGCTACGCTGACCCATCCCGACGCGCAAGCTCAGCCAAAGCGGCCTCGGCCGCGACGCGAACCCGCTCGACGGGATCGTCCAGCAACGCGGACAGGATCGGTTCCGCCCGGACGATCCCGCGATGGCGGACCACCTTGGCCGCCATCTCGCGCACCCTCCACGCCCTGTCGCGGAGCGCGACCAAGATCGCACCCGAAGCGCCGGGATCCCACGCATACAGCAGTCCGCGCGCAGCCCACACCCGAGGCCAGTAGTCCTGGGTCCTGGCACCGAAACCGCGGCGGCCCAGCTGAACGGCGGCATGGCGGCCGCCGAGCCAAGTCATCGGAGGACGGCGAGGATCGTCGGGCTCGACCGCGTCGCTCAGGAGCTCGGCGCACCAGTGCGCAACCGCCCGCTCGCCGATCCTCTCCGCGAGCAGGAGCACGCGTTCGCGGGGCGATCGCGCGATCTCGTCTGAACTCGGCTCCGGATCCTTCGTCTGCAACCTAATGCGTGCCCAGACCGTTCAATACCCGTCATGGTGCCGAGAGCGCGAGTCGAACCTACGTGGACATGAATGTTGCAAATGTTTCACCACGAGACGTATCGGAAGACTTGGGTTTGCAGCACTGGACAATGCCTTTGAGGAGCGCGTGGTATGCAGTCTTTGGGGTACTCCTGGGTTATGTGGGAGTAGAACGATTCCAGTCGACGCCATTGCAGTCGGCGTAGGGATAGGGTGGGGGCGGAGATTCATACACAGCCGTATCCCAGTTGCTGTAACCAGTGAACTGCGTCCCAGACGGAACGAATACCAGCCACCGTGAATCAACTTCTCCGGTTCGACAATGCCAAGTGTAGTAATAAAGCACAGCGACGTCCGCGACGGCGCCGCCTCTGAAGTAGCCCGCCTCCGCTTTCGTCCAATTCCACGCAAATCCGCCGCACTGACTGTCGTATGGAGGCTGAGTGCTGGTTTGCAACGCTCCGGGACCGTTTAGATAGATATTGGGACTCCAAACGAGGAGATACAGCTGGGTGCGCGGTTGGTTTTGACACGCCGACGAACTGTCGAACAGCACAGCAACGTCGGTCGTGTTGTGGCCAGTGAAGGTCCCCGCGACGGGTATGGATTGGATCCAGGGAAACCTGTTGCAGAGGCTGTCCCACTTTATTACGGGGCCTTGAAACTGGCTGCCAACTGTATGGAAGACTTCAACGACAGAGCGAGGTTGCCCCGGACAATTCGCCGCGTAATCGTAAAAGACGGCGACCTGAGCCACAGTTCCGTCGAAGAAACCCATTATCGGCTTGGCCTGGCTCCAGGCGAAGGTGTTGCAGCCGCTTACATACCAAGGGTACGTCACATTTGGATCTCCTGTCGGAGTGTCTAATCGAAAACCCCCTCCTGCTGTTGACAAGAACACATACCAATTGACAGAGTTGGGACAACCGCCGGTGGCCTCGTCGTACTGCGCTGCCACGTCAGCGGTGCCTCCGTCGCCTTCGAACTCACCAACGACTAACTTCGTTCGACTCGCTGCAAAGAGACAACCCTGCGCTCCCAAATCGCGTTGGCTATCCCACCACTTATAGGTGAGAAACGAGCTACCAGTCGACTTCAGCACATACCAAATCGCATGGTTCAAACAAGTCGCGTCCGACGCGTCATATAGGATCGCAATATCCGTGTACTGGCCGCCTGTGAAATGCCCCGAGATTATCTTGGCTTTCTTCGCGTCGAAATTTGGCCAAACAGAGTCCGGAGCGGCATTCGTTGAGTCCCACCACACGGACCATATGTTCAAATGCGAACCGGTCGTGTTCGGCCATACCAAGATTCGTGTGTAATTTGTAAAGTCATAAAGGACTGCCGAAGCGTCATATCCAGTCCCTAGGAAGTCTCCCGAAACACGAGTCGATGCGGTCGCTTGAACCGCATGGATGGAACTGTCCGTTAGCCAAGCGGCGGGGTCTCTGTCGTCCCAGTACCCGCCCGGGGGAGCTCGTATTTCGAAGTGCAGATGGCACGCGCTTGACCAACTTGGCCAACCGCTGTTACCGACCTGTCCTAGCTGTAGACCTGTATACAGACGATCCCCGGTATGTACGTTAATTGCTTGCGTGTGATACAGGACGACATAGTAACTGTCAATATCGCGCTGCCACTCAATAATCGTCCCATACGAAGTGGTACCCGCCTGAACGACCGTTCCAGACGCCCCCGCGTATAAGGGTGAACCTGCACCGCTCGGTAACGTGTTGTACGGAGTTGTACATCCAACTGACGGATGCGGCTGGTTGCCATCGTCTGCAATGTCGATGCCGTGGTGCCACAACTTCCCGTAAGGACTGTTTGTGCACCAACCACTTGGCGCGTTATCTTCACCGGGTACGTTCGTACAGCCATACCGCTGAGAGATGACGGAAGTACCGGTCCACAGCCAGTTTGACGTCACTTGGTCGCCAGCCTCAAGCGCACTGACATTCTTAATGCCATCAGGCAAGACGATCGCGGCAACCAAAGCAACGATACCTGCGAGGACGGCCGATAGAAACCGGCGGCTGTGTCCTCGCTCCCTTCGAGAGGCTTTCAGCACTGTGTCCAGTCCGAGCCGTCCCAGCGCCATTCATCTGACAGAACAGCTCCGCTGTCCCCACCGACTATTAGGACAGACTGCCCGTCCGATGCCCCTGCCGCTGCTTCACGAGCGGAAGGAAAGTGCTGGGAGGCGACCCTAGTCCACTGAGATCCATCCCATGACCAGTCATCGCCGAGCGGACCGCGGCCACCGCCACCTCCAAAGAGCACGACCTGGGGTCCGCTGACCAAAGTCGGACTAACTCGGCCCGAAGGAGCATCGGAAAGTGTGGGCTCATGCCAATCGACGCCATCCCAAATCCACGTGTCACTCAAATAACCCAAACCCGAGGCATAGCCTCCAAACAGGAGGACTTGTTTTGAAGTCGTGACGAATGCCATATGTTCGCCCGTTCGGGCAGAAGGCGTATGTGCCGGGTTCGTCATGGCCCATTGAGAGCCATTCCAGAGCCAAGTTTCCGGACCGCTAGCACCAATTCCAAAGACAACGAATGCAGACCGCGCAACGTCAAATGCTCCTGCGGGCTGGCGCAACTTCGGCGTTAAAGCCGGGGTGGAATTAAGCCATTTGGACCCGTCCCAAACCCAGGTGTCGAATGAACTAATCGGTGAGCTGCCTGCGACGTCGTGCTGTCCGCCGTAAAGGACTATCTCGCGATGGGCCGCGTCGTAGTCCATAGCAGCGTAGGCGCGTGCGCTCGGACCATCGCCGGCATACAGAGTCCACATAGCGCCATTCCAGATCCATGTCTCGGCCGTCGACAGATTGCCGCCATTGATCGTTCTGTCACCCCCAAACAGCACCACATGGGCGGCGCTAGGGTCGTAAGCGGCGGAGGCCGCCATTCTGGCGTCGGGGGCTCCGCTCAGGGAACACGTCGCCAGGGCAGATAGTGGCGACGCGGAAGCTAGGGAAGTCGGCGAGACCTGGATGCTAGGCGACGGCGAGCCGCTCGCGACGCCTGGGCCATTGGGCAAAGCGCCACAGCTAGTAGTGATAAGAATAAAAACGAAACCGACCGCAAGCCGTCGCACCCTAGTCACTTAACAAGACCAGGCCAATCACGGTTGCGTGACACAGCATACGCATTAATCAGCCAAATAATCGCCTACCTTCTGTCGCCCTTTCAGAGGCCGCCCCAGCTCAAACGCCAACCCCGAGCCCAAGCCATTCGCCAATCTATTTCAGAGTCCCGGAGGACACGGTCGATCCCTCGCGCGCAACCTAATCCCCGCCCAGACCGTTCAATACCCCATGGTGCCGAGAGCGGGAGTCGAACCCGCACGTCCTTGCGGACATCGGTTTTTGAGACCGACGCGTCTGCCTGTTCCGCCACCTCGGCGCGCCCCCGACCACCATCTGGGCGGGGCTCGACCATACCATTGGCCGGTGCGGATCGCTCTCGCCCTCGCCCTGCTCTCGATCACGGCGGCCTGCGGACCCCAGTTCGCCCCCAGCGCCGCGGTCAGCCCCGGCGCCAACGACCCCTCCGCGGCCAGCGCCTCCGGGCCCCGCATCTCGCAGCCCCCGGTGACGCCCCCGACACCCCCCGGCACCGACCTGCCCGCCTTCGCCTGCGCCGACGCTTCGGGCGGCAAGACCGGCGTCGCGAACGCGATCACCGCAAGGGTCGGCGAGCAGCTGACCTACGACCGCTTCGTCCTGCAGTTCGACTCCATCGTGCCGACCTACAGCGTCAAGCGCCAGCCCAAACCGGTGTTCCCGCAAGGCGCGAGCGGCCAGACCGTCAGCCTGGCCGGGACCGCCGGCATCCTGGTCAGCGTGCACTCGGCGACAGGCGCGACCACCTTCACGGGCGACAGGGACATCCTCCACACGGAGTACAAGGTCCTCAAGGAGGCGCGGCAGACCCAGGACTTCGAGGGCTACGTCTCGTGGGGCCTCGGCATCAGCCAGCCCGTCTGCATGCGGGTGTTCACGCTGGACAATCCCGCGCGCCTAATCGTCGATTTGCAGGTTCCCGCCAGCTAACGTTCCGCGGCGATGGCCTCCCAGCCACCGCCCACTCCAGCCCCGCAGCCCGTCCCGCCGAAAAAGGGCGGCTGCCTCGGGCGCGGTTGCGGCTTCGGGTGCGGCAGCTGTCTCGTGGTCGTGATCCTCGTCGTGCTCTTGATCGTCGGCGGTGGCTGGTGGTTCTTCGTCGTCCAGGCCTCGGCCGCCGTCACCGCCCCCGCGACCCTGGTCGTGATCAACCAGCCGATCACCGTCGACGGCAAAGCCGCGACCGCCGGCGAATCGCTCAACGCCGGCAACACGGTGGCCACCGGCGCCGCCGCGCATGGCGCGATCGATTTCCCGGACGGCTCGTTCCTGCGGTTGGCGCCCCAGACCTCGATCCAGGTCACGAGCGTCAAGCTGCAGACAAACGGCAACCTGCAGGCGATCGAGCTCCAGCAAAAGGTTGGTCGAACCCTGACGAACGTCCAGCACCTGGCCAACGGCGCGAGCTTCAAGGTGAACGGCCACGCGGTCAGCGCCGAAGTGCGCGGCACGCAGTTTGAGACGCTGGTGCGCCCCGACCACACGAACAGGTTCTGGGTTTTCGTAGGAGCGGTGAAGCTCACCGGCACGACCACCGTGACGCTGAAGGCCGGCCAGGAGATCGACGCCGACGCCAATGGCAAGCTGTCGAACCTGCGCTCGAACCAGTTCGACGCCGCGGATCCGTTCCCCCTCGCGGTGCAGTGCGCGGGCTCCGTCTCCACCGGCACCACGGCCGGAACCGTGCAGACCTCGACCGGCGACAGCCTCGCGACCGGTCAGACGGCGGAGGTCGACTACAGCTCGCCCGGAGGGACTGTGAGCGTCGCGCTCTGCTACCCCGGCAGCTTCATGACCCTTTCGCTCCTCGACCCCAGCGGGACAGAGCACGCATCGCGCAACGGAACGTCGCCCGTCACCGGCCACGTCAGCGGTCCGCCCGGCTTGTGGCGCGCGATCGTGCACGGCATCGACGTGCCCACAGCGGAGGCGTTCGCGGTGGCCTTCGCCACCAACGCACCGTGCTCGGCGGACAACGTGGACACCGGCGGCGTGGTGCGCGAAACGCTGAGCAACTCGCAGATCGCGAGCGCGCTCGCCGAGTCGGGCTCGACCGGGGTCACGATCTCAGTCCAGGGCGCGTCCCCCACTTCCGCCCGCATCGTCTATGACTCCACCGTCGGCGGCCTGCCGTTGTCGTGGACGATCGACTTCTACGCGGCCACCCCCGACCTGGGCGCGGTCATCACCCAGGTCACCGTGCGGGGCATCAACGTGACGACTCAGGTCGTCAAGAACCTGAGCTCGTACGGCGGCCAGTCGATCAGCTCGATCCCCTCGGGGTTCACAGTCGACCGGGTCTATTCGTGCGCTTCGGCCAACGGGGACAACATGATGGTGGTCGAAGGGCACAGATAGCGACTCCCTGAGCTATCGTTCGCGGGCAGCATGGCGACCGCAGCCCCCAGAACGCCTTCCAAACCACGCCGCGGCGGGCGCCGGTTCCTGATCGTCCTGGCGGTGCTCGTCCTGATCGTGGCCGGCGTTCTCGTATGGCTCAACGTCGCGGCCCAGGCTGCGGTGGACGCCTCCGCCACGCTCACGGTCTACCAGCCCAACGCCACGGTCGCGCACGGCTCGGGCGCCGCCAACGCGGCGAGCACGGGAGCCGTCGTCCGCGCCGCCGACACCGTGGCCACGGACGCGAAAGGCCTGGCCGGCATCACGCTGCCCGACGGCACCCTGACCCGGCTGGCCAAGGGCACGACGGTGACGCTCGACTCGGCCCACTTCACCAAGAGCGGCAACCTGCACGATGTGTCGCTGACGCAGCAGGTCGGCCGCATCTTCACCAACGTCCAGCACCTCGTCAGCGGCGCCAGCTTCGACGTCCACGGCAAGGCCGCGACGGCAAGCGTGCGCGGCACGAAGTTCGAGGTGCTCATCGCGGCCAACGGCACCATGACGGTCAAGGTCTTCGTCGGGACGGTGACCCTCCACAACTCTTCCGGTTCGGTGACGATCAATGCGGGCCAGCAGGCGACCGCGAATCCAAACGGCAGCATCGGCCCTGCGGGTCCGATCCAGCCCGACCCCAACGACCCGTT
>VBGP01000094.1:0-1414 GCA_005880795.1 Chloroflexota bacterium | reverse complement strand
GCGACGGGCAAGCTGCCTGTCGTCGTGATCAAGAACGCACCCGCGGGCATCTACACGATCACGGTCAACGGTGTGAGCGGGCTCGGGACGGACGGTGAGGGGCCGTTTGTGGCGGTCGCATCGCTCGAGTCCTGCGCCAGCGCCGACATCGAGCAGAACGGCGCGGTGCACCGCGGCTACAGCGCGCAGGACCTGGTCGCCGCCGTGCAGCAGTCGGGAGTTTCCGTCTCGAATCTCAAGCTGACGATCAGCGAAAACTCCGAGGCCGGGGCGATCGTCACCGCAAGCGGGATCTATGACGGGGCCGGCTGGAGCGGATCGGTCGTGCTCGTCGCCCACAACGGGGTCTTCGACATCATGCCGACCAGCGGAACCGTGTTCGGCATGAGCGTCCCCGCGCAGCAGCTCGTGCAGCAGATCGGTGCGGCAATCGGACAGGATCCCTCGAATGTGAATCCGGGATTCACGGTCGACCGGCTCTTCACCTGCAACTCGGTGATGATGGTCGACGGTCGCTCGGCCTAGCTTCTTCTAGCCGACGCCCAGCAATCGATGCGCCGCGCGCATCACGACTGAAAGCCCCGAGCCTTCGAACAGCCACACCAGCTCGGCCGCACCTACGGCAACCACGACCAGCGCGCTCAAGCCGATGCCGCCACCGCGCATCGCGGGCAGCAGCCGGCGCACGCGTTCCGGAGTCCCGTTGGGCGACGTCAACGCGGACTCGAGCTGGTCGAGCAGCTCGCCCGCGGTTGCGGGACGGCGGTTGGGGTCGCGGTCCATCGCCAGCTGTAGCGTCGCGGCAAAGGCGGCAGGAAGATCCGCGGCGACCTCGCGCACGTTGGGCGGCGGCTCGTAGAGGCGGCGGCTCAACGTTTCGATCCAGCTCTTGGACGAGAAAGGCCGCCGTCCCGTGGTCGCCTCGAAGATGACCGCGGCGAGCGAGTAGACGTCAGCCCGCCCGTCGACCTCGCGTCCCACCAGTCTTTCCGGGGCGACGTAATCGGGGGCGACGGCTCCGCTTGCGCCGGGGCCGTTGTTGAACGACGCGACGGTGCCCAACCCGAAACCGGTGAGCATGGTGCGGCCGTCTTCGGCGAGCAGGATGTTGGCCGGCTTCACGTCGCGGTGCACCGTGGCCCGCGAGTGTGCGTAATCGAGCGCGCTCGCGATGGGCCGCAGCAGCGCGATGACGCCGAGTGGCTCGTAGCGCTGGCCGTCCCCAAACCAACTCTCGAGGGTGCCGCCCGCGACGAGCTCGGTGACCATGTACGGAGATTCGCCCTCATAGGCGAGCTCGTAGAGACGAGGGATGGCCTCGTGCTCGAGCGCGGTGTACGAGCGCAGCTCGAGCAGGAAGCGGCGGGAAAAGCTCACATCGCGGGCGACGCCGGTCCCGATGGTGCGCAGGGCC
>VBGP01000093.1 GCA_005880795.1 Chloroflexota bacterium | reverse complement strand
GCTGCAGCGGATGGAGTCGACGCGCAGTTGCTGGCCGAGCTGGCGAGCGAACTCGAGATCGGTGGTCGCAATGGTCTCGGTGACGGCCATGTCACTCCTTGCGATAGCGCCGCGGCCGGCGGCGGGTCCAGCTGTTTCGTTTAAGTTTATCGGTCGCCTGAATTCCGCACGTCTGCCGTCCTTCGTCGGATAGTCCGGACTATCCGGTATCAGACCGGCGAGAAGTTCTCGATAGTCCGGACTATCCGGAGATTGGCGTCAGCCGTGCGCTACATGGCAGCCAGGCGCTCCACTTCGGTCACCATGCCGTCCAGGATCTTCAGGCCCGCGTCCCAGAAATCTGGGTCGGTGATGTCCATGCCGATCCGCCGCACCAGCTCATCGGGGCGCGTCGATCCGCCCGCGGCTAGGAACTCGAGGTAGTCGTCGACGAACGGCTCGCCCAGCTCCAGGTACCGGTGGTAGACCGACAACGCCAGAAGGTTGCCGAAGGCGTAGGCGTACACATACCCCGGCGTGTGCATGAAGTGGCTGACGTAGCTCCACCAGACCTTGTGCTCGTCGGTCAGGATCAGCGCGTCGCCGAACATCGGCTGGAGCTTGTCCTGGAAAAGCTCGCCCAGCTGCTCCACCGACAGCTCGCCCTCGCCGCGACGCGCGGTGTGGATTGCGTCCTCGTACCGGTTGAAAGCGACCTGGCGGAAGACGGTCGAGAAGGCGTCCTCGCACTGGCTGCACAGCATCGCGAGCCGGATCTTGGGGTCCTTCTCCTCGGCCATGATCCGGTCGAAAGTGAGCGCCTCGCCGAAAACCGAGGCGGTCTCCGCCAGCGTGAGCGGTGGGTGGTAGTCGAAGATGTGCTGCTTCACCGCGAGCCGGTCGTGCAGGCCATGGCCCAGCTCGTGCGCCAGGGTCAGCGCGTCGCGCAGCTTGCCGGTGAAATTCATCATCACATAGGGGTGGTGATGCGGGGTCACCGGCATGCAGTAGGCGCCGCCGGCCTTGCCCGAGGTGACGGGCGCGTCGATCCACCCGTTCTTGAAGAACTCTTCCACCTGGGATCCAGCGCGCCTGGAGAACCGCGTGTAGGAGCCAAGCACGAGCTCCTTCGCGTCCTCCCACGTGAGGTCGCGACTGGTGTCGCTTACCGGCGCGTAGCGATCCCACTCGTGCAGCTCACCGACGTTGAGCAGCTGTCGTTTGACGCGGTAGTAGCGGGCGCTGATGTCGTACCGGCTGGTCACCGCGTCGACCAGCGCCTGCACCGCTTCGTCGGACGTTTCGTTCGCCAGGTTGCGTGAGCTCAGCCAGGTCGGGAAATGCCGCAAGCGGTCGTCGATCGCCTTCTCCTGCAGGATCACGTTGAAGAGGTATCCGCGCGTGCGCACGTCGCCATTCAGTGCCTCGGTCACCGCGATGCTGGCCTTGCGGCGAACCTCGCGATCCGGTTCACGCATCAGGGTCAGGGCCTGGTCAAGGGTCAGCTCCTGACCGTCGATGCCGACGTGGATACGCGCGCACAGCTCCTCGAACAGCCGGACCCAGGATGCGTTGCCCACCGGGCTGAAGTCGGTAAGGACGCGCTCTTCCGGTTCCGAAAGCTGGTGCGGCCGAAACTTTCGCGCCTCTTCAACCGTGTGTTGGTAGGTCGCCGACTCGGCGTCCGCGTACAGCCGGGCGGCGTGTTCGTCACTGACCTGGGCGAGCTCTAGCGAGAAGAAGACCAGGTGGCTTCCGCGCTCGGCGCTCGCTTCTCGCACGCGAGCCAGGAGGCGGCCCGCGGCGTGGTCCTGCGTGTCCTGGCTGTGGAGCAGGTACGCGTAGACTTCGGGCTTCGTCGAGGATTCTTCGTAATCGGCGAGCTCGCGCATCATCGCCGTGAAGGCCTTCGGGTCGAGCGTCGCGACCTTGCCTTTGTACTTCGCCTCGAACGCCTTAGCACGCTCGAGCTCGCGGGCGAGTATGGCCTCGAGTTTCGGGTCGTCGGGCGAGGTGAAAAGGTCGTTGAGGTTCCAGCGGACGCTCTCGGCGCCCGTGGTTTTCAGAGCTTGGGCCATCAACCTGAGGATATCCGCTCAGACAGCTCGCGCACCCGGCGCGCATCGGGCCAGCGACCCGCATACACGCCTTCGTTCACCGCTCCAGTCACCTCGGAAAGCAACACCGATTGCATCGCGTCCTGATATTCGAGCGGCGTTTCCGGCGGGGCGCGCCGCCGAACCAACCGGCGCTGGAGACGTTCATAGAGGTGGAGCAGCTCCGACTCGCCGGGCTGTGGCTTTGGCCTGGCCGTCCAGCGGCGCCGCCGCAGCCATGCGTAGGCGACCACGATCGCCAGCGCGATGCCGACCGCGAGCGGGATCACGCCGAGCGCGCCCAGCGAGCCAAGGGCGGCCGCCGGCGCTCCGACGGTCAGGTGCGGGATCAGCCGCGCGATGCCGCCCGCCGCCCAGTGACTCGGGAACTGGGTCGCGGCCAGCGGCGAGACCCCAGGCGTGGGGTCGACCGGCACCCATCCGTGGCTCCCAAACCAGACCTCGACCCACGCGTGCGCGTCGCGCTCGCGGACCACGGCCTGGTTCAGGACGGGGTCGTAGTCGCCGGTCGCGTATCCGGTGGCGAGCCGGGCCGGGATGCCCAGGCTGCGGAGCATCAGCGTCTCGGCTGTCGCGAACTGCTCGCAGTAGCCGGTCTTGACGTCGAGCAGGAACCAGTCCACCGGATCCCTGCCCGCCGGCACGGGTGGCAGCGCGAGGGTGTAGGTGAAGTTGTGCTGCAGGTAGTTGGTCACGGCCATCACGGTGTCGAACTCGTTGGTGGTGCCGGCGGCCACTCTCCCCGCCAGCTGCCGGCCAGCCGCAGACAGCGTGCTGAAGTCTTGATACGCCCCGGTGGAATCTTCAAGGACGGCCTCCCTCTCGTCGGCGCGCAGGCGCTGCGGCGACAGATCCGGGATGTAGGAGACGACCGAATACGTCTGGCCCGGACGAAGCTGGTCGGGCGTGTGAAACGTGCCATACGCGTCCTCGCGCAGCCCGGACACAGGCGCGTAGAGGCTCTCGATCGGATACGCCGCATCGATCACCGCGGGCATCGGCCGCAGGACGCGGAAGGTCTGGACGAACGTGCCGCGATTGCCCGGCGGCGCGGGAGGCAGAAGTCGCGGCGGCACGTAGGGCTCTGTCTGGCGATAGAAGTGGTTCGATGCGGTCCACACACCGTTGCGGTACGTGTCGAAGACCAGGCCGCGCCAGTACGCGGGCGCGCCGGTGCGCACGTACATCACCGGCGCGTCGCCGAGGCGGCCGCGAAAGTGGAGGTCGACGCTGCTGGTGGCGCCCGACGAGTCGCCGCTCACCTGCACGAGCGGAAGAGCCGGGCTCTCCATGTCGCCGCGGAAGCTGGTGAAGTTCGGCAGCGAGATGACGAGAGGCGAGATGGGAATGCCCGACGGCTGCGGCACAGCGGCGAACCAGCCGGCGCCGGCGATCAACGCCACGACAGCGATGAGCGCGATCGCGCGCACCGGTCCGCTCATCGGCGCGTTCAGCCGGCGGAGATGCGAGGCCATCCAGAACGCCGCCAGGCACGCCACCCAGAACGCGACGAGCAGGCCGAACGTGTAATCCCAGGCGTAGACCGCGGCGAGATAGAGGATCGCGAGGCTGATCCACAGGCTCGAGTAGCAGTTACGTCGAGTCTTCAGGTCGAAGCTCGTGATCGCGACGAGAAGGACCGCGAAGTTGGCCTGCGGCAGGATGCCGCCGAACAGCGCAAGCGTCGAATCGGCGATGACGTAGAACAGCGCACCGAAGATCAGCGCGGCGAGGAACGCCTGGCGCCAGAAGTCGCGCCTGCGCGTGCGCTCGCGATAGCTCACGACGTGTCCCACCGCAGCGGCGGCAAGGCCGATCGCCGGGACGACGTAGTCCTGGCCGTAGAGGACGATCGCGAGCACCGCGATGGCAAAGGCGGAGAAGACAAACGCGCGCGCTTCCACCGAGTGTTCGATGGGCGAGCGGGGCAAGCGGGGGAGCCTGAACCTCTGATAGTCCGGACTAACGGTGGTTTCGCTCGGGAGCATTGCCGGATAGTCCGGACTGTCAGGGTCCCGCGCGGGCCCGATCAAAGCGGCCACGAAGTTCCGACCCGCTCGAACGGGACGTCGGTGTCGACGATCGCATCGCCGACGACCCAAGCCCTTTTCGCATTTGCAATCAATGCGGGATCGGCCGTCACAACGATCAGCTCCTCGCGATTCGTCGCGAGTGGGCCCGAAGGGCCGGAGGGGCCGGTCGGATAGCGAGCAAGCCACTCAAGAAGCGGCCACACGTCGCGCTCCTCGCGAGTCGGCTCAAGTCCGGATGCGGATATGACGACCCGCCCCCCATCCTTGACGCAGTCCCACGCCTCCGAGGCGGCGATGCGCGCGATCTGATCCGCGACCTCATCGGTCGGCGGCGCGGGGTCGACGACGATGTGCAGTGTCCGCACGCCGGGCGGCTCGTACTCGCGGACGACCAGCTCTCCCCGCCGCGCGCTCGACCGCCAGTGAATGCGACGCAGAGAATCGCCTGGCCGGTACTCGCGAATCCCGAACAGCTCGTTGCCGCTGCCGGCCCGCGGCGCCGCGGTCGCCGCCTCCACCTCCCGGGCCTCCCATCGCCTGGCGAACGACGTGAAGCGCGGCAGCACGAGCGCAACCTCGGAGTCAGCGCACCATCTGCGGCCGGCAAAAAAACCGAACGGATCGCTCGTCCCGACCGCCCAACCTGTCGCGCCGATCGGGCCGCGGCGCAGCTCCCGCAGCACCTTCAGCCGCCGCCAGCCTGCTTTCGGCACCAGCCCTGTGGCGAACATGACCTTCCTGTCCCCCACCTCCCCGGCGATCCACGCCGGCCCGCGTGCCCGGCCCTTCGTGTCCAACCCGACCTCGATCTCGACACCGTCGCCCTCGAACAGCGGGACCGCGACTGGCGACCGGCGCAGCACGGGTTCGGGCAGCTCCTCCGTCGGCGATTCAGGCGCGGGACGGCTCGTCTGCACGGCGAGATGCAGGCGCAGGCCGGCGCGGCTCCAGGCGGCGTAACCCGCGGCCGCGATGACCAGCGCAAGGAGCCATGCCGCGAGTAGGAAGAGCCATGGCACCTCTGATGTCGCGCCGTACCACTCGAGGACCAGCCAGAGCGCCAGGGCTCCGCCGACGCGCCAGGTCGGTCTCAGTGTTGTCGGAGGGGCGGAATCGGCAGCGAGGTGACGACCTCGTTGAGCATCTCGGCAGCCCTCCCCCTTCCCCGCATGCCAAGCCGGTGGGCGAGAACCGGTATCGCGAGCAGCTTGATGTCGTCGGGCAGCACAAAGTCGCGGCCTTCGAACAGCGCCCACGCCTGCGCGGCGCGCTGCAGGTAGACGCCGGAGCGCATGCTCGCCGGGAGCAGGACGTCGGGGCGCGCGCGGACCGCCTGCAGCAGCGCGACGAGGTAGGTTCGGATGGCAGGCGCGGCCACGACGCGGAGGCACGCCTCCTGCAGCTCGATCACATCGCTGATGTCGACAACCGCGGTCAAGTCGGCGATGGGATCGCCGTGTTCGCGCCGGGCGAGGACCT
This sequence comes from Chloroflexota bacterium, assembly GCA_005880795.1. Lineage (GTDB taxonomy): Bacteria > Chloroflexota > Dormibacteria > Dormibacterales > Dormibacteraceae > 40CM-4-65-16. Next base: position 1,791 of record VBGP01000093.1, on the reverse strand, counting down.
CGAGGGCTTCGGCGTCGGTGGGCGGACCCATCTCGGCCGCGAGGACGAAGCGGTCGAGCTGCGACTCGGGCAGCGGATAGGTGCCGTGAAACTCAGTCGGGTTCTGTGTGGCGACGACGAAGAACGGGGGCTCGAGCGCACGCGTCGTGCCCTCGACGGTGACCTGTCGCTCCCCCATCGCCTCCAGCAGCGCCGACTGCGTGCGCGGCGTGGCGCGGTTGACCTCGTCGGCCAGGACGATGTTGGCGAAGATCGGTCCGGGGATGAACTCGAAGGTCAGGTCTTTCTGGTTGAAGACGCTCGAGCCTGTGATGTCGGAGGGCAAGAGGTCGGGCGTGCACTGGATGCGGCGAAAGGTGCCGCCCACCGAGGTCGCGAGGGCTCGGGCCAGCATGGTCTTGCCGGTGCCGGGGAGGTCCTGGAGCAGGACGTGGCCGCCGGACACCATGCCGGCGAGGGCGAGTCTCACGACGCGGTCCTTGCCCACGATGACGCGGTGGATGTTCTTCTCGACGCGCTCGAGGAGCTCGGCCGCACGCCTTGGCTGGAGGGAAGGTTCCTGCGACGCCGCCACGAGGCCCCAGTCTAGTGGCGGGTTCCGCTTCCTCCGAGGATTACGTGCTTCTTGCGCAGAAAGCTCGTTTCGCGCGCAGCGTCGGACCCAGACACGAGGTTCACATCAGCCCCATCCCCCGCCTGCGGCGGGTACTTCCCCATAAATGGGGAAGAGCAAGTAGGCTCACATCGTCAGTCAAGCGCAGCGCCGGATCCAGACACGAGGTTCACATCAGTCCCATCCCCCGCCTGCGGCGGGTACTTCCCCATAAATGGGGAAGAGCAAGCAGGCTCACATCGTCAGTCAAGCGCAGCGCCGGACGCAGACACGAGGTTCACATCAGCCCCATCCCCCGCCTGCGGCGGGTACTTCCCCATAAATGGGGAAGAGCAAGCAGGCTCACATCGTCAGTTCAAGCGCAGCGCCGGACCCAGACACGAGGTTCACATCAGCCCCATCCCCCGCCTTGCGGCGGGTACTTCCCCATGAATGGGGAAGAGCATGACTGGGCCTAGACATCGACGGTGGGCGTCCGAAAGTAACGTCAGCCCTTCACGTAGCTGAGCTTTTCGGCGACTTTGCCGTCGCGGACTTTGAACAGGTCGATTCCGCGGACGTGCCCGCTTCCCCAATTGAACCGCCATCGGACGACCGCGCGGTCGCCCGCTACGACCATCTCTTCCGTCTCGAATTGGGCCTGCGGCGTTCCGCTGAAGAACTCTTCCCAGAACCGACGCACGTCCGCCTGCCCCACATGCCTCTCGCCGTCCGGCGGCGGGAGCGTGTTCTCGAACAGGCAGTCGTCGGTCATCAGCGCCATCACGCCGTCGACGTCGTGGCGGCCGAAGGCGTCGTTGAACGCCTCGACCGTTTCCTTGGTGTTCAGCCTTGACCCACCATGCGCGAGATGACCTCGCCGAGGTTCGGACCGCCCTTGCCGAAGGGGACTGAGTGCACGCGATGCGCGAACACCATCTCCGCCACGTCGGTGATGTGGCTCACGCCGACCGATTCGTCGCTGTCGTACGCGGCCTTCGCCTGGGCGGCCCGGGCGCAGACGAGGTCGGAGCGGTGACCGTCGACCTCCAGGGCGATCGAGATCTGCGCGATCAGGCGAAGGATCTCGCGCGGCAGCGTGACCTCGGGGAAGGTCGCGATCGCTTCCGAGATCTGCGACTTCACCGCCTGCTCCGACTCCGCGTGCTGCTGGTAGAAAAGGTTGGGGTCGTCCTCCC
>VBGP01000124.1 GCA_005880795.1 Chloroflexota bacterium | reverse complement strand
CGGGCGTGTCGACGGAGCCCAGGCCGACCGCCATCGCGACCACCAATGCGGGCGGAGCGGGACGGCGCCCATCTCCGGAAGCCTCGATGGTGAGCGGGGAGAGGTCGCCGGCGACCCCGGCGAACAGGGCTATCTCTGCGTCGGAGACGGTGCGGCGGCGCGTGGTCCACTCGCCACCGAGAGGAAGGTCGTCAAAAGAAAGCGGCTCCAGATCGGGCCGAGTATAGAACCAAGTCGAAGTTTGCCGCGTTAACCTATGGCAACCTCCGGGCCCCATAGGAGTGACTCTTGGACCTCGCAGCCGTACTCCTGATCACGTCGGTCTTTCTGGTCTTGGCCCTCATCCTCCTGACCGTCTCCCTCATGCGGAATCGCGGCACCGCCCGCGAGCTCGAAGCTGCGTTGGCCGACGAGAGCGGCGCCCGCGATCGGGCCGCCCTTTTGCTGGCGATCGCGTCCGCGGTCAACTCCTCGCTGGCCCTGGAAGAGGTCCTCAACGTCGCCCTCACCCACGCCGGCCGGATCATGGGCGCGGTCGCCGGCGCCATGTACCTGGTCCGAACCGGCAAGACCGAGATGTACCGCGAGGCTTCCTACAACCTCAATACACGCGCCCGCGGCGGGATGCGCAAGATCGACGAGGAACCTTTGAGCTCGGCGTTGTCCGCGATGCGTCCGCTGGTCGTCAAGCTCGACGAGCAAACCGCCCCAGGCCTGGACACCGGCGGCCACCCGCAGCACGTGCTGGTCGTTCCCATCCAGCGGTCGGGGCAGCTGATGGGTGCGATGGAGCTCTACCTCAACGCATGGCGAGAGCTGTCCGAAGACCAGGCGGACCTCCTGAACGGGGTCGCCTCCCAGGCGGCGATCGCCATCCGCCACGCCCAGCTCTTCCAGGCCCAGGAGGAGAACGCCCTCACCGACGAGCTCACCAAGCTGCCCAACCGGCGGCACCTCGCGCAGCGGTTCCTGCAGGAGATGCAGCGAGCCCGCCGCCACCACAATGCGATCGCGTTCTTGATGATCGACATCGACCACTTCAAGCAGGTCAACGACACGTATGGGCACTTGAACGGCGATGCGGTGCTGGCGGAACTGGCCCAGATCCTGGTCACCGGCGCCCGCGAGTCCGACGTTTGCGCGCGGTACGGCGGGGAGGAGTTCGCGCTGATCCTCCACGAGACGACTGAACCTGGCGCACACACCCTTGCGGAACGCATTCGCGCGAAGGTTGCCGCTGCGACTTTTCCGGGCGGATTGAAGCTCACCATCAGCGTCGGCGTCGCGGCGACCGACGACGCGGCGCTGTTCACACAGTTGATCGACCGCGCGGACCAGGCGCTCTATGCGGCCAAGCAGGGCGGTCGCAACCAGGTCCGCGTCGCCGACATGAAGGGTCCGGCGCCCAAGCCGCGCGCGGCGAGGCCAGAGGCCGAACCGGTCTAGAGTCCACCTCGTGGCGCACTTCTGCGTCAACTGTGGCGCGCCGCTCGTCTTGCAGACCATCGAGGGGCACGCGCTCGAGGTGTGCCCGAAAGACGGGTACGTCCTTTGGCGCGACCCGAAGGTCGCGGCCGCGGTGGTGGTCGAGGCCGACGGCGGCATCGTCTTGGGCCGTCGGGCCATCGAGCCCGGCTACGGCCTGTGGTGTCTACCCGGCGGCTTCGTCGACGACGACGAGGACCCCGCTGCCGCCGCGGTTCGGGAGTGCAGGGAGGAGATCAATGCACAGGTCGTGCTGACGGGTCTGCTCGGCGTCTATCACATCGCGAAGACGACCGCGTCCAGCATCATCGGCATCGCCTACCGCGGACGCCTGGTCGACGGCGAGTCGATCAGCGCGGGTCCCGAAATGCTAGAAGTTGCCGTCTTCTCGCCGGACGAGCTGCCGCAGGTCGCCTTCCCGAGCCACCAGGCGGTGCTGTCCGCTTACGTCAGGTCCCCGGCGCAGCAGGGGGGAGCGGAACTTCTGAACGCCGGCGCAGCGGCTCAGCCTGCATCACAGCCATCGCCAGTCCGAGAAGCACCGAGACGACAGCACAAGCGGTGAATCCGGCCGCGTAGCCGGCGCTCTGGACGATCGGACCGAAGATCAGCGGTCCGGCCGAGAGGCCGACGAAAAGAACCGTGCCGTAGATGCCCATGGTGACGCCGCGCGTAGATGCGCTGGATAGGTCGCCGAAAACCACACCGATCGCGACGAAAGCTGTCGCCATGAAGGGCGTTCCGATCGCGATCACGATCGCCGGCACCAAAAAGCCGGTGAGGTGGCCCAGCACCACCATCGCGGCGGACCAGATGACCACGCCCGTCAGCACGATCGGCCACCGCCTGCGCGCCCGGTCTACGAGCCGTCCGGCGATCGGTCGAGAGCCGGCGTTGAACACGGCCTGCAGCGCGAGCAGGTACCCGACCTGCGCCGCCGGGAGGCCGAGGCCCTCCCTCGCAAAGATGGGGGCGAATGCGCCGAACGTGCCCCAGGCCAGCGTCATGCTGATCAGCCCGATCACCACCGGCGTGAAGGCCGCTTGCCTGGCCAGCGCCCGCAGCGGAGCGAGCAGCGAGAGCCCCTGGCCGATGTGCTGACGCGTCTGGCTGGTGGCAAGCGCCCCGGGAATCGTGAAGACGAGCAGCGCCGTGGTCACCGCAATATCGGTGCGCACATCGATCCAACGGAGCGCAAGGCCGGCGAGGGCCGGGCCAAGAGTAAAGCCAAGCTGCATCGATAGGGTCAGCCATCCCATCGCCCGCCCAAGCTTGCCCCTGGGCACCGATTCGGTCACCGCGCTGAACACGGCCGACTGCTGGGCGCCGGCGGCGAGACCGCCGATGATCTGCCAGAGAAACAAAGGAGCCACGCTCGGGGTGAGCGCGGTCGCGAGCTGCGAGACCGCCGTGAGCACGAGCGAGATGCCCAGCAGGGTGCGGGCGCCGAATCGGTCCACCAGGACACCGGATGGCAAAGAGAGCATCGCCGCGGCGATGGTGGCGACGGAAAACAGGGCGCCGACTGCAAACCTGCTCGCGCCCAGGTCGTGGGCGTACAGCGGTACGGTCAGGCCGCGCGCCGCGATGGTCGCGAAAACCGCCCCGGCCGCCACGTAGAGAAAGACCATGCGCCGGGATTCGGGGACGGCCGAGGTCACCGCACTTAACATACCGGCCGCGTGGTTCGCGACTGGATAGGCGACCTGCGCCTCGCTTCGCGCGTTGCTCTCGCCGGTCCGGTCGCTAGGCTCTTGGTCATCGCCCTCTTACCAACCGGCATCACCGACGCTGCATTCAACGCGGCGTTGCACGCCACGCAGTCCGTCTTCGGATGACGGTCGAGCGGGCGGCGGAGCTCCTTTCCGCGTCACAGCACGCGGTCGCGCTGACGGGGGCGGGCGTATCGGCCGAAAGCGGAATCCCGACGTTTCGCGGCGAGGGAGGGCTCTGGACCAAGTACGACCCGGTCAAGGTCTCGTCGATCGAAAGCTTCCTGGCCGACCCCGAGTCTTACTGGAAGGTTTCCCGCGAGCGGGGCCGTGTCGCGCTCGCCGCCAAGCCGAATCCAGGCCACCTCGCGCTGGCGGAGCTCGAGGCGGCCGGCCGCCTCGTCGCCGTCATCACCCAGAACACCGACGGCCTGCACCAGGACTCGGGCAGCAAGCGCGTGATCGAGCTGCACGGATCAGGGCGCAAAGTGCAGTGTCTCGACTGCGGCCGCCTCGAGCTTCGCGCGGACGTTCAGGCGCGACTCGGCGCGGAGATGCCTCCGCGATGTCGCAACTGCGGGGGACAACGTTTGAAGCCGACGGTGGTCTTGTTCGGAGAGCCGATGCCGGTCGCCGCAATGCATGAGGCGCTCGAGCTGGCCCGGAATGCCGACGTGATTCTGGTCGTCGGCTCGTCGCTGGTGGTCTACCCGGCCGCGGAGGTTCCGCTGGTGGCGCTGCGCGCCGGCGCTCGCATGATCGTGGTCAACGCCGAACCGACGCCATTTGACCGGTTTGCGCAAGTCGTCATCAACGGCCGGTCAGGAGAAGTGCTGCCCCAGATCGCGGCTCTCATAAGTGCGTGATGCTGCCGGCGACAAACGGATGACCGTCAACGATCAGCTCGCCCGCCGGACCGATGTCCTCGGCCACGCCTTCGGTGGCCCGGCCGGAAACATCAACCCGCACGCGCCGGCCGAGCGAGGCTGACAGCTCTCGCCACCGCGCCAGGATCCGCTCCGGGGGAGCCGAAGTCCACACAGCGATCTTCTCGCGCACCTTCTCGAACACCTCATCGCGTGGTTGATTCAGCTGAGCGGCACCGTCCGGCGCCCAGCTCAAGTTGATGCCGACACCGCAAATCGCCTTGCCTTGCGTCGTCTCGACGAGGATGCCACCGAGCTTTCGGTCACCGAGGAGCAGGTCGTTGGGCCACTTGAGCATGACCGGTGGCCCGCATGCTTCGGCTGCGGCCACACCGGCGGCGAGGCTCAGCAGTGGATTTGGCGTCAGCACAAAAGACACCAGCAGGGCGGTGCCCGCCGGCGCGTCCCATCGTCGCTCGAGGCGTCCGCGCCCTGCGGTTTGATGGTCGGCGATCACGATCGAGCCGACAGGCAGCTCACGGGCGACATCCTGGGTCGAGGTGACAGAACCCAGGCGCAAGACTTCCGTTTTACCCACGATCGGTAAGCTAACCGAGACGATGAAACTGCACCGAGCGATCGCGCTCGTGGTGATGATGGTCATGGCGGTGGCAGTGATCGTCTTGCTGACTGCGGCCGGCGTCTCGACCTTCGACAACCACAGCCTGATCGCACTCGGGGTCGTGGTGGTTGCGGCCGCGATCAGCGGCGTGGCATTCAGCTGGAAGCGTTACTTCAAGCGCCCCTAACTTGCCACCAAAGCTAAGGCTCGGCTACAAGGCTTCCGCCGAGCAGTTCGGGCCTCGCGAGCTTCTGGACTTCGCCATCGCGGCCGAGGCCACCGGATTTGATTCGGTGTTCGTCAGCGACCACTTCCAGCCATGGCGCCACTCCGACGGCCATGCGCCGTTTGCATTTGCCTGGCTCGCCGCGGCGGGCGAGCGCACGTCGCGCGTCGCCCTCGGCACATCGGTGGTGACGCCGACCTTCCGTTATCACCCCGCGATCGTGGCGCAGGCATTCGGCACCCTGGGCGTGCTTTTGCCAGGACGGATGGTTCTCGGCGTCGGCACCGGCGAGCACCTGAACGAGGGCGCTCTCGGTGTTCAGTGGCCGGACAACCGAGAGCGTTTCGCCCGGCTTCGCGAGGCGGTCAAGCTGATCCGCCTTCTCTGGACGGAGCAGTCGGTGACCTTCGACGGCGACTACTTCCACACAAAGAACGCGACGATCTATGACCGCCCCGCCGAGTCCGTGCCTATCTACATCGGCGCAGGGGGACCCCAGGTGGCGAAGTTCGCAGGTCGCGCCGGCGACGGCCTCATCTGCACGTCCGGCAAAGGAATGGAGCTCTATTCGGAGCAGTTGCTCCCGTCATTCAGCGATGGAGCGAAGGAATCAGGCCGCGATGCCGGCGAGCTGGACAGGATGATCGAGGTCAAGGTTTCCTACGACACCGATCGAAAGCGGGCGATGGAGGACACCAAGATATGGGCCGCTCTCGCGCTTCCGGCCGAGGCTAAGGCCGGCATCGACGATCCTCGCGAGATGGAGCGGCTGGCCAGAACCGTTGAGGACGTGGCCCACCGCCGGTGGCTCGTCGCCAGCGACCCGGACGAGCACATCGAACAATTGCGGCCCTACCTCGACCTTGGCTTCAATCACCTCGTTTTCCATTCGCCGGGGGATGGCCAGGCGCGCTTCCTTGAGCTGTACGGTGCCCAGATTCTCCCGAGGATTCGCAAGCGGTGGGGGTGACCACGTGGGTCGTCGTGCTGGTTAAGGACTTCGATTCGGCCAAGCAGCGGCTGACGCCGGCGCTCGGGACAAAGTCGCGGCGCACGCTGGCTCGGCGCAATGCTCACCTCGCGGTGAGCGCAGCGGCCGCCGGCGGGCATGTGCTGGTCGTGACCGGCAGCGATGAGGTGGCGGAGATGGCAGTGGCATGGGGCGCAGACGTCCTGGTCGAGCCGCACGAAGACGGCCAGAACATGGCCGCGCGGCGCGGAATCGAGCGCGCGCGGGCGCAGGGCGCAGGCGCCGTGCTGCTGCTTTCGAGCGACCTGCCGTTGGTGACGCCTGACGCGGTGGCGAGGCTGGTGCGCGTGGCTGCTCAGCATGCGTCGCCGGTCGCCGTCGCGGTGCCGGCCATCGGACGGGGCGGGACGAACGCCCTGTACCTGCGCCCGCCCGACGCGATCGGTCTGCACTTTGGCGATGACTCCCTGGCGCAGTTCCAGGAGGACGCCGAAGCGCGTGGAGTGGAATTCGTGGTCTTTCACTCCGACGCGATCGCGCTCGACCTCGACGAACCCTCCGACCTGGCTCGTCTCAGCCGCGCGGTGTGAGGCGCCTCGAGCTGATCGCCGTCGAGGGCCTGCCGGAGGTGCGGGCCGGAGACGACCTTGGCCGCATGATCTCGGAGCGCGCCACCCTGAGCGCGGGCGACATCATTGTCGTCGCGCAGAAGGTCGTGTCCAAGTCGGAGGGCCGTCTTGTCAAGCTGGCCGGAGTCGAAGTAAGCGACGAGGCGGTGCGAATCTCAGCCGGCCTGATCGCCAAACCCGATCCCCGCATGGTGCAGGTCGTGCTCGACGAGAGCGTGCGCGTGCTGCGTTCAGAGCGAGTTCTCATCACTGAAACAAGGCATGGCTACGTGTGCGCGAACTCCGGGGTCGACCATTCGAATGTCGGAGCCGCCGACGTGGTCACCTTGTTGCCGGTCGATCCGGATGCAAGCGCCGAGCGTCTGCGCGCGGCACTGCGTGAGCTGACCGGGGTCGAGGTGGGAGTGATCATCTCGGACACATTCGGCCGGCCCTGGAGGTTGGGCATCGTCAACGTTGCGCTGGGTCTCGCAGGTCTGCCGGCGCTGATCGACCTGCGCGGCACAGACGACGACGCAGGTCTGCCGCTGCATGCCACGGTGTTGGCGATCGCCGACGACATCGCCGCCAGCGCGGGCCTGGCGATGGGCAAAACCGCTCGCACTCCGGCTGTGGTCGTGCGTGGTCTCACCCTGCACGGCGCCGGTTCAGGGCGGGATCTGATACGACCGGCTGCGGAGGACCTGTTCCGCTGAAAGTCGCCGTGCTCGCCGGAGGCACCGGTGGCGCGGCGCTTGCGGCCGGGATTCACACCGCCATCCCCGGCGTCGACCTGACCGTCGTCGCAAACACCGCCGACGACGACGAGTTCTGGGGACTTCTGGTCTGCCCCGACATCGACGCCGTCATCTATCGACTGGCGGGGGTCTTCAACAAGCACGCCGGGTACGGTGTCAACGGGGACACGTTCAACGTGCTGGAGGCGCTGGCCGAGATCGGTGAGGACACGTGGTTTCGCATCGGCGACAAGGATTTCGGCACCCACCTGATGCGGGCAGAGGTGCTGCGCCGCGGCGGCACGCTGACCGAAGCCACGGAACAGCTTTGCAAGCGGTTTCGTGTCACAACCCGCGTGCTTCCAATCACCGATGACTGCGTGCGGACGCGTTTCACGACCGAGGCGGGCGAGCTGTCCTTCCAGGAATACTTCGTGCGCGAGCGCCTCAAGCCGCGGCTGCTCGGCATCGATTTCGCGGGCATGGATTCGGCCCGTCGTTCACCGGAGGTTTCAGCCGCGCTCCAGGAGGCCGATCTCGTGATCATCGGTCCCTCCAACCCTCTGATATCGATCGCTCCCATCCTTCACCTCACGCGAGATCTGCTGGCTCGAGAGCGCACCACTGCGGTCACTCCGATTGTCAAGGGCGTGGCTTTGAAGGGACCGACTGTGGAGATGATGCGTGCGCTCGGACCCGCGCCGAATCCAATCGAGGTCGCGCGGCTGTACCGCGACGTGGCCGGCACGTTTGTGCTCGACGAACGGGATCGTGAGCTGACGGGCGAGATCGAAGAGCTCGGCTACAGGACGCGCGTCTGCGACACGGTTATGCGCGACGGAGGCGTGGCACTCGCCCTCGCCGTCTTAGGTCACGTGTGAGTTGGCCACCATGACCAGGACGCCGATGAGAACCATCACGAGGCCGACGACGAGCACCGCATACTGCGCTACGGCCATCACCGTCCCGCTTGAGCGTTTGGCCGCTGGCTCATCCGATTCCATGCCCGGCGCATCGCCCGAGGCGAGCTGCCACGACCCGGTGGCGACGTCGCCCTTTCCTTTCTTCTTCTTCGACCCGCCGTCGGCGCTGGCCGAATCGTCTTTGGCCGAGCTGACGACGGACCATCCGCCGGCGGCTGTGGTCGAGGCGGACTGAGCGACCGGGGCGACAGGCTGGGCTGGCGGGAGCGGTTCGGCCGGTTTCGGTGCAGGTGTCCACGACGGTTCGCCGGGCGACGGCCTCGGAGTGGGTTGGGGCGCGGGCCGGAAGGGCTCCGCGGGCGCCGGCGTGAATGGCTCGGGCTGCGCGACGGGGTAGTCGAAGCTGGGCGTGGGCGCCGGCGGTGGGATGGGGCTCTGCTCCCACGGCGGGGGCTGAGGTGCCTGCTGCGGCCTGGACGGCGGCGCCACTGGGGGAGCCGCCGGCGGGGCCTCGAAGGCGGACGGCTGGTAGGTGCTGGTGGGCTGAACCTGAGTCGGCGCGAATGGCGACACAGCTTCGGTCGGCTGTTCGGGGGGCCTTTCGGCACGGCCGTGAGGTGTGAGCGTCCTCTGGCGGGCCGCTCGGACCTTGTGCTCGATCTGGGACCGCCGCGCGGAGTACATCGAGCGCTTGTCGACTGACTTGCGGCGCAGGACGAAAAAGACCGCCATGATGCCGACCAGAGCTACGAAGGGCCCCGCCACCAGGTACGCCATAGGCGCCGATTATCGGGGATCGGTCCATATGTGACAATCGCGAATGGTGGCTCTTTACGATCGTATCCAGTCCGAAACGGTCCGCGCACGCATGCAGCGCGACGAAGTCGGGCTCGACACCCTGTCGCTGCTGAAGAGCGAGCTTGTGCGTGCGAGCAAGGAAGGGGGCGCCTCCGGGAGCATCGACGACGACCTGGTGGTCCGCGTAACGCGCAAGGAAGTCAAGCGGAGGGAAGAGGCGATCGCTGTCTACAGCAAGGCGGGACGTGAGGACGCGGCTCGTCGCGAGGAAGCTGAGATGGAGGTGCTACGCCGTTTCCTGCCTGCGGCGATGAGCGAGCAGGAGATCGAGGCCGAGGTTCGCGCAGTGATCGCCGAGGTGAAGCCCGAGGGTCCGAAGGGATTCGGACAGGTGATGAAGGCCGCGAGCGCCCGTCTCGCTGGTCGAGCTGACGGCACGCAGATCGCGGGTGTAGCGCGCAGGCTGCTTGGCTCCTAAGCCCAAGAAATCGTGGATGGTGCCGCCGCCGCCGCGCGGCGCCAGGACCCGCGCGAGGCTCACCGTGGAACGCCTGGCGGAGCTTTACCCGGCGGTCACGGAGCTGGTGCATGAGAACCCGTTCCAGCTTCTGATCGCGACGATCCTCTCGGCCCAGACCACGGACCGGTCGGTCAATCTCGTCACGCCGGAGCTGTTCCGGCGCTATCCAACCGCGGAAGACCTTGCGGCTGCCAACCCGGCCGAGGTCGAGCTGCTCATCAAGCCGACGGGCTTCTTCCGGGCCAAGACCAAGAGGATCATCGCCGCGAGCCGCAAGCTCGTCGACCTGTTCGGTGGCGAGGTGCCGAGGACCATGGAGGACCTGATCAAGATCCCCGGGATCGGACGCAAGACGGCAAACGTGATCCTGGGCGCGGGATTTGGCGTGCCGGGGTTTGCCGTCGACACGCATGTGATCCGGCTGACCAACCTGCTCGGGCTGGTCAGGACCAAGGACCCGGTGAAGATCGAGTTCCAGGTGTGCTCGATGGTGCCGAAGGAGGAGTGGACCGCCCTTTCGCTGCGCCTGATCCTGCACGGACGGAGGGTGTGCGTGGCGCGCCGGCCCAGGTGTGAGGAATGCGTCCTCAACGATTTCTGCCCTTCGTCGACCGTCCGGCCCAGGCCACACCGCGCGCCGACCGTCAAGCCGGTTGCCGGCCCACCTTGTTAACACCGAACGTCTGTTCTACGATGGAGGCGTGGCCCTCCCGGAACCCCGGCTTGCCGACGTCGAATACCTGGAGGTCGAGTGCAAGTCGGCTTTGAACCCGGTGAAGAACATGGGATTCGCCTGGTCGCTGAACCCGTATACGGGATGTGAGCACCGTTGCGCCTTCTGCTACGTCCGCGCCTTCGAGCTCCGCGCCGACCGGCCGTCAGACGATCGCTACGGCCGCACTGTGCGAGTCAAGGTGAACGTCGCGGGGGTTCTCCGGAGCGAGCTCGGACGCCGCTCCTGGCGCAAGGAGACGGTCGTCATCGGGGCGGCGACCGACCCCTACCAGCCTGCCGAGGGCCGATACCGCCTGACCCGCCAGTGCCTACAGACGCTGCGCGACTTCGCCAACCCGGCGGCCATGATCACGCGTGGCCCGATGATCGTCCGAGACATCGACGTGCTGAGCGAGCTGGCGACCCGCGCCGAGCTGCACATCACGTTCAGCATTCCAACTCTCGATGACGAGATCTGGCGGAAGACCGAGCCCGGCACGGCTCACCCGAAGCAGCGCCTTCGCGCAATCGAAAGGCTGACGGGCGCCGGGCTCGACGTGGGTGTCGGCATGGCGCCGATCCTGCCTGGCCTCTCGGATCGGCCCGAGCAGCTCGAGCAGGTCGTCAAGGCTGCCCGCGCGGCAGGCGCGACCGGTCTGTGGGCCGGCATGCTCCACCTGAAAGACGGAACTCGAGAGCACTTCATGTCGGTGCTGGCCAAGCATTGGCCCGACCTCGTGCCGCGCTACGAGCAGGCATACCAGGACCGCGCCTACCTACCGCCTTCGTTCGGCGACAAGACGATGCACGAGGTCGCGCGTCTTCGCTCCCATCACGGGGTTTCCGATCGGCGTCGCGTAGTCCTCAAACCGCCGCCGGAGCCAGAGCAACTCTCACTGCTGAATTAGCATTTCGCACAGATGCGAAGCCCGATCGACGTGCTTGCGGGAAGAGTTGGCGGTTTCAAGAAGATGGAAATTGCACGGCGTACGGTCCCCTGCTACAAGCACGTCCTCGAGAAGGACGGCGAGAAACTCTCGGTCTGCCTTCTCGTCGATTCCGGCAAGCTGTATCGCTTTCCCTACGAGAGCAGCAGGGGCATCCGGAGTCTCGTGATCAAGGCCCGCTACCTGCGCGGCGAGATGGAGCACCTTCGTTTGCGCGAATTCCAGCCCGGGCTTTGCCGCTATGTCGAAAGAGCAGACAAAGCCGTCTGAGTCGCTTGTCCAGGACCTGCTCGCCCAGCGCCGCGAGCTGAAGGTGGCGGTCGAGCGGCTCAAGCTCGAGCTGGCCGACGCGCAGTCGAATGCCGGGGGACCTGATCCGCGCCTGAGCGAGCTGCGCGAAGAGGTCGAACGGCTCCGCTACCAGCTGGCCTCGGCGCGGGCAGAGGTCAACCGGATGCGTGAGGAACGGGACGAGCTGCGCGCGGGCATCGAACAGGCGCTGGAGAAACTGTCGGCGGTGGAGTAAAAGAAAAGGCCCCGCCCACAGGCGAGGCCTTTGTTGGAAAGCAGAATCGCTACTTGGCCCAGCCCTCGACCATGGGCACGTACTGCTGAGCCATCGGTCCCACCACGGGGAAGCTAACCCGCTTGCCGCCGGCTTGCAGGGCCAGGATCAGGCCGATCACCCAGATCACGAACCAGACGATGTCCCAGATGACGAGCAGGAAAGCAATGGGCAGGAAAATGATGGTCAGAATCCTCAGCAGGATCCAGACTGCGAAGGCGCCTCCATGGATGACAACCGCCTGGGCGGCGTTGTACTTGACGTCGGGGTCGTCCTTCCCAACGAACAGGAAGATCAGGCTCCCGATCGGCGGGAGAAGGGCCCACGCGAGGATCGTGTACAGATTCTTGTTGCTTCCAGTCCCGCTTGGTGGTGCACCCATCGGCGCAGGCTGGCCGGGGGGCGGTGGTGGCATCTGCGACATTCGAATCAATCTCCTCCTGAAGGCGGCCTGTTGCGGGCCAGATTATCGGTGGATTGCCCCCAAAAGGCTATAGCTGACCCCAGTTCGAAGCGGGCCTCGAGTGCGAACGTTCTCTGCTAGGCTCGCCCACGAGATGACCGACTCCGGTCAACCGCCAGAGTCCTCGCCGCGGCCGGCCGTCCCTTCGTGGGCGCCAACCCCGGAGCAGACCAATCCGCCTGAGCCGGCAAAGCCGAAATCTCCGGCTGCCGAGTCGCCATTCGCCGCCGACGTTGCTGCGACGATGCGTCTCATCCCAGTCCCGCCCCCGACCACACCACCGCCGTCGATCGCTTCCATCACGACTCCTCCCCAGGTTCCTGGCGAACGCTACATCGGCAAGTACCGCGTCAAGCGCGAGCTCGGCCGGGGCGGAATGGGCGCGGTCTACCTCGCCGAGCAGCCTGGCCTGGGCCGCGAGGTCGCCATCAAGGAGCTCATCCAGTCGGCCGACCCGGTGGCGCTGAAGCGCTTCCTGCAGGAGGCCCAGGTGATGGCCCGGACCAGCCACCCCAACCTGGTGCAGGTGCACGACATGGAGCTGATGGGCAACATCAACTACCTCGTCCTGGAGTTTGTCCGGGGCCGCTCGCTCCGCGACTTGATGATCCAGAGCCAGCTGCCTCCACCGCAGGTCTTCGCTGTCATGCACGGGGTTCTGCAGGCGCTCGACTACGCACACCGTCACGCCATCGTCCACCGCGACATGAAGCCCGAGAACGTGCTCATCTCGGACGAGGGCATGGTCAAGGTGGCGGACTTCGGCATCGCTCGTCTGACTGATGACACAGGAGTCGGCGGAACTGCCACCAAGACAGGGACGACAGTCGGCACGCCGCAGTACATGTCCCCTGAGCAGGTCGCGTCCAGCAAGGTCGACGGGCGAAGCGACCTCTACTCGGCCGGGATCATGTTCTACGAGCTGGTCGTGGGCCGGCCGCCCTTCACGGCATCCGACGCCGACGGCCCGTTCACGCTGATGGCCAAGCACGTCCAGGCGCCGCCCAAGCCGCCTTCCGTGTTCCGACCCGGTCTGAACCCCGAGCTCGAGCAGCTGATCCTCAAATCGCTGTCCAAACGACCGGAAGACCGCTTCCAGACCGGGCAGCAGTTCGACGAGGCGATGGCACGGGTCGCCGATCAGATGTGTCCGGGTTGGCAGCGCAGCCTGGAACCTGGGGCGGACCTGTCGCGGATGGTGCCGCCAGCGACTCCTGCCACGGCGATCCCCTCGACTCCGATCGGCATGGCCGTCGCCCAACAGGGGACCGCGATGCCTTATCCCCATGTCGTTTACAACCCGACGCCTCCGGTCAAGCCAGTGGCCAAGAAGTCGATGAGCTGCCTGAGCGTGATCGGCCTTCTGATCGTCGCGACGGTGGCGCTTGGGGTTTTTGCGGCGAACCTGATTCGTTAGTTTGGCGATTGCCCCTGGCGGGCTAGCGCTTCACGCGCCTCTTCGCCAACCAGGATGTCGCTCGAGCCGGACTCACCCGCCGCGATGACCGTCTGCTGCGTGTACTGGGCGGTGTACGTGTGATGCGACTGCGTGGCGAGCTGAGTCGGAAACTGCACCCACGGTGAGCCGGGCGCCTGGCGAACCGCTGTCACCTCGTAGATCCGGAACCTCTCGGCCGACTTCCCCTTCAGCTGCACGCCCGGGACCAGGTCGACCGCGATGTAGTCCCTGCACATCTCGTAGGTCTCCTGTCCGATAAGGACCTGGAAGGCGGGCGCGTGCGAGCAGAAACGTGCCGCGGTGTTGACGGTGTCGCCGAGCGCGGTGTACTGCAGCCGGCTGCGCGATCCCATCATGCCCACGACCGCGGGTCCGGAGTTTATGCCGATGCCCCAACGGATGGGCGGGAGGCCCTTGGCCAGCAATCGCTCCTGCAGCTCATGCGCGCGGTTGACCAGGTCATAGGCGCAGCGGACCGCGAGCAGGGCGTGGTTTTCTTGCAGCCGGGGCGCGTTCCAGAAGGCCATGATCTCGTCGCCGACGTACTTGTCGACGGTGCCGTCCCAGGTGAAGATGATCGCGCTGAGGTGATCGAGGTACATCTGGACCACCTCGGTCACATCGTGAGCCGCCATCGACTCTGACATCGATGTGAAACCCCGTATGTCGACGAACATCAAGGTGATGTCGCGGCGCTCGCCTCCCCGCAGGATGTCGTCCACGCCCCCGCGCGTCTTGGCCAGCTCGGCCACGATCTCCGGTTTCAAGTACTGGGCGAACAGTGCGGTCACCTTGCGTTTCTCGCGGTCCTCGTAAAGGAAGCGGTACGCGGTCACGCCGGAATATGTCAGCGCGATGGCGAGCCAGGGATGGAACAGGTCGGGCACCCATCCGTTGAAGACGGACAGTGCCGACATGCCGACCGTGAACAGGATCAGCGCGCCGACAGTCCCGGCAAAGCCCCACAGCACGGTTACCCGCGAAACCCCAAAAGCGGTCGCCAGGGCCAGGAGCAGCATGATCGCAAAGAGCAGGGCGGGCGCCTCCGGGACGAGGAACCTGGGCTGAGCCGGCGGCGGCAGGAACATGTTCAGCACGTTGGCGTGGAGCTCCACGCCGGGCATGGGAGTCCCATTGCCGGCCGGGGTTAGGAATTCGTCGTGGACGCCGGTGAGGCCGTAGGCGCCGATCAGCACGACCTTGCCCTTCACCTTGTCGCCGGAGAAGGAGCCGTCCCAAACGTCGCCGAGGGAGAGGTACTGACCCGAGCTCTTGAAGCCGCCCGGGCCCACGACGTAGTTGATCAGCGCGGCGCCGGTGCCGTCGACCTGGAGCGGGTTCAGCCACGCGGTGCCGAAGTTCGCCTGGCCGTCCGACAGCCGAAGGTTCGGTTCGGTCGCAAAGTCGGGACCGAAGGCGCGGTAAGCCCCGAAACCGATCGGGTTGAGAGTCGCCGTGGTGCAGGTCCCGGCGCTGTAGCACGCGGGCTGCACGAACATCGGGATCCGCCGCACAACTCCATCCGAGTCGGTGATCACATCGGTTGAGGCGAGGATCACGTTGTTGTCGGGCGTCTGGCACGGGACGCTGGGGTTGGTGTCGGCGTCGGCGCACCAGAACTCCTTCAGCGGGATCTGGTCCAGTCCCGCGGGATTCGTCTTCGGTGAGACCTGCTGGACATACCCGTCGCGGGATAGGTTCTGCTCACCGGGATAGGAAAGGAGAACCGGGATCTTGCTGTCCTTGAGAGCGGTCCTGAAATCACCGTCCGTGGCGCCGTCCCGGGGGTCTGGAAAGCTGACGTCGAAAGCGACTACGGAGGCGCCGGCCGCCTCGAGGTTGCGCAGTGCCAGGGCGTACACGTTTCGCGGCACCGGAAACGTGTGGATCTTGCTGACGCTGGCGTCGTCGATGCCCACGACGACGATGTCCGGGTTGGGGCTGGACGTGCTGAATAGCCGGTCCTGCGGGTGCACCGCGACGTTGACGTAGCAGCTCTGGAGATGCGCGTCACAAGCCACCTGCTGCGTGTACAGCGCGTACATCAGCACCGAGAGGACGAGCGCGATCACGACCGCCACGGCGGTGCGGTAGGTATACCAGTAGCGGATGTGGCGGCCCAAAGGCGCCGCGATCATATCCTCCATGGGCGTGCTTTGCGGCATCGCGGGATGGGTCGACAAGTCGCTGATCGACTCCAAGCTCTTCTACCCGCTCCACGTCAAGACGTCGGGTGAGCGCCTGCACTTCTACGCGACCCAGTTTTCGCTCGTCGAGGTCGACTCGACGTACTACGGCATCCCGAAGCCTGAGAGCGTCGAGACGTGGGTCGCCCAGACGCCCCAGGCCTTCACCTTCGACGTGAAATCGTTCTCGCTGTTCACCAACCATCCGACCAAGCCGCTGTCGATGCCGCCCGACATCCGCGAAGAGCTACCGGCCAACCTCCGCGACAAGAACATCTACGTCGAGCAGATGCCGGATGAGCTCCTCGACGAGGCGTGGGAGCGATTTCGCTCAGCGCTGGAACCGCTGCGAGCCTCCGGCAAGCTGGGAGCGGTCTTCTTCCAGTTCCCGCCGTGGTTCCTGCCTTCTTCCAGGTCGCTGGCGTACGTCGAGCAGTGCCAGGAGCGCATGTTCGGATTCCAGGTCGCGGTCGAATTTCGCCGTCCCGAGTGGCTGGATGGCAGGCATCGCGACGGCACGCTCGCATTCCTACGCACCCGCGACATCCCGTACGTCGCGGTCGACGTGCCCGAAGGCCACCGGACGAGCATGCCGGCCGTGTTCGACGTCACGTCGGCCAAGCTGGCGGTCGTCCGCTTCCACGGTCGCAACCACGAAACGTGGGACCTCAAGGGCGTGCCTCCGAACGTCCGGTTCCGATACGAGTACACCGACGAGGAGCTCTACGAATGGGTGCCGCGGATCAAGGAGATGGAGCGTTCGGCAGGGCGAGTCCATGCCCTGATGAACAACAATTATTCGAACTACTCGGTCAAGAACGCCCAGCAGCTGGAGAAGCTGCTGGAGGCCTGGCACAAGTAGTCAGTCGCTCAGGGAGCGCCGCCTGGCTTCGCCGATGAGGTGGTCGCCCAAGCCGCCCAGAACGGGCTCGGCGAGATGAAACAGGCGTAGCGGTGCAACCATGGCGTCACGCCGGGGAAAGCGGGCGGTCCGGACGATCAGGTTGGCGACCCAGGAGGCCGGGTACTGGACCACACCGATAGGCGGCCCCTTGTCATTGAAGAATTCAGTCCCTGAGGTCACGCCGGGATAAACCACGCACACCTTGATGCCGGTGCCCGACAGCTCGCCGCGCAGGGCGTGCGAAAAGCCGACCACCGCGTGCTTGGTCGCCGAATAGACGGCGGAGTACGGCGATGGCCTGAAGCCGGCCACGGATGCGACGTTGATGATCACGCCACGACGCCGTTCGAGCATCCACGTCAGCGCGGCCTGGGTGGTGCTGATGACCCCTCTGAAGTTGGTCGTGATGAGCTCGCTGATCTTCTCCTCCGGCATCTGGTGCATACGGCCCATCCAGCCCGTGCCGGCGTTGTTGACCAGGACGTCGAGCCTTTCATGGTCGCGCAGGGTTGCCGCGATGAAGGCTCGGGCCGAGGCGGGCTGCCCCACGTCGAGCAGTCTCACGTTCACGTCGGGAGACCCGCCCTGGCGACATTCGTGAGCGACGGCGTTCAGCCTCTCGAGCCGCCGCGCCCCCAGCTCGAGACGCGCCCCGCGTCGCGCGAAGGCAATCGCGGTCGCCTCGCCGATGCCGCTCGACGCACCTGTGATGGCCACGACCGCTCCCTGCAGACGCACCGACCTATCATCGCCTTCAGATGAAAGCGCTGACGTTCCAAGGCGAAGGCGACGTCAAGGTGGCCGACGTCCCCAAACCGAGCATCAAGGGTTCCGGCGATGCGCTGGTCAAAGTGACCCTCGGCGCAGTCTGCGGCTCAGACCTCCACATCCTCCACGGCCACACTCCGATGAACCTGGGCGCCGTGCTCGGCCACGAGTTCGTGGGTGTCGTCGAGGAGGTCGGCGGCGAGGTCAAGCGATTCAAGCCGGGCGATCGCGTGGTCTCGAGCTTCTTCACCTCGTGCGGCCACTGCGCGCTTTGCCGCAAGGGCTGGTTCAACCAATGCGTGGACAAGGGCACTTTCGGCCACGGCGAGTACTTCGGCGGCCTCGGCGGCGGCCAGGCCGAGTACGTCGTCGTGCCCAACGCCGACCACACGATGGAGGACATTCCAGCCGGGATGACCGACGAGCAGGCCATCTTCGTGGGGGACATCCTGGCCACCGGGTTCTTCGGCGCCGAGCGGGCGGAGATCAAGCCCGGCGACGTGACAGCGGTGGTCGGGGCCGGCCCCGTCGGGCTCATGGCGACCATGTGCGCCCAGCTGTTCGGGCCGGCACGCACCTTTGTGATCGACATGGTTGACTCCCGTCTCGAGATCGCCCAGGAGCTTGGCGGCATCGCGATCAATGCGAAAGAGGTTCATCCCGTCCAGGCAATCGAGCACGCGACCGGTGGCATTGGCGCTGACTCGAGCATCGAGTGCGTCGGACTCCTGCCGGCCGTCGACACGGCGATTCACGTCGTGCGTGGTGGTGGCACCGTGTCGATGGTCGGCGTGCCGAGCGCGGTGCTCGGGGAGTTTCCTTACATGCGGATGTGGCTCAAATCGCTGACCTTTCGCGCGGGCTGGTGCAACGTCCAGCTGTACATGAGGCCTCTGCTGGACCTCATCGCGGCCGGCCGGTTGGCCCCGGACAAGATCATCAGCCACCGGATGAAGCTCGATGAGGCGGAGGAGGCGTACCGGATGTTCGACGCCCGCGAGGCGACAAAGATCGTCCTTACGCCGTAGCAAGCACTCAATACCGCACGCCTGACGGGCCCGCCAGACGCGCGGAAATTCGTGGAGGTGGTGCGCTTTACCCCATCGAGTCGAGCGCGAGCAAGTATCCCTTCGCCCTCTCGGTCAGCGGATAGCGGTTTTCCAGCTCGTGAAACTCCCGGCCATGGTCGCTGTGCACGAGGTGAGCGAGCTCGTGTACCAGCAGGTAGTCGACGACCCAGTCGGGCAGCGACGCGGCGCGCCGTGCGATGCGAATGGCGCCGTCGGTGAACGTGCAGCTGCCCCACAGCCTTTCCATGTCGGCGAATCCAATCGACGTCCAGCTGAGCCGTCCGCTGAAGAGCCGGGCGTTGAGCTTCGATGCCCTCTCCTGCAGCCGCTCGTCTGACGGCCGCGCCCGCTCGGCGCGGCGGGCAAGTCGCCTGCTCATCACCTCGGCCCAGTGCTGCCTCTCGGATTGGGGCATGGTCGCGGGCACGAGCAACTCGAGCACCCCGAACCGGAGACGGGCGGCGACGGTGCGGCGACGCCTGCGTGACGTGATGATGTGGACCGGCGGCACGTGCGGGCCGAATTGTAGGATTGCCGCGCCACCCACGTGCCTAGAAGTCTCGTCCTCGGCAACGGCAACAGCCTCATCGGCTTCGATGCAACGTACTCGGTGCGCGACATCTACTATCCGCGCGTCGGCGACGCGAACCACACGATGGGCAACGTGTGCCGTACCGGTTTCTTCATCGACGGCAGGTTTGCCTGGCTGGATGACCCCGCGTGGGAGCGGAAGTTCGGCTACGCCGAGGACTCACTCGTCAGCGACGTAAGACTCAGTCATCCCGGGCTCGGCATCAGCGTCAGGTTCGAGGACTTCGTCGATCTCGCGCGCAACTGGTTCATCCGGAACGTTGAAGTCACGTCGCAAGCGGGCTTTTCGGTCGGGCGCGTTTTTTTTCATTACGACTGGTTCATCGAAGGCTCCGACATCGGCAACACGGTGCTGTATGAGCCGCGGCACCGCGGCGTGATCGCGTACAAGGCCAACCGCTACTTCCTGATCGGAGGCCAGGTCGGCGACGACTACGGCATCAGCTCGTGGGCGAACGGCAAGAAGGGCAATGGCGCCGAAGGCACATGGGTCGACGCGGAGGACGGCGTGCTTGGCAAGAACCCCATCGAGCAGGGCTCGGTGGACTGCACCGTCGGATTCGACCTCGGTGCGGCCGGCTCCAATGAGCCGCGGAGCATGACGCACTGGCTCTGCATGGGCTCGCGTCTCAGCGAGGTGACCGCCTACGGGCAGGACCTGATCGTCGGCAAGGGACCCGACACGTACCGCGGCCGAACCCTGACCTACTGGCAGGTGTGGGCGGAGAAGGACCATCGCCACATCGACGACGACCTGGGCAAGCCGGCCACGGACCTGTACCGCCGCAGCGTCCTTACCGCCCGTACGCACGTCGACAATCGCGGAGCGATCATCGCCTCGACGGATTTCGACATCACCAAGTTCGCCCGCGATACGTACGCATATGCGTGGCCGCGCGACGGCGCGCTCGTGGCGAACGCCCTCGACCGGGCCGGCCATGAGGACGTCACGCGGATGTTCTTCACCTTTTCTCAGCAGTCGCTCGTCGAAGAAGGGTTCTTCCTGCACAAGTACACGCCGTACGGTCAGCCGGGTAGCTCGTGGCTGCCCTGGATCGACTCCCACGGCGTGCGCACGCTTCCGATCCAGGAGGACGAGACCGGCCTCGTGCTGTGGTCGCTGTGGCAGCACTACCGCATCCATCAGAACCTCGATTTCGTCGTCGGCCTCTACTCGACCCTGATCGTGCCCGCGGCCGACTGGATGGTCTCCTATGTCGACCAGCGCAACGGCCTGCCAATGCCGTCTTGGGACCTCTGGGAGGAGCGTTGGGGCGTGCACGCCTTCACGGTCGGTTCGGTGTGGGGAGGCCTCGACGCGGCCCGCAACTTCGCCGACCTCTTCGGCGACGTGGCGGCATATGTGCGGTACCGCGACGCCGCGGAAAGGCTGCGCGAGGCTTCGGACACCCACCTCTACAGCGCGGAGCTCGGACGGTTTCCACGGCGGATCACGGTCGAAGACGACGAATCGGTCACGGTCGACACGGTGCTCGACAGCGCGATCTACGGCCTGTGGCGCTTCGGCATGTATCCGCCTGACGACAGCCGCATCGTGGACACGATGAAGGCGATCGCGACCCAGCTTGCCAATGGCGCAGAGTGCGGCGGAATCGCCCGTTACACCGACGACTACTACTTCAAGGTCGAGTCCGACACTCGCAAGGTGCCTGGCAACCCCTGGTTCATGTGCACGATGTGGCTTGCGCAGTGGTACGTCGCGACCGCGACGACGGCGGCCGACCTGCAGCCCGCGCGCGGCGTCATCGATTGGGTGGTCGGGCACCAGATGCCCGGCGGATTGCTGTCCGAGCAGCTGGACCCGAACACCGGGGCGCCGCTGTCCGTCTCACCGCTGACGTGGTCGCACGCGGAGTTCATCGTCACGGTCGACGATTACTGCAAGAAGGCACTCGCGCTGCGTCGAAAGGCGGGTGCGCAGTAGACGAAGTGGGGCTGTAGGCCGGATTTACTCCGGCCGTCCCCTGCACGTGAGCTTCCAAACGCCGCCAAACGTCGTCGGCAGCGGAGGGGGTTCCGCGGGGGAGGCCTGCCTCAGCCGCGCCCTTATAGCGGGATATTTCCGTGCTTGCGCGGAGGGCGCTCGATGGTCTTGCGCAAACAGAGCTGCAGGCCGCGAACCAATTCGCGCCTCGTCTGGCTGGGCTCGATGACGTCGTCGATGTAGCCGCGCTCCGCGGCCACATATGGGTTGGCGAAGCGCGCGGTGTACTCGGCGACAAGCTCTTTGCGCCGCGAAGCAGGATCCGGGGCAGTCACCAGGTCGCGCTTGTAGATGATGTTGACCGCCGCCTCCGGACCCATGACTGCGATCTCCGCGGTCGGCCATGCGAGGTTGAGGTCCGCGCCCATCTGCTTCGGCGACATGACGCAGTAGGCGCCGCCGTAGTCCTTGCGGGTGATCACGGTCAGCTTTGGCACCGTCGCCTCGGCGTAGGCGTAGAGCAGCTTGGCTCCGTGCCGGATGATGCCCCCGTGCTCCTGGTCGCGGCCGGGCAGATACCCGGGCACGTCGACAAAGGAGATGATCGGGATGCCGAACGCGTCGCAAAACCGGATGAACCGCGCCGCCTTCACCGACGCGTTGATGTCGATCGCGCCGGCCAGCACCTTCGGTTGATTGCCGACGATGCCCACGACGTGCCCGCCGAGCCGCCCGAGCCCGACGACGATGTTGGGAGCGAAGAATGGCTGAACCTCGAAGAACTCGCGCGAATCGAGCACCCGCGACACGACCTCGCGCATGTCATAGGGCTTGTTCGGCGACTCCGGGACGATGGTCTGCAGCTCGGCGTCCGCGCGCTCGAGGTCGTCCGTGGTAGGGACGAATGGCGGCCTTTCGTTGTTAGAAGAGGGAAGGTAGGACAGGAGCTTGCGAACCCCGTCGGCGCACTCCTGCTCCGTGCGAGGAAGGAAGTGCGCGACACCCGACGTCGCGTTGTGCACCTGGCCGCCGCCGAGCTCGTCAAAGGAGACGGCTTCGCCGGTGACCACCTTGATCACCTCGGGACCGGTGATGAACATGTAGCCCTGGCCGGCGACGATGAAGATGAAGTCGGTGATCGCCGGTGAGTAAACCGCGCCACCGGTGCATGGCCCGGCGATCACGCTGACCTGGGGGATCACGCCCGAGGATCGGACGTTGCGGTAGAAGATGTCCGCGTAGCCCGCCAGCGCGACCACGCCTTCCTGGATGCGCGCTCCGCCCGAGTCGTTGATGCCGATGATGGGCACGCGGTTGCGCAGCGCGAGCTCCTGGACTTTGACGATCTTTTCGGCGGTGACCTCGCCGAGCGATCCGCCGAAGACCGTCGCGTCATACGCGTATACCGCGACCGGCCGGCGGTCGATCTCCCCGAAACCCGCGACCACTCCGTCGCCCGCGATCTTGCGGTCCTCCATGCCAAAGCCCTGCGCGCGATGGGTGGCAAAGACGTCGAGCTCGACGAACGAGCCGTCGTCGAGCAGCATCTCGATGCGGTCCCGAGCGGTGGCCTTGCCCGAGGCTCGGCGCTTGTTGGCGGCCGCCGTCTCCGCATGAAGCGCCTGGTAGCGACGCTTGCGGTACTGGTTGATCTTCTGCTCGGAGACGGTCGCCGCCTCGCGCTGCGGCGCCTCGACGCCTTCGAGGCTTGGCGTCGTCCGGCGAACCGGCGAGAGTGACCTTGGTTTTCGCGCCGCCATTGCGCATATATCGTAGGCGGCGTGCCTGAGGCCAACCTCGATCTGGATCGCGCTGTCACGCTGCGTCAGCTCCGGACGTTCAAGTCCGTCGCCGACCTGAAGAGCTTCAGCCTTGCCGCGCAGCGCTTGAAACTGAGCCAGCCGTCGGTCTCCTACCAGGTCAAGGAGCTGGAGGAGACCCTTGGCCTTCCCCTGCTTGACCGGCTCGGCAAGCGCATAGAGCTGACCGAGGCGGGGACACTTCTGTACGGCTACGCCCGGCGCATGCTGGACGTGCTGGACGAAGCCGCGGTCGCGATCGAGGAGATGCGCGGCATCCAGCGCGGGAAACTGAGAGTTGGTGCCAGCACGACCGTCGGGATCTACCTGCTGCCGGCGGCCCTCGGCGCCTTCAAGAAGCTGCACCCGGGACTGGTGATCTCGCTCGAGATCGGAACGCGTGCGCGCGTGCAGGAGCAGGTGCTGCGCAACGAGCTGGACCTGGCGGTCGTAGGTCCGGCGTCGAAGGACCCCGCGCTCAGCATCATTCCCTTCCTCAGCGATGAGCTGGTTGTCGTCGCTCCCGCGGGCCACCCGCTCGCCACAAAGCGCGGCCTGACCCTGAAGGACCTCGCCGACCAGCCGTTCGTCATGCGTGAGGCGGCGTCGGGCAGCCGGTGGTCGCTGGAGAAGGCCGCGCGCAAGGCGGGCGCCAAGTTGATGGTCGCGATGGAGCTTGGCTCCAACGGCGCGATCAAGCACGCGGTCGAGTCCGGTCTCGGGCTGGCGGTGATCTCTCGCTATGCGTGCACGCTCGAGCTCTCGAGCGGGCGTCTTGTCGAGCTGGACGTGAGCGGGTTTCCTATCCGCCGCGACTGGCACATCGTCCACCTGCGCCGGCGCAAGCTGCCCACCTCCGTGAGCGCGTTCATCGAGTTCCTGAAGGACACGAGCTGGCTTTCCCGCAACGGATCGCGCGGCCGCGTCAGACCACCGACCGATTAATCGGCCTTAGGGGACTCCGATCTCCCCATCCGGCCGGCCGCTTCGCAGCGGGCCACCTTCCCCGGCTGGCGGGGAAGGGAACCGAAAATCACGCGCTGCCAGCACGCAGACCGCGAACAAGATCAACGCGCCGACCGTCCACAGGTTCGGAAACGGCAGCAGGCAGGGCTGGCGCAGCCAGCAGAGCAGTCCCACGGTAAGTCCGAGGAGCTGCGTCCATCGCGCGTTGCGAATCGCCATCACCAGCACCATCAGCACCAGCGGCATCAGCGGCACGTACTGGTAGGGGTTGAGCTCGCCGGGCAGCAGGCCACCCAGCGCAAGGGCCAGCGCAAGGCCATAGGCTGGATTCCATCCGCTGGCGCGCGAGGCGGCCACCGCCGCGACCACGGCGGCGGCGAGCGTCAAGACGGTGAGGACGGTGGCGAGCGCCGCGAGATGAATGGGCGACTGGAGGATGCTGATCCCACCACTCGGAGTGATGATCGGGTACGCGTCTCCGCCGATCGATCGGCCGAATAGCGTCGCGACCGAGGTCTGCGCGCAGTCCGGGTTGGGCGCCCTCAGCGATGGGATCAAAACGCCGGTCACGTAACCCCATGCGCCGGCCGCACCAAGGGGAATGCACGCGACGACCGTGATGAGGGCTCCGGCAATGCCCGCCGCGATGACAAACGGCCGCCACCTGCTTCTGGCTCCCAACACCATCAACGCGGGATAGAGCTTCAGCGACGCCGCCGCT
>VBGP01000140.1 GCA_005880795.1 Chloroflexota bacterium | reverse complement strand
TTCCCGCTTCGTGTCCACCTCTGGATAGTCCGGACTATCCGGGGTTTGCTGTGGGCGTGAGGCAACTTTGTCCGGACTATCCGGAGGTTGGGCCGATAACCGCTATTAATGGAGGCCCCACGCGGAGTTCAATGCCGCAGCCACGCCCTCGAGGCTCCGCTCACCCGCCGCGCCAAGCGGTTCGCTGAACTCTTTGAACTGGCGCAGCTTGCCATCTTTGAGCTCGGCCGCCAGGAAGGATCCGCTCCGGAAGCGGGGCCAGATGGGCCCAGCCTCGACCGTGAACCTGCTCACCGAAGCACGCGGGGCTGGAGGCGGCGAAGGACGAGCTGCGCGCACTGTTTGGTAAGAAGACTCAGAAGGCGTAGGGCGCGATCTGTCCCACCCCCGGATAGTCCGGACTATCCGGGGGTTGCACTGGGCGTGGGGCCACTTTGTCCGGACTATCCGGAGGTTGGGCCTCGCGGTCTTTGACAAGAAGATGGGGCGTCAGGGCATCAGGAGTTGGGCAAGGCCCTCGAGGTGCAGGGCTTGCTGGTCAGTCAGAGCCTTTCCGCTCTGTGCCTCGACCTCATTGACGTAGGCGCCGAGCTTCCCGTCGGCCGAGACCGAGTCGCCTGAGGCGGCCGCATCGCGGGCGCCCTCGAGCTTGACGCACAGCGAGTGCGCCACTCCCCCATTGGAAACCTCCAGCCCGGTCACCCGGCACAGGCTGTCGAAGGTGTTCTGCACGGTCACCGAGAAGCTCGCCGTCGCGCTGTTGCCAGAAACATCGGTGGCGGTGCAAGCCACTGACGTCGTCCCGACCACAAACATGCCTCCGGATGCGGACGAGCAGCTGATGGAAACCGCCCCTGGCGCGTTGTCGGTT
The DNA here is from genome assembly GCA_005880795.1 of Chloroflexota bacterium. Taxonomy (GTDB): domain Bacteria; phylum Chloroflexota; class Dormibacteria; order Dormibacterales; family Dormibacteraceae; genus 40CM-4-65-16. The sequence continues at coordinate 7,086 of VBGP01000140.1, read as the reverse complement.
GCGGTCGGCGCGGGGTACTGCACGACGGTGTCAGACGGCCCGGTCGCGTCGACCGTCATGTCCGGCGGCATGCTGGTGAATGTGGGCGGGATCTCGTCGATGACCGTCGCCCCGGGGCCGGTCACCGAGATCGGAGATTCGCCGCAGGTCGCCGGCTGAGGCGCGGGCTGAGGCGCCGGGCAGAAGGTCGCGTCCTCAACGATGGCCGCGCCTGGCGCGACCGTGCTTGGGATGGAGACGATCTCTGTCCCGATGAACACTCCCTGGCCGCTCACCGGGTTGCTGCCGCCGAATCGATAGGAGCACGAGGTCGTCGATGAACCCGGACCGCGTGCGCCGGTGTCGGTCACGGGCGAGTCACCGCATCCCGGGACGGTCGCATCAGCGGGCGACACGCGGGCGATGGTGAGGGCGTCACCGTTGATGTATGGAGCACCAGTGCCACTCGTATAGATCAAACAGGTATCCGCCTGGGTCTCCGAAACGGTCCCGTCGGCGTTGGGGCCGGTGCAGACCGCGTATGCGTACGGAGCGGAAGGCATGGGTCGCGGACGGTAAGGAGTTCCGACGATGGCCCCGGGCCCGTCGATCCTGAGGGGCACGAAATGGCATGTCGGAGTGCACGCCTCAGCGGTCTGGGTCACCGGGGCGCCACCGCCCTGGCTCGGGCCATCGGGCGCGAACTGGATGGTCTCCCACCCGATGAAGCCGTGGAAGGTCATGGTGTTGCTGATCTGGAACGAGCAGCCCGCCAGCTGGCCGGCAGGCGAGCAGCTGACCGATGTGAAGGCCGGCCCCTGCAGCGTGATCCGGACCGCGGATCCCGCTGGGAGCGTGCCACCGGTGAGGTCCACGCCGCAGGTGTCGGTCTGGCCGGCGGCTACCGTTCCGTTGGGTCCCGGTCCGGAGCACGACGTGGACAGCGTGACCGGACCTGGTTGGCCTCCTGCCGATGCGGGCACGGCGGCCGCCGCGACGATCGTCGCAAGGACAAGGCTGAAGAGGACCGATCGCCACCCCGTCGAACGTCCGCGCACCGTCTTCAATCGTTGAACGCGAGCAAGGAGCGCTGTACTTAAGCTCTTGCGCTTCGGTTGCGTTACGACGTTTTGAAGCTGGCGATCATCCGGTCCGTGGTGCCCAGGTTTGCGTCACGCGCGGACTTGCTGCCGAAGATGACCGGAAAGCCAAAGCATCCGGTGCGTGCGCGGAGGGTCGCACGTGAGCCCCAGAACGCCTCGGATGCGGATCCCCCGAAGAAGCCGCTCTCCCTCTTCACCTCTTTGCCGTCGACGGTGAGCTGGGCCGTGCTGTCGACCTTGCCTGCCGGAGTGGCCTGGCACGAGCCGCTTTGCGCACTCACCTCGAACAGGACGGCGGTCTTGTCCATCTCTAGCGGCGCACTGATGTTGCTTTCGTTTCCGATGTACAGCTCGGTGTCCGGTGCTCCCTGATTGGGCAGGATGTGCCAGCTGCTCGGGTAGGCGATCGAATAGCCCCATCTGTCGCTGTGGTAGGTGAGCCAGTCCGGGTGCGGTGACGCGCTGCTTCCCGGGCCGCAGGAGGCAACCAGCGCCAGAGCGACAAGGCCTGGGACAAGTAGGCCCGAGCGAGCGTGTCCAGCCATCTGCCTCTAGAACGTTCAGCATGGCCGCGGGAGGTTTCGCGGACCGCGCGACAGGCTGTTATGGGTTTGCTTCAGCCCCTCCGGCCCTTCGGGCCACCTCCCCATGAATGGGGAGGAGCATTGCTTCGAGGAGCTCGTAGCGGACGGCGCGGCGGATGACGAACTGGTCGTTCGAATGGCGCTTGCGCGTCGCGCTGTCGACGACCCACTCCGCACGATGCACGAAGCGCAGATGTTCCGACAAGTAGTTGCGGAGCTCAGCGAGGTCGTTGAATGGGACGCGATGCCAGAAACGGCCGGAACGCCTGCGCTTGAACAATCTGTCGCGCACCACGCGCGTGATCGCCAGATCCGACGCTCGGTCGTTCGCAAGCTCTAGCCTCGATGTCTTCACGACCCCGAAGCGCTGGAATCCCCGTGGCTTCTGGCGCTCCGCGTAGGCGGGAACGCGCGAATCAGGCCGCGCGTCGACCAGGGTCCCGCCGGGTGCGAGGACCCTGTGTATCTCGGCCAGGGCATGGACCATGCCCTTTCGCGCGATTCATCAAAGTGTCCACGAGAGGATCACCACGTCGAAGGCCGCATCCGGATAGGGCAGGTGCTGCGCCGCGCCGGCGGCGAAGCGCACGTTTCGCACACCGGCCTTGCGCGCGTTCCTTTTCGCGGCAGCGATGGCGTCTGGGTCGGGATCAATTCCCTCGACCCTCGTGGCCAACCGCGCGACCCCGAGCGCCAGGCGCCCATCGCCGCACCCGAGGTCCAGGACGCGCTTCCCGCGCACGAGCGGCGGGCCGCCCCACTCTCTGAGCTCGTCGTGAGGACGGGGGCGGAGAGCCGAAGACAACGCAGGAATGTGCCTGCCGAGGTCGCCGATGGAGTCCTTTGCGACGTTGCTCATAGGTAGGCAGCTTAAACCTGGTCGGGCGGCGCCTTGATTCGTGCGTTTTGCGCAAAACTATCCTTTGAAAGAACGTCAAACGAGCTTTCTGCGCAAAACACACCTAATCCCCGGCGTTGCTGGTCGGGCGGGCGAGATTTGAACTCGCGGTCTCCTGGTCCCAAACCAGGCGCTTTACCGAGCTAAGCTACCGCCCGCGCGCGTCGATCGAACCAGAGAGGTGCTGCAGCGCGCCCGACTCTAGCAGCGCTCGGGCCGCGGCGGCGCGGTGGCTGTACTTGCGCTTCTCCTCCGGCGGCATCTCGCCAAACGTCTTGCCCGTCCCGGGCACGAGAAAGATCGGGTCGTAGCCGAAGCCAGCCTCGCCTCTCCACTCGGGCACGACCTCCCCCCTGCATTCGCCCTCGAAGGTCCGAGTTTCACCGCCGGGCGTCGCCAGCGCGATGACGCAGACAAACCGACCCTTCCACGGCCGGGGCGTGCCCTCGAGGCGGCGCAGCAGCTCCTCGGTCCGCTCCTTTTGTGTCGGTCCCAGGCGCGCGGACCTGATGCCCGGAAAGCCGCCCAGCGCCTCGACCTCGAGTCCGGAGTCATCGCCGAGGGCCGGCAGCCCGGACCGAGACGATGCGGCCTCGGCCTTCAACCGCGCGTTCTCGGCGTAGGTCTCCCCCGCCTCGTCGACCTCGCTGTCGAAGGCGACCAGCTCGACACCGGTCCCTGCAAGGAGGTCTCGGTATTCGCGAATCTTTCCGGCGTTGCCCGAGGCGATGACGAGTCGCGGGCGATCAGGCAAGCGTGGCGAGCGCCCGCTTCTGGGCGACGATCAGCTCCTTGATGCCTTTGAAGGCCAGGCCCAGCATTAAGTCGAGCTCGGCCCGCGTGTAGGGCGCGCCCTCGGCCGTGGCTTGCAGCTCGACCAGCCGCCCATCCTCGGTCATCACGCTGTTCAGGTCGGTCGATGCGTGGAAGTCTTCGGTGTAGTCGAGGTCCAACAACGGTGTCCCGTCGACGATTCCGCAGCTGACTGCGGCCAGGTGCTGGCGCACCGGGATCTCCGTGATCATCCGCGCGTCTTTCATCCGTTTGATCGCCATATACAGCGCCACGAACGCGCCCGTGATGGACGCCGTGCGGGTGCCGCCGTCGGCCTGAAGCACGTCGCAGTCCAGGGTGATCGTCCGCTCGCCGATCTTGCCCATGTCGACCGCCGCTCGCAGCGACCGGCCGATCAGGCGCTGGATCTCATGCGTCCGGCCCCCGACCCGGCCCTGGATCGCCTCGCGCGACCCACGATCGTGCGTGGCGCGGGGAAGCATCGAGTATTCGGCCGTGATCCAACCCTGGCCGCTGCCGCGCCGGTGCATCGGCACGCGGTCTTCGACGCTGGCGGTGATCCACACGCGCGTCCGACCCATCTCGATCAGGCACGAGCCTTCAGCGTGCACGTTGACACCCAGCTCGATCTTCAGGGGTCGAAGCTGGTCGGGCGCACGCGCGTCGCGGCGTGTGGCTGTGCCGGTCACCGTCCGAGAAGTTTCAGTAATAGCGCCGTGCCCTCAAAGAACAGGTAGAGCGGAACGAACATGATCATAGGCGTCAGCGGGTCGACGCCAGGGGTCAGAAAGTTGGCCAGGAGGGCAAGGCCGAGGAACCAGTAGGGCCGCCGCTTGTTCAGCCATCGCGAGTTGATGATTCGCAGCATGCCCAGGACGAAGAGGACGACCGGCAGCTCGAAGACGAGGCCAAATCCGATGACCATGATCAGGACGAAGCTGACCAGCTCGCTGATATCGGGCAGGTACGTGACATCCGCGGGCGCGAGCGAGCCGAGGATCTTGATGTAGAGAGGCAGCGCGAACATAGCCACGCTCACGCCGATGGCAAAAAACAAGATGGTCGCCAGGACCAACGGCAGCACGTACTTCCGCTCGTGTGGATGGAGGCCAGGGCTCACGAACCACCAGACCTGCTGGATGATCACGGGCGCCGCCAGCACGATGCCGATGTAGAGCGCGACCTTCAGCTGCAAGAGCACGCCGCCGCCCGGCTGCAGGTAGATGGCGTGGCCGATGCCGGCCCGCGTGATGAGAAAGGTGATGACGTGGCCCGCCACGAAGATCGCAGCGATGGTTGCGGCCGACCACGCGATGAGGCAGATGATCAGGGCGCGACGCAGCGCCTCGAGGTGCTCGATCAGGGACATGCGCTGCTCCTCGACCGGAAGAGTTGTGCGAGGGCCGCGCTGCAGGACCCTGTCCAGTAGGGCCACCGCGCTTACTGGTTGGAGGGCTTAGCCTCGGACGTCGAGCCCTGGGCGGTGCTCTCCGTAGGAGCCGGCGGCTCAGGCTTGGCCTGGGCGGCGGATGTCACCTCGTGCGTGAGCTCCGTGGTCGCCTTGCGGAACTCCCGCATCGCCTTGCCGACCGCACCGCCGAGCTCAGGCAACCGGCCCGGGCCGAAGATGATCAGCACGACTACAAGCGCAACGACGATCCAGAGCGGGTGAAATGGCATTTGAGGCGATTATAGGCCGCCGCTGTCAAACCGCCGTCAGCGAGAGATCAGGAAACCTTGATCGTGATCGAGGTGATCGCGTCGCTCACGGAGAGTGCCTGCACCTTGTCCATGCCCGAGGTCACCGTGCCGAAGCGGTTGTAGACCGACGACGGACCGGCACCCGGCCAGGCCGCCTTCTCGATGAAGAACTGGCTTCCGTTGACCGGGCCACCCGGCACCCGCGCCATCCCTACGGCGCCGGCGTCCCATGGCGTGACCGTGGGCTCCTCGGGCAGCGTGTAACCTGGGCCGCCGCGCCCGTCCCCCCGCGGGTCTCCACCCTGGACGACCCAGTCCTCCGCTTTCCAGAAGACCAGTCCCGTGTAGTAACCATGGGTCGCCAGCACGACGAAGTTGTTGACGGTCACCGGTGCAACTTCCGGATGCAGCTGGATGACGATGTCGCCCTGCGTCGTGGTGATCGTCGCCTGCAGCGTTTGCGTTGCGGTGATGCACATGGGCTGTGGGCCGATGAACTCGTGCGGCGCGATCTGGGTGGACGTGGCGCAATTGGCCAGGGCAGGCGGCACTTGAGGCTCGATCGCATGCTTGATCAACAGACCCGAAGCGACCACGGCTGCGATCAAGACGCCCATCACGAGCAATGCGATCCACGTCTGACGACCCCAGGGCGCGGGCGCCTCGTGCTCGTCGGGAACCACGGGTGCGGCGCGTCGTGAAGATCTCGGCTGGCTCACTTTCGCGCCGCCGACTCGGCGATTGCCGTGACCAGGCCGTGGGTCGTGTACTCGCGCGCGACTATCGCCACGTCGAGCCCGAGCTTGCGCGCCGTATCCGCGGTCACCGGACCCATGCAGGCGATCTCCGCATCGCCGAGGATGGCGGGCAGCCGGTCCTCCGGAAACGCCTGCACGAAATTGACGACGGTGGACGAGCTCGTGAAGGTGATCACGTCCACGCCCTCGCCACCGAACAGACGCAGCAGCGCCGGTCCCGCGTCCGCGGGGCAGACCGCGCTGTAGACGGGAAGGATGTCAACCTCTGCGCCTCGGTTGGCGAGCAGCGACGGCAGAGCGTCGCGTGCGATCTCCGCTCTTGGCACGAGCACCCGCATGCCCTGCATCTCCCAGCCTTCGAGCGCGTTGGCCAGGCCTTCTGCCGTGTACTCCGACGTCACGAGCTCCGGCCGCAGGCCGTGGCCGGCAAGCGCGTCCGCGGTCTCCTGGCCGATCGCGCACAGCTTTGAGTTGTGAAAGGCGCGCGCATCGACGCCGGTCGTCAAGAGCATCTGGAAGAAGATGTCGACCGCGTTCGCCGAGGCGAAGATCACCAGCGCCGTCCGGCTCAGGTTGTTGATCGCGCTGCGCACCCGGTCGTCGGTCGGAAGCCGTCGAATCTCGAGCGTCGGGATCTCGACCACCGCGGCGCCGAGGTCGACCAGCTCGCGCCGGAACGGGTCGACCTGGTGGCGGGCGCGCGTGATCAGGATCCGGCGGCCATGGAGCGGCCTCCGGGACAGGGTGTCCAGGCGCTCGGACATGTCCACACCCGGACCCAGCACGAGCAGGGCGTCACCCCGCAGGCCATACGTGGCCGCCTTGCGCGCCAGCTCACCAAGGGGGGCGGTGACGCGGTGTTGTCCCGGCATCCCCGGGTTGAGGATCAGCGCCGCAAGCGTCTCCGGAGGGCGGCCGTTCTGGAGCAGCGCGGTGATGCCGGATTCCCACCAGCCAGATGCCAGCCGGAGGACGACGGTCTCGCCTCCGGTGACCAGGCCGAAGCCGATCGACGCCGAGAGGCCTTCGATGGTGAGCGGGATTCCGCTCATGACCGGCGCGGCCAGCTCCACGATCAACCCAGGGACGGCCTCAAAATCGACTCCCGCGCGCTCCAGCCTGTCGGCGATCTCGCTGCCGCTGGAGAACGCGTAGGGGTTGCCAGGGAAGAGCACGGTGACGTTGCGGCCGTTGCGCGCGAGGCGGATGACCTCTTCGACCGACTCGAGGGGCGCGATATCGGCGTTCGCGGGCGCGAAGTGCAGCAG
>VBGP01000139.1 GCA_005880795.1 Chloroflexota bacterium | reverse complement strand
GCGCGGCGCGCGGCGCAGGCAGAGGCGAGAGGTCGCCCAGGCCCTCGAGGAGGGCGAGCGGACCCTCGACCCGCAAAAGCAGCTCGAGGTGGATGAGGACCGGCGCCACGTGCGTGCGGCACTCGGCAAGCTGGCCCCCAAACCCGCAGCGGCGCTGGCGATGCGGGCCAGCGGACTGAGTTACTCGGAGGTTGCCCAGGCGCTGGGCGTAGGCATCGGACAGGTTGGAACTTTGTTGAGGCGCGCTGAGGCATCTCTGCGCAAGGAGGTCACCCGTGGCACATCTAACTGACGGAACACTGCGCCGGATGGTCGACGACCCGGACGCCCGCGCGGGCGACGCAGCCCACCTCGAAGGCTGTTCGGAATGCAAGGGACGATTCGAAAACATCTCGGACGACGCGCGCTCGATCGCGACGCTGCTGGCGGTAGCGGAGACGCGCGTCGACGTAGGTCGCGCTTTCGAGCATGTGATGAGCGAGCCGAAGTCGAAGCCGGCTTTCGGGTTCCGACTGCCGCTGGTGGGCCCAGCAAACCGGCCCTTGAGATTGGCGTTCGTGGCGGCGGTCGCCGCCGCCGCTCTGGTCGTGGTGGCATTCGCCGCCAGCGGTGCGTTCTTCAAGCCCACGACGGTCAAGACCGTGCCGGTGACTGTGGCCGACATGCAGGCTCTGTCTCAACTCGCAAACTACGGCACCCTGACCTGGACCAAGCAGCCGCAGCTACAGGCGGCGACCAGCGCCTCGGACGCGGAAGCGCTCGCCGGAATGCATGCGCCCGTGGTCTCGAACCTGCCCAACGGCATCTCGCCAAACATCACGTATGGGGCCATGACCAAGGCCGAGGCGGTCTTCACCTTCTCTGCAGACAAGGCCAGCGCGGCGGCGGCTGCACAAGGCAAGCCTCTGCCGGCACTGCCGGCGGGAATGGACGGTGCCACCTTGACCATCACCGTGGGACCCGCGGTCGGTGAGATCTTCGGCGACCTCAAGCAGCCTGCAGCCGGCTCGGACCCAACGCAGATCAGCCTTCCGCAGCTGATCGTCGCCAAGTCCAGCGTGCCAACCGCCACCTCTACTCAGCTCACGGTCAAGCAGATCGAGGACTACGTGCTCGCGCAGCCCGGTATATCGCCCGAGCTGAAGGCGGCTGTCGAGGCCATCGGCGATCCCAGCACGACACTGCTGATTCCGGTCCCCGTTGAGTACGCGACCTCTAAGGACGTCACCGTCCAGGGCGCACCCGGCGTTGCGCTCGGCGACAACACCGGCGTCGGCTCGGGCGTCATCTGGATCAAGGACGGCATCGTCTACGTGGTCGCCGGGTCGCTCAAGCTGGACGACGCCATCGCAATCGCGAATAACCTGAAGTAGCCGGCGGGCGTTTAGCCTGAACCGGTGGCAGAGGTAGCAGAGAAAACCGCGGCGGTCTTTCCCCCAGGAGAGGCCGCCGCCGGCACCCCGGCAGTCAAAACCGTCGAGTTGACGAAGCGGTTTGGCCGCACCGTCGCGCTGGCCGGGCTTTCCATGACCGTGCCGCGGGGTGAGGTTTTCGGCTTTCTAGGACCCAACGGCGCGGGGAAGACGACCGCGGTGAAGCTCCTCCTCGGTCTCCTGACGCCGACCTCGGGCGAGGGCTGGCTCCTCGGCAGACGAGTCGGAGACCTGCAGACGCGGCGGCGGATCGGGTACCTGCCGGAGCTGTTCCGCTACCAGGGCTGGCTCACGGCGGCGGAGGTCCTGGCCCTGCACTGCGAGCTGGCGCCACTCCCAAGGTCGAGCTGGAAGGATGAAGTCCGAACCGCGCTCGAGACCGTTGGTCTGACCGACCGGGCCAACGACCGGGTCGGCACGTTCTCGAAGGGGATGCAGCAGCGGCTGGGACTGGGCGCCGCGCTCGTGGGAGAGCCCGAGCTCGTGTTCCTGGACGAGCCCACTTCGGCCCTCGACCCGGTCGGCCGCCACGACGTGCGAGAGATCATCCGCGGGCTGGCGGCGCGCGGGACCGCTGTGTTTCTCAACTCTCACCTCCTGAGCGAGGTGGAGCAGGTCTGCGACCGCGTCGCTGTGGTCGACCACGGACGGGTGATCGCGTCGGGAACGATGGATGAGCTGCTCGGCGGGACGGCCGTTCGCGTGCGCGTGACCGGATTGACGCAGGCGGACAAGAACAAGCTGTCCGACTTCGGCCGTGTCGACGACGAGGACGACCAGATCACGTTCACCAACCTCAACCCCGACCGCGTGCCAGACCTGGTCGCAGCGATCGTCGCGATGGGCGGACGCGTTCATGAGGTCGCGCCGCGCCACGAGACGCTGGAGGACCGCTTCCTGCAGCTGCTGGCGGACGAGGAAAAAAACTGATGCCTCCTGTTCTCGTGATAGCGCGGCTGACCGTTCAGGAATCGTCGCGACGCCGGCTCCTGCTGGCGTTGGTGATCCTCACGCTGATCGTCGTCGGCTTCTCTGCCTGGGGCTTCAACAAAATCACGACGGTGACCAACAGCGCCGGCGAGACCCTTCCCACTCAGCAGGTCGACCTGATCACATCGCAGCTGCTCATCGTCGTCACCTTCATGTTCAGTGGGGTCCTTGCGCTCAGCGCGGCGGTGGTTGCGGGACCTCTCATCTCGGGCGAAGTGGAGAGCGGACTTCTTCTATCCATGCTCGCCAGACCCTTGCGCCGCAGCGAGGTGGTGCTCGGCAAGTGGCTTGGCCTGGGGATCCTCGTGGCCGCTTATGCCGCCGGTGCGGCGACTCTGGAGTTGGCCGCGGTGGACTGGGCCACCGGATATCTGCCCCCGCATCCGATAGAGCTGACCCTGTTCGTTGCGGCCGAGGGCCTGGTGCTGCTGTCGCTCGGCCTGCTCCTGTCGACCAGGCTTTCCGGAATCACCGCCGGCGTGATCGCGCTGGTCGCATGGTTGATGGGATGGATCGCCGGCGTGGTCGGAGACATCGGTACCGGCCTGCAGAACCAGGCGCTGGAAAACGTCGGCGTCGTCAGCCACCTGCTGCTGCCGTCGGACGGCCTCTGGCGCGGGGCCATCTTCGCGATGGAGCCGGACAGCCTGATTGCGGCGATGCGCGCCGCCGGCACATTCGGCCGCGCCAATCCGTTCGCTGCGGTCGATCCTCCGCCGGTCCCGTTCCTGCTGTGGGTCGCGATCTGGTTCGCGCTCGTGCTGGGGCTCAGCATCTGGAGCTTCCGCAGAAGGGAAATCTAGCCGTCCAAACCGGGCGTTAGGGGTATAGACCCCGTTCGCGAGTCGCTCCTGCCACCCTCGACACCGCCTGGACGTACGCCGCCATCCGCATGTCGAGCTTTCGCTCCTCCTTGGTCTTGAGCACCTCGTTGAAGGCCCGCGACAGGATCGCCTTCAGCTTCTGGTTCACCTCGTGCTCGGACCAGAAGAACGACTGCAGGTCCTGCACCCACTCGAAATACGACACGGTGACCCCGCCCGCATTGGCGAGAATGTCCGGCACCAGAAAGATTCCGCGCTCGCGGAAGATCGCGTCGGCCTCTGGCGTCGTGGGCCCGTTCGCCCCCTCGACGATCAGTAACGCCTTCACGTCGCGCGCGTTGCGCGAGGTCAGCTGGTTGCCGATCGCCGCGGGCACGAGCAGGTCGCAGTCAAGGGTGAGCAGGTCCTGGTTGCCGACCTCTTTCGCACCGGGAAAACCCTTCAGCGTCTTCTCGCGCGCACGGTACTCGAGCACGCGCTTGATGGAGAGGCCCAGCGGGTTGTAGATCCCGCCGTAATCCTCGGAAACTGCGACGACCGTGCATCCCGCCTCTTCGAGCAGCTTGGCGCTGATGCTGCCGACGTTGCCGAATCCCTGCACCACAACCTTGGTCTGATGGGGCGCGCGACCCAGGTGCTCGAGCGCGGCGACCGCGCAGATGGTCACGCCGCGTCCCGTCGCCTCGATCCGGCCCGCCGACCCACCGACCTCGAGGGGCTTGCCGGTCACCGAAGCCGGCGCCGAGTACCCGAGGTGCATAGAAAGCGTGTCCATGATCCAGGCCATCGTCTGGCCGTCCGTGTTGACGTCGGGCGCGGGGATGTCGCGATCGCTGCCGATCAGGATCGAGATCTCGGTCGCAAAACGACGCGTCATGTGCTCGAGCTCGTTCAGCGAGAGCTCACGAGGGTTGACGATGATGCCGCCCTTCGCGCCGCCGAACGGGATGTTGACGACAGCGCACTTCCAGGTCATCCACATCGCCAACGCTTTCACCTCGTCGAGCGACACGTCCGGGTGGTAGCGGATGCCGCCTTTCGCCGGACCGCGGTTGATGTTGTGCTGGACCCGATACCCCGTGAAGATGCGGGTGTGACCGTTGTCGAGCTTGACCGGGAAGTGACAGGTGAACTCACGCTGCACCTCGCGGAGGACGTCGCGCAGCCAAGGCTCGAGCTTGATCAGCTCCGCGGCCTCGTCGAACTGCGACTGCGCGGTGCGCCATTCGTCCGCCTCGATGGTGGGTCGAAGTTCGGTCGCGCTCACATCAGGACTGATGATCGCGGATATTCCGCGTTCGGATCGCAGATGACGTTGATGCAGGCGGCGCGGCCGGACTTGAAGGCGCGCTCCAGCGCCGGACGAATTTCATCCGGCCGCTCCACCATCTCTCCGTACCCACCGAGGGCCTCGACGACCTTGTCGTAGCGCGTCTTCGGTCCCAGGTCGGCCGCCACGCTGGCGCCGAGCATGCTCAGCATCGGGTGCTTTTCCAGCGCCCAGATCCCGTTGTTGCCCACCACACAGACGACCTGGATGCCGTGCCGGACCATGGTGTCGAACTCCATCGCCGAGAAGCCGAACGCCCCATCGCCGGAAAGCAAGATGACCTGGCGGTCGGGCCGCGCCAGCTTGGCCGCCATCGCGTAACCCGGTCCCGAGCCCAGGCAACCGAAAGGCCCGGGGTCGATCCACAGACCGGGTTTCTGCCGCTCGATCAGGCGGCCGGCAAAAGAGATGAAGTCGCCACCGTCGCCAACGATCATCGCGTCGGGGTCGGCGAACCGGTCGACCTCGGCGATGAGCCGGGCCGGATGGACCGGAGATGAGTCGGATTGGGTCATCGCGGCATCCGAGTTGCGCGCCGAAGTCTCAGTCTCGCGCAACGTATTCACCCACGCGCTGCGATCTGGCTTCTCGCGCATCGCCGAGCCCAGCTGCGCGATCGAGGCCTTGAGGTTGCCGTAGATCGCGACCTCAGCCGGTCGATGCTTGCGATGGTCGTCAACGTCGAGGTAGATCAGGCGCGCGTTTTCGCCGAACACCGGCGGCTGGCCGAAATTGAGCCGGAAGTCGAGAAGGACACCCGCCAGCACGACCAGGTCGGCCTCGCGCAACGCCTGGCCTCGCGCGCGCGAAAAAAAGAGCGGATGCGAAGGAGGCAGCATTCCGCGGGCCATTCCGTTCACCGTCAGCGGCAGCATCCCCGCCTCGACCAACGCCCTCAGGCCCTCTTCCGCATGGGCCCACCAGACGCCGCCGCCCGCGACCAACACTGGACGCTCGGCGTCGCGGATCAGCCGCGCGGCTCGCTCGATCTGGTCAGGGTCCGGCGGCGGACCAGGGTCCGACGTGAGGTGCTCTGTCGCCTCGGGCAGGTCGGCGGCGCCGAAGAAGACGTCGATCGGGATGTCCATGAATACCGGCCCGGTGCGCCGGCTCAAAGCGGTGCGCACGCATTCCATCGCCATCGCGTAGGCATCGTCGGCCGAGCCCAGAGTCAGCGCCTTCTTGGTCAGCCCGCGTACGACCTCGACGTGATCCATCTCCTGCAGGGAGCCCATGCCCCATCGCGCCACCGGCGCCCGACCACCGACCACGAACATCGGGCTGTCGTTAGCCTGCGCCTGGGCCAGCGCGGAAGTCGAGTTGGTCACCCCGGGCCCCGCGGTCACCGCCACCACGCCGCATTCGCGCGTGACCTTGGCCCAACCTTCGGCGGCGAAGGCGGCCGACTGCTCGTGCCGGGTGTCGATCACGCGGATGCCGTGCTCCGTCGCGCCGGTGAGGATCGGCCAGATGTGGCCGCCGTTGAGCGTGAAGAGATGGCTGACCCCGGCCCGCTTCAATGCCAGCGCCACGAGCTCCCCCGCGTTCCCCGAATCCATCCCTACTCCGCCATCGCCCAAGGCATCGCGGGTGTGTTGAAGGCTGCGCACGGAGAACCCTCGCGCGGGATGACGATCGCTCCGCCCGGGGCTTTGAGTGTCTTGGTCAGATGGTCGATGGCGCCCTGGGCGACCGAGGCGGCGTCCATGCCGTGCTGAAGCTCGACCACCATCAACCGGGCCAGGCCCAGCCTGATGAACGCCTCGCCCAGACCAGTCCCGCAGACGCCGCCGAAGCGGTCATCTACATAGAGGCCCGCGCCTGGAATCGGCGAGTCGCCGATCCGCCCGGGCAGCTTGCCTTTCACGCCTCCCGTGGAGACGGCGACCGCGAGGCGCCCTTCCCCGTCGCGGGCTACGGCGCCGACCGTATCGGCGCCTTGCATCAGCTCCTGGCGCTTGCGGTCGGTGATGAAGATCGAGGGATCGGCCATCTGCACGCCATGTTCGCGGGCGAAGCGGGACGCTCCGGCGGCCGCCAGGAGCACATGCCGGCCGTCTTCCATCACGGCCACCGCCAGGTCAATCGGATGGCGCACATCACGCAAGCATGCCGCGCCTCCGGCGCGCAGGTTTGCGCCTTCCATCACGCCCGCGTCGAGCTCGACTTCGCCGTCGCTGTTCAAGCAGGCTCCGATGCCGGCGTTGAGGAGAGGTTCGTCCTCCATGTGCCTTACCGCCGCGACAGCGGCAGCCAGGGCGCCTCGGCTGATCGCGGACCAACCGGCGTCTCGAGCGCGCTCGACGGCCGCCTGGCGCAGTCCGCGTTCCGCTTCAGGGACGGGGCCGGCGCCACCGTGAACGATCAGCGCCGGACGGGCCAACTATGCCTGGCTAGTAAGCCTGCGCCTGGCCCTCAGGCCATTCGTTGCGACGCTCGAGGAAACGCCGTTCGGCGACCCGTCGGTCGAAGGGGAAGAGCACGCGCCGACCTGCGCCGGCCCGCTCGGGGTCACGCCGCTCAGCAAAACGGCGCTCCGGACCGGCCCTCCGGTCGTCGCCGCTTCGGCGCTCAGGTCCACGCGGTGTTGTGTCCACTCTTCTAGGTCGCTGATCCTATCGCACGCGCTGGTCCAAAACGTCGAGCTTTTCATCAATTCTTCGCTCTGACTTCCGGCGCTCCAGCTCGTCGCCGGGACCGAGGTCGACGAAGCGCGCATAACCGGCCAGCCGCGGGTGTACCTCAGCGACGCGGCGGAACATCTCCTGGGCGATCCAGCGGTAGTCCGGGTGCCCCTGCGGCGTGGTCCGCAGCTCGCACAGGTGATAGACCTCGCGCAGGTTGGCGCGGAAGTACCACCGCACGTGAAAGGCCAGCGGGACGATGTACTGGGCGATCGCCGGGCCGAGCTCGCGCTCGAGCCTCTCGTGCACCTCGGCCGCGCCCTCCACCGCCCGTGCGAAGGCGTCCTGCATCCCGAGGTCCGCGAGGCCAGGCGGCAGGTCGTAGCCCAGCGCAGTGCCCAGGTGCTGGCGATCCTGGGTGAGCATCCGGTGGCGGTGGAGGTCGCG
>VBGP01000138.1 GCA_005880795.1 Chloroflexota bacterium | reverse complement strand
AGAGCGCCGTGCACGCCGAAGCCGACGAACGTCACGACCACCGACACGACTCCGGTGGCGGCACCGATGCGACTGATGCCAGATTCAGTCATCAGCGAGAGCTTATCCTCGCTAGTGCTGCTAGGAACGCAGGCAAAAACGGGCGTAGCCCAAGCGGGACGCTATTCGAACTAACTGGATGAACTCGAAAAGGCTTTCCAAGAGGACGTACTCTGAAACCCAGGGAATTGGGGGTTTCCCCGATTCAACTGCTGAGCCCGACGCTTTAGCCTGACGTTCCAATGAACGGACGAGTCAATTGACATCTGAGCATTTCGAGGTGGTAGTCGTCGGCGGAGGTCAGGCGGGTCTCGCAGTCGGGTTTCACCCGGCGAGGCGGAACATCAATTTCGTCATCCTCGACGCCTATCCCCGCGTCGGCGAAGCGTGGCGCAGGCGTTGGGAATCCCTGCGGCTGTTTACACCCGCTCGCCTGGACGGCCTCCCGGGCACGCCGTTCCCGGGCCGAGCTGGGGCGTTGCCGACGAAGGATGAGATGGCCAATTACCTGGGGAGCTACGCCGGCCACCACAAGCTACCCATCCGACTAGGCATCCGCGTCGATGCCCTCAGCCGGGAGGAAGCCCCGTTCGTCCTAAACGCCGGCAATCGACGGTTCGAGGCAGATCAAGTCGTCGTGGCGACCGGTGGACATCCAAACCCGAAACGACCCGACTTTGCTGCCGAGCTGGATCAAGGCATCTTGCAGCTGCATTCATCGGACTATCGCGACCCATCGCAGTTGCAAGATGGCGACGTCCTGGTTGTCGGCGCCGGGAACTCGGGCGCCGAGATAGCCCTGGACGCTGCTCAGCAACATCGGGTGTGGCTGGCCGGCCGGCCGACCGGCAGCGTCTCGCCTGTCCTGTATTCGCGTCCTTCGTGGTGGCTTGCCACCAAGCTGATTACCGTAAAGACGTCGATAGGTCGCAAGATGGCGACTCAGCTTCGGACCAAGGGGACGCCACTTGTGCGCATCCGAGAAAGTGATTTCGCCGCCGCCGGCATCGCGCGAGTGCCGAGGGTCGAGGGTGTTGAGGGGGGCAAACCGTGCCTCGATGATGGTCGCCCGCTTGACGTCAGGAACGTGGTTTGGTGCACAGGATTCAAGCACGACTACAGCTGGATCAAACTGCCCGCTGCTGCCGGCGGCGACATCCCCGCACACGAGCGAGGCGTGGTGCCGTCGGAACCGGGCCTTTACTTCATGGGCCTGCCGTTCCAGTTCGGTCACAACTCAGCGCTCATCGATGGTGTCGGCAGAGATGCCGAATACGTCGTCAACCGGATCGCGGGCACTCGACCGAAAGCCAAACCAGTGGAGGTGTAGACATGTCCGACCAACGCAATTCAACCCACGCGACGTCGAAACCGTGCGTCTGCAATGTGATCAAGCGTTCAGGTCTGATCTGGAAGGCGACCGGCCAAAAGAACGCCGACGGTCAGGCCGAATACCAGTGCAAGATCTGCGGGGCTACCGCCTGGAGGTCGGCGTAGCGCCAGCGGGAGTCCCCGAGCTGTCTTGCGCAAATCTGTGAGCCAACTCGGTACGCGACCGGATTCCGAGCTTGCCGTAGATGCGGCTGAGATGCGCTTCGATCGTCTTCGGGCTGAGGAAAAGAGCGGCGGCAGCCTCGCGGTTGGTGGCTCCCTCGGACACCTTCAATGCAACCTGTAGTTCCTGAAGCGTCAGTTCGTCTGACGCCGATCGGTCGCGATGTACGGTCTCTCCCGTAGCTCGCAGCTCGTTGCGGGCGCGATCGGCCCACGGCTCAGCACCCAGGCGTTCGAAAGTCTCAAGCGCGGCGTGCAGCTGGTCGCGAGCCTCGGCCCGGCGGCGAGCCCTTCGCAGCCGCTCGCCGTAGCAGAGCTCGGTGCGGGCTCGCTCAAAGGGCATGTCGGTGCGGGCGTGTAGCGACATCGCCTCCTCGAACGCGGGCTGGAAGTCGTCCTCGAGCAGCCCGCGGGATCGAGCAGCGGCGGCACGAGGCCACAATCCGGGAGCAGCCGCCGCCTGCTCCTGCAGGACCATGAGCGCCGCCTGCGCCTCCGAGCGCTGGCCGGTGTGGACATACGCTTCGATCAAGTCCGGGCCTTCCTGAAATAGATATGGCGTAACCAGTCCTAACCGCGCCAAGGCCTTGACCACCGGCAGGAGATGTTTGACGGCCTCCTCATTCCGCCCCATCCCGAGGTCCAAAAGCCCGGTGATACGAGCGACATAGCCGCCGACAGCGTCCCGGGCGTGCTCGGAGACATCCCATAGCCTTGCAACGTGAGCCTTGCAGTCCGCTTCCAATCCGCGGGCCGCCTCGATCCAGGAAAGGCAGGCGAGCGCATATATCAAGGAGAACCTGTGGCCAAGCTCGGTGGCGAGCTCGACGGCCTCGGCTGCCTCAGTGTGAGCCGCCGACCAGCGTCCGGTTCGGAAGTCCAGTTCGGACAAGTGACCGAGCGCATAGGGAAGAGCCCCGGGCGCGCTAGACTCGCGGGCCTCGGCAATCAGACGTTCCAGGGGGGCACGCATCCGATCGAACTCTTCGAAATAGAGGAAGGCGTGGGCGTACTGGATCAGCTGGATCGCCAGCCAGGGCGATTCTCTCGCGTCAATCGCTTCTAGCGAGCGAAGGAGTAGACGATGTCCGTCGGCGTTCTGTCCGAGGATGACTAGCGCCTTGCCATATGCGCCTTCGGCTGCCGCCTGGGTGATGCCTCCGACCTGGCAGCCCAGCTCATACGCGCGTTGAGAGACTCGCAGCGACTGCTGCACCATGCTCTCGTCGGGATCGACTTCTTGGGTGGTGGTGGTAGCTGCGTCCACCAGCATGAGAGTGGCCTTGGCTGGGTCGTGAGCTTCGATCTGCTCGGCCGCCTTGAGCAGAATCTTGCGGGCGGCAGCCGGGGAACGTGTCCACATCTCGATGCGCCCGCGCGTGTGCTCTATGTCGGCGCGCAGGCTCATTTCTCGCGCCAGGACATGCGCCTCGTCTAACAAGGCCCTCGATCGCTCTGACTGGCCCGCAACGTAAGCATCGCTGCCTGCCTCGTGCAGCCGTCGCGCGCGTTGCTCGGGGTCCGGCGTCAATCGCGCCGCCCTTTCAAAGGCGCGCCATGCTGCAGCGGGGCCGCTACGCCGGCGAGCATCGTTGGCGACCGCTTCAAGGGCCGCCGCCACCTCCTCGTCTTCTCCTTGCGCCGCAGCCGCGAGATGCCAGGCGCGCTCACTCGGTGAACCATCGAAGTCAGCAGAGCTTGCGAGCGCCCGATGAGCGGCACGCCGGTCCGCGGGCGCGGCCGCCTGATAGACAGCCGCGCGCACCAAGGGATGTCGAAACTGGATCCTGAGACCGTCGTTCGAGATCAGTCCGGCCGCTTCGGCGGAGTCCAGGTCGACCAGAGCTACCTCACTGCCGGCATACGCTCGCGCCATCTCTTTGATGGAGCCGGATTGTGACGCGGCCGCGACGAGGAGAGCCATCTGGGTCCTTTTCGGAAGGGTGGCGACGCGGCGCTCGAACGACATCTGAATTCCAGGTCCAGCTGGAAGTAGCTCAGGCAGCGGCTCCGTTCCCAATAGCTGGGCTGCGGTCAGCAGACGTGGGGTTTCGAGGATCGCAAGAGGATTGCCCTGTGTCTCTTCCCATATGCGCTGGGCGACCCTGGCGGCCACCGGCGACCCAGCGCCCCGTGCGAGCAGTTCGCGGCACGTCTCGAAGCCGACGCCCTGCAGGGTCATTCGGGGCAAGTCCGCGAACTGGAGATCGGTCTTCTCACCTTCGCGGATCACGAAGATGAAGACGACTCGATCGGCATGCAGGCGACGAACCGCGAACGCCAGCGCCCCCCGCGAGGCTGCGTCGAGCCAGTGAGCATCGTCGACGGCTGCCAACAGCGGGCTGTTCTCGGCCGCTGCCGCGATGAGACTGAGCGTTGCCGCCGAGACGGCGA
This sequence comes from Chloroflexota bacterium, assembly GCA_005880795.1. GTDB lineage: Bacteria > Chloroflexota > Dormibacteria > Dormibacterales > Dormibacteraceae > 40CM-4-65-16. Next base: position 2,951 of record VBGP01000138.1, on the reverse strand, counting down.
ATGGATCGGACATCACAGGTGGACCGAAGGCCAGCGCACTGGCGAGCGCCGCCGCCTGTGGCTTCGGAATTTCGTCGATCAGGTCGAGGATGGGATGCAGGAGCTCAGCAAGTCCAGAAAAGGCGAGCTCGGATTCAGCCTTGACCCCTGTGGCTGACAACATCGTCATATCGAGGCACTTGTCAGCCGCGTAACTCAGCAGGGCGCTCTTGCCGATTCCCGGTTCACCGCTGACGATGAGCGTTCCGCTTACACCTGAGCGAGCGTGCTCCAGGAGTGCATCGATCCGGGCTTGCTCCGCGGCCCTCCCCAGGACCATCCGGCCCATCTTATGCCTGCCGTGGATGGATATAAGAAGTAGGGGTTTCCCTGATTCGAGCCGTGCCGCCCGACCCTGACGATGTCGCCAAACAACGCATAGGAGGCATTGCAATGAAATCGATTGCGGATCGGGTGCGGCGACTCAATGCGGCGGTCAATGCGCACGACCTGAACCCGATTGGAGACATGTACGCGGACGATGCTGAACTCACGTGGCCAGGGATCCCGACGTTCAAAGGACGTCAAGCGGTGGTCGCGTTCTATGCGCAGATGTTCGGCGCGTTCCCGGATGTGCAGGTAAAGCTCAAGCGCATCGTCGAGCAGGGCGATGCCGTCGCGGTGGAGTACGAGTCGGCAGGAACCAACGGCGGGCCGCTCCACCTTCCGACCGGCGAGCTGCTGCCGGCAACCAACAAGCATGTCGACGTGCGGGCGGCTAGTGTCGGGGCGGTCGACCGCGATGGGCGGATCAAGACGCAGCGCGAATACTTCGACCAAGCCGACATCCTGGCCCAGCTCGGGCTCATGCCGCATCCCGCTATCAGCTAAGGAGGAGGGCCCCATGATCCGATTTAGGACGAGATTGCTGACCTTGGTGCTGGCGGCTGGAGCCGCCCTCGTAGCGGTCCAGCCGGTCGCGGCGTCGAGCCCCATATCAGTGGCCGGCACGTTCTTCTTCGTGGCGGCGCCGGTGCCGTCTGGTTTCCGCATGGCCGATGGCAACGCGTTCGTCACCCTCTCTTTCCCGGCGGGGGTGGTGACGGGTGATATCACCGGCAACTTCACCGAACAGCTCCACATCGTGACCCATCCCGACGGCTCCCAGAACGTCCAGGGGAATGCCACTTGCACGTGCGCCGTAGGCGGTCGAACGGGAACCCTCGTCTTCGACAATATCGCCGGAACGACTAACACCTCGGGAGTGTCGGAAGCGCATTTCGTCCTCTCTGGGTCGGGCGGGCTGGCTGACTTGCACGGTCAGGGGACAGCCATCGTCTCCACAACGCCGCAGGGCCCGTTCGGCGTCTACACGGCGCAGTACTCGTTCGGCTAATAGATCCACCGTCGACCCCGGGGCCGCGGCCCTGGGGTCACCCACCGACCGCCGACCTGTCCGATGCATCGCATTCTCGGGCGGCCTACGTGGCCCGACGCGCAGCCCCATTGAGCCGCGCTCGAAAATTCGGCCTGCTTACGTTCGCCGCGGCTTCGGGCCGCAAGGCCTTCGCAGAGGGCAGCCCTTGCTAGCGATTTCGCTGACCAGCAATGACCAAGCCGACGGGTGCATGGCCGTTCAGTCGACGGTCAGGGTCAGCTCACTCGGACTTCGACGAACCCAGCGGCGTTGAAGTCGCCATCAAATGCCAGGGCCTCTCGGATCCGTCGCCGGCGCATTACCGCGAAGCTCGTCGCATCAACAAATGAGTACTCGCGCTCCCCACGCGCTCGGAGCCAGCGCCAGGCTTCGGTCTCGGTAGCTTTATCGACATGAAAGACCTCGGTGTCGGGGAGCGCCTTCAACCTGTCGATAAATCCGACCGCAGCTGAGTGCCCGGAACGTCTGCGCAGGAGAGTCCATGTCTCACCCACGACGTGGTTTGTGGTGACGACCCGACCAACTCCGCGTTCCACCAGGGCGCGCGCTTGCTCATGTCGGGAGTCACGGCGCTCTTGCAGGCCAAACCAAAAACTGGTGTCCGCGAACCTCATCGATCGTGGTCGTAGATGGCGGCGTCGAGGTCTTCGACTTGGCCATCGTCAAGCCACCCCGTGAGTGCCTGCCATGGGTCGGCGTCCTGCCGCATCTCGCTGGCCAGTTCTCGGGCTAACGAAGCACGGATGAGGGCGGCCTTTGACAACCCCCTTCGCGCCGCCTCCACCTCGGCCGCATCGTCCAGAGCCTCATCGATGTGGATTTGGATCCGCCTCAAGGAAATCCATTATACACACCATCTGCGCGGGCGATGTGTATACGAGTAGCCCCGGCGGGATTCGAACCCGCGATCTCAGCCTTGAGAGGGCTGCGTCCTAGGCCGCTAGACGACGGGGCCGCTGCTGGTGGGCGGCATTGGGTTTGAACCAATGACCTCTTGCGTGTGAGGCAAGCGCTCTCCCACTGAGCTAGCCGCCCCATGGGAGAGTCAATTCTACCCACCCCCGTGCGATGCTCACTGGATGGAAACTCCGCTCGCCGAGCGGCGCTGCACCGTATGCACGCCCGAGACGCCCACCCTCCGCGCCGACGAAATCGACAAGCTCCTCCAGCAGCTGTCCGGTTGGAGCGTGGTCCAGGGGGAAGGCCACCCGCTGCTGACCCGGACCTTCCGGTTCAAGGGCTTCATGCCCGGGGTCGAGCTGATCAACCGGATCGCGCCCATCGCCGAGGCGGAGGGCCACCACCCGGACCTTCACCTGACCTATGGCTCGCTGCGGGTCGACCTCTGGACCCACGTCGCGGGTGGGCTGACAGAGAACGACTTCGTGCTGGCGGCCAAGATCGACCAGATCCAGGCCTCCTGACGGCCTTTCACACTTTCTTTACCGCCATTCCTTTGCTTTGTCGGCACCTTACAGATACAGTTTTCCGGCTTGATGCACTTCCTTATTTGCTGGGCGCTCCACCAAAAGGA
>VBGP01000137.1 GCA_005880795.1 Chloroflexota bacterium | reverse complement strand
ACCCTATGCCGGACGCTGGGCTTGCCGGTGATCGCCAAGGAGGTCGGCTTCGGCATCGGCGAGCCGGACGCCGTCCGGCTGGCGGAGGCGGGGGTTTACGCGATCGACGTCGCCGGCGCCGGCGGAACGTCGTGGAGCGAGGTCGAGCGCCACCGCCTGGCAGGACCGCTGCGGAACGTCGCGGCGGCATTCCGGGGGTGGGGAACGCCGACCGCGGACTGCCTGGTCGAGGTGCGCGGCCGGCTGCCTCGGCTGCCGCTGATTGCAAGCGGAGGGATTCGCACCGGTCTGCAGGCGGCGGTGGCGCTGGCTCTCGGCGCCGACATGGTCGGGGTCGCCGGTCCGATGCTTCGCGCGGCCGCCCGCGGCGACGAGGCTGCCGGCGAGCTGGCTGAGGAGCTGGTTGAGACACTGCGCCGGGTGATGTTCTGCACCGGGGCCGCCGGCATCGAGGCCCTGCGTCGGGTGCCGCTGGCGCGGGATGGAGACTTTCGGAGCGGGGCGGTCGAGTTCGAGCTGCAGACTGGACCGGGCCCAGCATTCCACGATGTGACGGATCGGGTGCAGGCTTCGGTGGCACGGCTCGGGCTGTTCGACGGTGTTGTCGTCGTCTCGTCGATGCACACCACCGCCGCCGTGGTGGTGAATGAGGATGAGCCGCTGCTGCACGCCGACTTCGGCCGCTTTCTCAATCGCCTGGCGCCGCGGAGCGGCTACGAGCACGACGACCTTTCGCGCCGCCAGTCGGTTCCACCGGACGAGCCGCTCAACGGCCACTCGCACTGCCAGCAGCTTCTTCTAGGCCAGACCACCGTCGTCCCGGTCGAGCGAGGGCGGGTTCGCCTCGGACCATGGCAGCGAGTCTTCCTGGTGGAGCTCGACGGATCTCGGTCCAGGCGGGTGAGAGTTCAGACCATAGGTCGCTGAGGGTCCGCCGGTTTGGCGCGCACCCACAGGGCCACCGCGCCCGCCCGGCCCCGTATCCCGTTGGCGGCGAAGAAGCGGCTCAGCTGCGTCCGGACCGTCCCGTAGGAGAGGCCGAGCTTCTCGGCGATCTCCTTGTCGGCAAGGCCGGCGGCGATCAGGTCAAGGATCTCGGACTGGCGTGGTGTCACGTGGGTCGAATGCAACGGCTTGGGCACATGAAACACCGAAGGTCGCCGTGGCAAAAGTCGGCAGAACAACCGACACCGTAACGACGGGCGTGACATCGGTCATGCCCAGAGCCCGCGCCGGCGTCACTGTCCACTCCGAGCCGCGCGGCCTAAGCTGAGCCGCATGGTCAACGTCGAGCGGTGGGCCCGGATGGGCCGCTGGTTCATGGTGGCCTGGGTCCTCTTCGCCGCGCCGACCGCGGTGGCGGTGCTTGCCTCCGGGCTACAGCCCCCGCAGGAAGCGGCGGCGTTCGGGTTTGCAGTGTGGGGCGCGGTGTGGGCCTGGATCTGGCTGCGGGCCATCGGGCGCAACCCGGTCGCCGAGGTGGTTGGACTGATCGCGATCACCGTGATCCTGACCGTGTTTACGCTCATCCAGCCCACGCCCGGCGGAACTTTCCTCGTCTTTTCGTTCATCGTCGCCGGAGCCTGCTTTCCCCTACGACGCGCGCTCTGGGTCATCGGTGGCCTCACGGTGCTGCAGATCGTGCTAGCCGAGATCCGGCTGACCGACCTCGCCAGCATGTTGAACAGCCTCATCAACAGCATCCTGGTCGGAGGTGTGGGTATCGGCGCCCGCCTGCTCTGGCAGTCGTACACGCAGCTTGTTGCAGCTCGGGAGCAGCTCGCCGAGCTCGCCGTCACCGAGGAACGCCTCCGCTTCGCGCGCGATGTGCACGACCTGCTCGGGCAAAGTCTTTCGGTGCTCGTGCTCAAGAGCGAGCTCGTGTCCAAGCAGCTGCCCGATGACGCGAGCGAACAGGTCCGAGGTGAGATGCGCGATATCGCGCAAGTGGCTCGCATGTCGCTCAACGACGTGCGCGAGGCCATCGCCGGATATCGTCGGCCGACGCTGCTGGCGGAGATCTCGACCGCGCGGACCGCGCTTCTTGCCGCGGGCATCGGTCTACTGGTCGAGGACAACGTCGGCCTGCTTGCTCCGGAGCAGGACAGCGTCCTGGCATGGTGCCTGCGCGAGGCCGTCACCAATGTCGTTAGGCACAGCGGCGCGAAGAAGTGCGAGGTGCGGCTAACGCGGGTCAACGGGTCCGCGAGCCTGGAGGTAGTGGATGACGGACGTGGCGCTGCTTCGTTCAATGGGGGGAGCGGCCTCGCCGGCATGCGCGAGCGGGTTGAGCTGGTCGGCGGCACGATGCGGGTCGGGTCGGTCAACGGCTCTGGTCTCCATCTGTTGGTCTCAGTGCCCCAACCAGCTTGATCAAGGTCCTTATCGCCGAGGACCAGGCCATGATCCGCGGCGCGCTTGCCGCGCTGCTCGCGATCGAGGACGACATTGAGGTCGTCGCCCAGGTCGACCGCGGTGACGGCGTGGTCGAGGCGGCTGTCAAGGCCAATCCCGACGTTGCGCTGCTCGACATCGAGATGCCGGGCCAGGACGGGATCACCGCGGCAGCCGAGCTGCGCAAACGTCTGCCATCGTGCCGCGTCCTGATCCTCACCGTCTTCGGCCGGCCGGGCTACCTGCGCCGGGCGGTCGACGCCGGCATCAGCGGCTTTCTCCTCAAGGACGCTCCGCCCGACCAGCTCGCCGCCGCGATCCGGCGCACTGCGCGCGGCGAGAGGGTGGTCGATTCTCAGCTGGCCCTGGCGGCGCTGAGCGAGGGCTCGAGCCCGTTGACGCCACGCGAACGCGACGTGCTTGCGATGTCCACGCGCGGCGCGAGCGTGGAGGAGATCGCGCGGTCGCTGCGCCTCACCAACGGCACGGTCCGGAACCACCTGTCGATCGCGATCCAGAAGCTGAACGCGCGCAACCGGACCGAAGCCGCGCGCATTGCGGAAGAAAAAGGCTGGCTGTAGGCCTTACATCTGTCACGTCTCGGCACTGACCCGATTCAGGCTCGGGTCGTGACCCGCGCGACTGTCTCCCGAGCTCCTCTCCGGCGACGCTGATACCACGTTGAAATCAGTCCACAAAGAGAGGAGAGATATGAAGGAAATCGTTCGGAACCTGACCCGCAGAAAGCTGCGCAGCTTTCTCACCATCAGCGGAATCGTCATCGGGATCGTCGCCCTGACCACGATGGGCGCGCTGGCGAACAACTTCAACGCGCTGCTCGACGGCGGGGCGAAGTACTACGCGAGCTACGTGCCGGTGGCCGACGCCAACTCGAACGGTGTGACGACGAGCGGCGTGCTCTCGGTCGATAAGGCCGATGAGATCGCGGCCGTTCCCGGTGTGGCTCGGGTTTTTCCGAGCATCGGGGTCGATGCCAAACCCGGCTCGCTGCAGGTCGTCAGCCTCGGCCTGCCTGACCGCATCGTGAGCTACGACCCGGCCGAGAACCAGTATTCGGCGCTCAAGACCTCATTCGCCTCGGGCGGTGACGTGACCGGCAGCGGCCAGATCGTGCTGGGCTCCAACTTCGCGGCGGAATTCAAGAAGAAGGTCGGCGACACGATCACTCTTCCGGTCAAACCGGCTGACGCGACCGCCGACTTCGCGCAGCACGCGTACACAGTGACCGGCATCCTGAAGCAGACCCTCACCGCGCCGGACACGGCCGCCTACGTGACTCTTTCCGACGCGCAGCAACTGTTCAAGGAGTCGCTACCGGTCGCCCTGCAGGTGAACTTCGACGCTTCGCATTACGTGGCAGGTTTCGACGTCTACGGAACGCCTGGCACCAACCTCGACCAGCTGGCGGACCGCATCAACTCTCAGGTTTCGGGCGTCAAGGCGCAGAAGCCCAGCAAGATCATTCAGGCGCTGGTCGCAGGCGGAGCACTGTTCACCGAGATCACCACCGCAGCCGCGCTGCTCGCCCTCATCATCGGCGGCCTCGCCGTGATCAACACGATGATCATGGCCGTCAGCGAGCGGGTTCGCGAAATCGGCTTGAAGAAGGCCGTTGGCGCGACGACGAGCGCTGTGATGCGCGAGTTCATGCTCGAGTCGAGTTTCATCGGGCTGGTGGGCGGGGTAGCCGGCTTCGGCCTTGGATTTGCCGTCACCACGTTGATCAACGCGACGCTGCCTGCGTCGCAAGGCTCGATCTTCCTCGTCACCCCCGGGCTGGCCGTGCTCTGCATCGGTTTCGCGCTCGGCCTGGGCACTGTTGCCGGCATCATCCCCGCGCTGCGTGCTTCGCGGCTCGACCCCGTGACCGCATTGCGCGCCAACTGATTCAAGGAGAAATCGAAAAGTGATTCAGATCGAGCAACTCACCAAGCACTACACCCAGGGCAAGTCAGTCGTGCGAGCCCTGGACGGCGTCAGCCTCGGCATCGAAGACGGTGAATTCGTCGCCGTCGTCGGACGATCCGGCTCCGGCAAGACGACGCTGCTCGACAGCCTCGGGCTGCTGCTCAAACCGACGAGCGGGCGCGTGGTCATCGACGGCACGGACACCTCCCGGCTCAAGGACAGCACAAAGGCTCACCTGCGAGTGGACAAGATCGGCTTCATCTTCCAGGAGTACAACCTGCTGGCCTCATTGACCGTGATGGAGAACGTCATGCTGCCGCTCGGCTACGCGGTCAGACCGAACGGTGATCGGGCTTGGGCCCGGACACTGCTCTCTGAAGTTGGCCTGACCGACAGGATCAACCACCGTCCGGACCAGCTGTCCGGAGGCCAGCAGCAGCGCGTCGCGATAGCACGCGCGCTGGTCAACAGGCCGTCTCTAGTTCTCGGCGACGAGCCGACTGGTGCGGTGGACAGCGAGACGAGCGATCAGCTCGTTGCGATCATGCGGCGGATGAACGGTCAGCACGGAGTGACCTTCGTGGTGGTCACCCACGACCCGGACCTGGCGGCGAAGACAGACAGGATCATCCGGTTGAACGACGGCAAGGTCCTTTCCGACGAGGCGACTGCACCCATGGAGGTGGCTGTTTAAGCTCGACGCGTGGTCGTCAACGTGTGTCCGGCGGCGGTGAGCTTTGCGCCGCCCGAGAAGATCTGGAGCGTCCTGACCACCGCCGAGCGGATCGGTGAGTGGCAGGACGCTCGGTTCATCTCCGCTGAGCCGCCAGGCGCGATGAAGGCGGGTCAGGTGATCAAGCTGGCGGCCCAGGGCTTCGGCCGCGAGTGGCCGGTGCGGATCGACGTGCTCGACGTGGATCCGCAGCACCGGTGGGTCGACCTGGTCGTTCACCTGCCTTTTGGTGTCGACAACCATGAGCACGTGACGTTGACCGAGACCAGGGACGGCGGCACGCTGGTCCGGCTCAATTGAGACTTCCACCTCCCGCCCGGGTGGCGGGGCAGTCTCGTGCGGGTGCTGCTCGGGCGGGAGCTGCGGCGTGGACCTGAAGAGTCGTTGCAGGCGTTGATCCGCGCTGCAAGGTCCACCAGCCCCTCCGGCGGCTCCGCCGCCACCTCCCCATGAATGGGGAGGAGCCTTCCTAAACTTTCCCGGTCCGGAGCGCTTCCATTGCGTTGGCCACGTTTCTTTCGCGGGTCTCGGCGGTTTTGCCGTTGGCGATCGGCGCTACGAGCCGGGTCTTACCGCTGAAGGACAGGCTTTCGAAAAGCTTCTTTGCTTCCGCATCCTTGGCGAGTGCCCTGGCGAGCTCGGGCGGCACCTCGACGTCGCGCGGCTGGGTGTCGAGCTCGATGTCGACGTCGACGGTGTCTCCGCCCGCCACGCCGGCTTTGCCGCGCACCTCTTCGCTGATGCCGAGCATGAAAACCCCGCCCATCGGCGCGATCGCGCTGCGATACGTGTAGCCGTTGATCGTGACTCGGACGAGCGGACGCTTGCTCGATCCGAGCGCATCCACGACCCTGGCCGGCACCTCCACGCCGGTCGCCGTCTTGCCGGCGCGGAGGACCTTGGTGCGAAATCTCACTGTCGCTTCGCTGCCGTCTTGGGGCCCAGCTGGTGCGACGTTGTCGCCAGCTGCACGATCCGGAGCTGATTGCCGAACGGGTCCCGCAGACCGAAATCGGTCCCGTAGTCGCGCTCGGTCAGCTCGTCCACGATCTCCACACCCTTGGCCTTGAGCGTTTCGTAGGTCTTCTTTGCGTCGTCCGTCGTGAAGCCGACCGCAAACCCGCTGGCGCCCTTGCTGACCAGCTCTCGGACCTGTTCGGCGGACTTCTGGTCCATTCCGGGCGGTCCGGCGACCTCGAGCAGGATGTCGCGTGAGGGGTCGCCTGGCACCCTGACCGTCAGCCAGCGCATCGCGCCCAGGTCCAGGTCATTGCTGACCTCGAGCCCGAGCTTGCCGACGTAGAAGTCGAGCGCCTTCTGCTGGTCGAACACGAAAACGTGCGAGATGTTGATCGAGCTGAGCATCGGTTTGGTCCTCCTGTTTGGTGGTTGTTGAAATCGATGCTATTGGCCGTTCTGGGGGAAGGGCTTCTCCAAAACTGCTCGGTGTTGGCTTGGCCTCATCCACGCCATCGTGAAGCAGGTCGGCGCGGTCAGGACCTCGCTGCGCGCGCGATAGTCGGTGGGATTCACGCCGACGATCTCGCGGAACGTTCGGCTGAACGTGCCCAGGCTCCCAAAGCCGACGTCGAGGCAGATGTCGGTGATGCTGCGTTGGGTCTCGCGGAGCAGGAACATCGCTCGCTCGACGCGTCTCCGCTGCAGGTATCGGTGTGGCGTTTCGCCGTAGGTCGCGCGGAAGGTCCGGATGTAGTGAGCATCGGAAACGCTGGCCACCCTGGCCAGCGCCGGTATGTCGAGCGGTTGGGCGTAGGAGCGGTCGATCGCATCGCGTGAGCGCAGCATCCGGCGGTTCAGCTCCTCGACGGCCCGGGTCATCGAAAGAGGTTAATGCTTGCTCCTCCCCATTCATGGGGACGTGTCGGAGGGGCCGGGGTTGACAAATCAGCTGCGGTTTGGTTGAATGACCAAACAAACCTGAATGGTCGTTCAACCAAGGAGCCGAAACCAAGCTTGAGCACCGATAACCGCGAAAAGATCCTCCAGGCGGCCTTCACCGTCCTTGGCCGCCAGGGTTACGAAAACAGCTCGATCAAGGAGATCGCCGAGGAGGCCGGCGTCGCCCAGGGTCTCGTCCATTACTACTTCAAGTCCAAGCAGCACCTGGTCCTGGCCGTCCTCGGTGAGGTGTGCCGGGTCATGAAGCTCTATCCGGTCCAGGGCGAGGCCGGTGCGCGGAACGCCTACGGCACGTTCAAGACCCTGCTCAAGGACAACCGGGATACGCACGCGCTGTACCTCCAGCTCATCGCCGTCGGCCTGCACGACAAAGAGGTCGGCGCGGGAGTGCTGAATTTCCTCAGCGAGGACCGCGCGCACATCGAAGAGCTCGCGAGGCAGGTCCTCGCCGAGCGCGAGGTCGATCCGGCGCCCGCCAGAGGCATTGCCGGGGTGATCGAGGCGGCGGTGCTCGGCATCATGATCCAGAACCTGGTGGATCCCAACTTCAACGCGGATGAGGCCGTCGATACCCTCACCGCGATGTCTCTATCCGCAGTGTTCAACTCTGTGCCGGCAGCGCAGGGCTAGGGAGGGGAATCGTGTTCGCAGCCTGGGGTCGATTCGTCTACCGCTACCGATGGGCCACGCTCGTCGGATCCGGCGTGCTCCTCGCCTTCTCGATCGCCGGGCTGGCGATGGGGGGCACGCTGCAGAGCGGCGGCCCGCTCACCAGCAACCTCGAGTCGGCTCAGGCATCCCGCCTGCTCAACTCCGACCTTTCCAGCGGTGGCGGCCCGACGACCCCGATGTCGACGTTCGACTTCATCTACAAGAGCAACACGCTCATGGTCGGCGACCCGGCATACAAGGACGCTGTCACCGCCTCGCTGCAGCCGATTCATCTCGATCCGCGCATCAACAGCCTGATCTCGCCGTATGTGGTGCCGCCGTCCTCAGCCCAGAGCCTTACCTCCAAGGACGGCCACGAAGCGCTCGTCCTGGTCCAGGTTCTGGGGACCGGCCAACAGGCATTGAACACCTACACGGACCTGCGGTCGAAGGTCCACTCGTCCACGCTGACGATCACCGGAACGGGCTTCGTCCCCGTCAACCACGCGTTCAACACCACGCTCGAGACCGACCTCCAGCGCGCGGAGCTCGTGACCCTGCCGGTCACGTTGGTCCTGCTCGTCCTGATCTTCGCGGGACTCGTCGCCGCCGGCCTGCCCATGGGCGTCGGCGTGCTGACCATCCTCGGCGGCATCGGCGGGACCTTCTTCCTCAACCGCTTCACCGACGTGTCGCAGTACGCGCTGAACATCGTGACCTTGATCGGCCTGGGCGTCTCGATCGACTACTCGCTGTTCATCGTCAACCGTTTCCGCGATGAGCTTGCCAAGGGCTCGAGCCGCGAGGAAGCGATCGCGACCACGATCGCGACGGCGGGCCGCGCCATCACGTTCTCCGGCCTGACCGTTGCCGTCGGCCTGTCGACGATGCTCTTCTACCAGGGCACCTTCATGGCTTCGATGGGCGCGGCCGGCGCGATCGTTGTCGCCGTCGCCCTCGTCTACGGCCTGACTTTCCTTCCTGCGCTCCTCGCGATCATCGGCCCGGGCGTGAACCGGCTCCGCCTGCCGATATTCCGCTACAGATCGACCGGCGGCTTCTGGCACGGCCTTGCCACCTGGGTGATGAAGCGGCCGGTGGTCGTGCTCGTGCCGACCGTGCTGCTCCTGGTGATCGCGGCCATACCGTTCCTGTCGCTGCGCCTGGCGAACGGCAACGTCGACATGCTCCCCTCACACATCGAGGCGCGCCAGGGCTACGACCGTCTGGTCGCGGACTTCCCGGGCCGGGACCAGACCACGTTCAACGTGGTCGTCAACTACCCGGACGGAGCACCGCTGACCGCCGCGCGGATCGCCGACCAGTACGCCCTCGACAGGCGCATTGCGGCGATCCCCGGCGTGCTGCACACGAGCTCGATCTACGACCTCGATCCGAACCTGACCCTGGCCGACTACCAGGCGATGTACGCGGGTGACACGAGCCAGCTACCGCCCCCGGCGCGCCAGATGGTGGCGGGCATGGTGGGCAAGCACGTCGTCCTCATCCAGGCGCAGAGCAGCTACGACCCGAGCTCTGACGGGGCGCGCAACATCCTCAAGGCGATCCGCGACGGCCAGGGGGTGGGTGGTGGCGGCCAGGTCCTCGTCGGTGGAGAAACGGCGGTCGACGTCGACGTGATCAAGTTCATCTACGACCGGACGCCGCTCGCCGTGGGCACAGTGGTGCTGGTCACCTACCTGCTGTTGTTCCTTCTGACCTCCATCGGCGCCTCGTTCGGCGCGCTGGTCTTCATCTTCCAGCAGGGCCACTTCTCCAACCTGCTCGGCTTCACGCCGCAATCCCTGGACCCGAGCATCCCGGTGATCCTCTTCTCGATCGTGTTCGGGCTCTCGATGGACTACGAGGTCCTGCTCGTCAGCCGGATGCACGAGGAATACATCCGCTTGGGCGACAACACCGCCGCCGTTGCCAGTGGACTCGAGCGCACCGGACGGCTGATCACGGGTGCTGCGGCGATCATGTTCGCGGTGTTCATGGCCTTCGGCCTGGCCGAGGTCGTCATCATCAAGGCGATCGGCATCGGGCTGGCGATCGCGGTGGCGATCGATGCCACCATCGTGCGCTCGCTGGTCGTGCCGGCGGTGATGCGGCTGCTCGGCGACGTCAACTGGTGGGCCCCGAAACCGCTGCGGTGGTTTTACGAACGGATCGGGATCGGGGACCTCGGCGTAGAGCCGGAAATCGCGCTAGACGCTCCGGCCGATGCCCGGGTAGTCCAGGCAGAGCCCGTCCTGGTCAAAAGCTAGCTCAGCGACGAAGTCGCGCGATGAAGACTCATACCGGATGATCGATCCGGTCCGGGTCTTGCGCACGAAGGTGTAGCGCTGGCGGCTCGGATAGACGTGCAGGTCGGGCACCGACACCCACGCCATCAAGAGCTCGACCGGGCCGCCTCCCCCGAGAAGGCCGTGGCGGAGCACCGGCATCGTGTTGGTGAGCGGAGACAGGGCGAGGTCGCAGTCGAGCGCGCCTTCGACCGCGCCCATGTCGCCGCCAGGCTTCGGCAGATCGACCTTTCCGCGCAATGTCGTCCGCGCCGTCCAGCGGCCCGAGCGTAGCCGCCTCAGGTCGAGCCGCCGGCGCCACCCCTCACCACGCGCGATCACGACCAGCCCGGTGGTGACAAATTCGCGGCCGGTCAGGAGCCAGTAGTCGAGGCGGTATCCGAGCGGCTTCGATCCCACCGCGGTTCCATTGGCCTTGAGGCGGTTGGGCTCGACCGTAACATCGGCAAACTCGGCGCCCAGCGGATCTTCCTTGACCCAGGTGATAGATCGGCGCGCCATTCGCCTTCACAATAGGCCGGGCGCCAGCGGCAGCCAATAACCGAAACCAAGCCCGACCGTTACAGCAGGTGATTCCAATGAAGCGAACCGCCGCGATGGCGTCGCTCGTCTTGCTGGCAGTCGCTTGTAGCTCGCCATCAGCATCAAACCCGGCATCTGGCGCCAGGACCGGCCAAACTCCAACAGCCGCCTTCTCGTTTGAGATCCTGGCGGCGCCCGGCACCACCTCGGCCTCCGCCGCACGAACGGCGGACTGGATCACGTGTTCGGGAGCCATCGGGTCGTCGGATCCGGTGGCGATCGTTCAGCTGCACTCGGCGGCAAACACCGGCGAGCTCGTCCTGCGCGACTACCTCAACCCAAGCACTCCTCGCACCGTGTGTCAGTTCCACACCCAGGGAGCCGGCCACGGATACTGGATAACGGAGCTCATCGACGCTCACCACGTGGTGATCAACAGCGTTGACTGCTGCCAGCTCTACGCGGTGGTCGACCTGCCGGAGGTCCGATTCCACTGGTTCCAGCTGCCGCATCCACCAGGATCCGGCGCCGGCCTGCTGGCCGTTTCACCCAGCCTCAAGGAGATCGCCTGGGTGAGCAACAACGACTCGACGGGCGACGACCGTAAGGTGCATCTCACGACGAAGTCCGGGGACCAGGTCGTGGCGGCTCTGCCAATCGCGCCCGGACGCTGCGGCGCGCCAAACATCTCGAAACAGGGTGCTTACTCGCAGTCAGGGAGCCATCTCTTCGTGCTGGACCAGCCGCTACCCGACAACGTTCTCTTCATCTTTCAAGGCAATCAGCAGGCGTCGTCGCTGTTGCCTCCCAGCGGGGGCTGGCCAAAAGGCGCTCAGCCCGAGATGGCGGTCTGGTCGTCGCATTCAGAGACCCTGTTCTACAGGCAGAACGGCGACGTTTGGCAGTGGACGCAAGCATCCGGCGCCCAGCGCTACCTTCCCGGTGTCAACTGGTATTACCCGACGTTCTCAGCCGACGGCAACCACCTTGCCTATGCCGTTGCGCGTTCCGACGGCCTTCACGACATCTTCCTGATCGACGTTGCGCGTGGCGGCAGTCCGCAACTGCTCAAGGGCGCCCGCACTTACCCGGTCTTCCTGAACTCCACGCAGCTGTGGTACTGGAGCGAGGGCCAGGGCATCTGCGGTCCCGGCCTCAACCGACCCCTCATATACGACATCGCCGACGGCTCCGAGGCCGGAAGCATCATCGACTTGGTGACGGCAGTCTGGCCGGCAACCAGCTCCAACTTCTGATGTCTGCCAACCGTCGTGGCTGGACCGGTTCGATTGCGCTGCTGGCCTTTTTCGTCAGCGCGTGTGGGGCGAGCGTGGGTCCCTCAGCGTTTGTCTCGCCTTCGGCGACCGTATCACCAGCCCCCACGAGCCATCCGTCCCCGTCGGGGTCGACGGTGGCGAGTCCTGTCGGCTCCTCTACGCCCCCGCCAACTTCCGCACCCACGGTTGCTTCCAAGCTCACTTGCCGCCTCCCGGTTATCTCGCCCGCATCCGGCGGTGAGCCGCCGGGCGGATGGGTCACTTTTCCCGGCGGCACTTTCGTCCGGGACCCCGCGAGCCTCTCGGTTCGTGTGGACCAAAGTCTCCCCAGCTACAACCGGGCGATCGGAGCGTGGGTGCCCGTGGAATCCGAGAAGGTCGCGCCAGACGGAGCCAGCTACGTGCTCACCAGTTACAACAGCACGCCGCCTCTTTACCTTGTCGATGCCAGGACCGGGAATCGCCGCCTGCTTCTCTCCGAGGAAAACGAGGGGCCCATCCGAGGAAGTGCCTGGAAGGTGATCCAGTACGCGAGCGAGGGAATTTACCTCTGGACAGGAAATGGCGGGATGGAGATGCCAGTCCCCGGACTGTGGTTGTTGGATCCCCAAACGGGCAGCGTCCGGCTCATCGACGGAAGTCACTACTGGGGGAAGGTCTCCGGTGGCTTCGCGTGGGCGCTGGACGAAGCGGGCACCCGAGCCAGCGCGTCCAAGGTACATAGGCTCGACCTGAGAACCGGCGAGGTCAGCACCTTGTATGAATCCAAGGCGAACATCGCGCTGCTTGCGCCGACTCTCGAGGGCGAAATGCTCATCGACTACGGAGCTATCGGTTACCCACAGCTGGCGACGCTGGCGGGGCCAGGCCAGTTTGTCCCGGTTGAGCTGCCGGGCCCGTTTCCGCCCATCTTCACCGCAAGCCTGGCTCCTCAGGGAGTCTGGCTCGCTGTGTACGGGTCGGCATGGAGCGGGATCGCTCTCTACGTGAAGGGAGAGGGAGTCACCATCATGGCCCAAAGCGGCTGGCCGCTCGTGGCGGCTGGTGACTGCGTTTAGGTCCGACTGTGCGCCGTTCCGCATCACAATAGGCACGTGCCCACCCAAGCGTCCGATGACGCCTTCGCCGAGGTAAAGGCCAAGGTCGACCTGGTCAAGGTCGTCCAGGAGCACGTGCGCCTGACGAAGCGGAACAAGGACTTCTGGGGGCTGTGCCCATTCCACCAGGAGGACAGCCCCAGCTTCAAGGTCAACCCCCAGATGCAGTCGTGGTACTGCTTCGGCTGCGAGCGCTCGGGGGACGTGTTCACGTTCGTCGAGCTGATCGAGAAGACGGACAAGCGGGGCGCGCTGCAGATGCTCGCGGAGAGGGCCGGCGTCGAGCTCCGCAAGCTCAGCCCGGACCAGAAGGAGCGGGCCGACCTGCGCAAGCGCATCCTCGACATGCTCAAGCTGGCCGCCCAGTACTACGAGTACGTGCTGTGGAAGATGCCGGCTGGCGAGCCCGGCAGGCGCCTGCTCGAGTCGCGCCACGTGGGGGAGGAGACCGCGCGCCGGTTCCAGCTGGGTTACGCGCCCGCGGGCCGCGGCTTCGCGGAATACCTGCGGGCCAAAAAGCGGTCGCTGGCCGACGCGCAGGAGGCCGGCCTGATGCGGCGCGACGGGACCGACTTCTTCGCCGAGCGCCTGGTGGTTCCGATCCGCGACGAGCGCGGCCAGGTCGTGGCCTTCACCGCCCGGACGGTCCGGCCGGACGAGCAGCGCAAGTACATCAACTCGCCCGAGGGACCCACCTACATAAAAGGAAGAGTGATCTTCGGCCTCGATGGGGCTCGGGACGAGATCGCGCGGCGCGGCCACGCGGTGCTGATGGAGGGCCAGTTCGACGTCATCACCGGTCATCAGTTCGGGGTCACGAACGCGGTCGCCAGCTCGGGCACGGCCCTGACCGAGGACCAGGTCCGCCTGCTCAAGCGCTTCACCGACGAGCTGCTCCTGGTGTTCGACGCCGACCGGGCAGGGCGCGAAGCGGCGCGCAAGGCGGCCGCGCTGGCGGCGCATAACGGAATGCGCACCCGTGTCGCCACGGTGCCTGACGCCAAAGACCCCGACGAGTTCCTGCGCGCGGGCGGCGCCGAGGCGCTGCAGCGGTGGCAGGAGGTGATGGATAAGGCGCCGTCAGGCTTCGAGGCCGGCGTCGCCGAATTCGCGGTGGGCCTCAACCCGAGCAACTCGAACTCGGTCGAGACGGTCGGGGCCAGGCTGCGGGACTGGATCCGGCAGTTCCCGCCCAACCTGCACGAGGCGTACGCGGAGCTGGCCGAGCGCAAGACTGGGATCTCGCGACACCTGCTGCTGCGCGACCCGGAGCCGGAGCCGGTGCGGCCGGCGACCAACGGCGCTGGCGCCCGTTCGCATGCGGCGGCCAGGAAGATGACGCCAAGCCACTATCTCGTACAGTTGCTAGCCGTACGCCCCATCGCCTTCGACCGGCTGAACGGCCGGCTCACCCCGCAGGAGCTGGACGAAGACGACCGCGGCGTTTACGTCCGTATGCTGGAGACCTACGAGCGCCTGGGGCCCAGCGGGCTCGAAGCGGAACTGGTGGGATATCCACCCGAGGAGCAGGACCTGATCAGACGAGCGTGGGCGGCACCGCCGCCGAATGTCGATGACGAGGTGGCTGTTGAACTTGCCGAGAGAATCCGCCTGGAGCACATGAAAGGTATGCACAGTGGGATAATCCGCCAACTGTCCGAGGCCGAAAGGGGTAGGGACTCGGAACGCGTGGCGCAATTGGAGGCTGAAGCCAGGGAGCTCGCCCGCGCCATCACAGACATGGAAAGGAGAGGCTAAACATCGCGCGCGTAGTGAAGCCGGCGGCGACGCCGAAGGCAACTGATGGCAAAGCAGCCGATGGCAAAACAGCCAATGGCAAGACCGTGAAGACCGCCAAGGCGGTCGACAAGCCGGAGCCGAAGTTCGAAGACGAGCTGATGGCGGTGGCCGAGCAGCTCATCGTCAAGGGCAAAGAGCAGGGCTACCTGACCCCCGACGACATCCTGCAGGGCTTCCCGGAGATCGACGCCGAGCCTGACCAGATCTTCCGCATCTTCGCCGCGTTCAAAGAGATCGGGATCGAGGTCACCGACGGAGAGAAGGACTTCGAAGAGGTCGAGCAGATCGACGACGAGATGCTGCTCGACATCGAAATGATGGATTCGGTCTCGCTGGACGACCCGGTCCGCATGTACCTGAAAGAGATCGGTCGCGTTTCGCTGCTTACTGCCAATGACGAGGTGGAGCTCGCGCAGGCGATCGAGGCCAAGCCGCTGCACGACGCGATGAAGGCTTTGAACGTGGTCGAAGAGGTGGATGGCCGCCAGCGCTCGGTGGACGAGCTGCTGCCGGAGGTCATCGAGAGGCTGGCCACGGTGAAGCGCAAGGGGCAGCAGGCGCACATCGCGCAGGAGCTGCTCGGCCTGGTCGACATGGCGAAGCTGACCAACCTCGAGGACGCGGCCGCGGCCGAGCGGCGGCGAATCTCGAACGGGGCGCGGCCGCGTGTGCGCGCGGAGGCCCTGGAGTCGTACCGCATCGCGCGGTACCGGCTGACCGAGCGTTACGAACGCGCTTACGAGGCGAAGCAGCGCCTGACCGAGGCCAACCTGCGGTTGGTGGTCTCGATCGCCAAGAAGTACATCGGCCGCGGCATGTCGTTCCTGGACCTGATCCAGGAGGGCAACATGGGTTTGATCCGCGCGGTCGAGAAGTTCGACTACCACAAGGGCTACAAGTTCTCGACCTACGCGACGTGGTGGATCCGGCAGGCCATCACGCGCGCCATCGCCGACCAGGCGCGGACGATCCGCATCCCGGTGCACATGGTCGAGACGATCAACAAGCTGGTGCGCGTGTCGCGGCGCCTCTTGCAGGAGCTGGGCCGCGAGCCGTCGGACGACGAGATCGGCGAGGAGATGGGGATCACCCCCGAGAAGGTGCGCGAGATCGTGAAGGTGTCGCAGGACCCGGTGTCGCTGGAGACTCCGATCGGCGAGGAAGAGGACTCGCACCTGGGCGACTTCGTGGAGGACCGGGAAGCCGTCTCGCCGTCGGACGCGGCTTCGCTGACGATGCTGCACTCCGAGGTCGAGGATGTGCTGGATACGCTGACGCCGCGCGAGAGGCGCGTTTTGCAGCTGCGGTTCGGGTTGATCGACGGGCACCAGAGGACGCTGGAAGAGGTGGGAAAGCGGTTCGGCGTAACGCGAGAGCGCATCCGCCAGATCGAAGCCAAAGCGCTGCGCAAACTACGCCACCCGTCACGCTCGAAGAAGCTGAGGGACTACCTGGAGTAGGCCGGCTCCCGCGCGGGATTACGTGCGTTTTGCGCATAAGACTCGTTTCGCTGCGTTCCAGAAGGTCGTTTGGCGCAAAACGCACCGAATCGCTGACCGCTGAAACCAAAACACGTTCGCGCGCGTCTTTATGACGAGGGATTTGTGGAGCAGGTGGTAAACCGGTCCCACGCCGGCGAGGCTGACTTCGATGCCCTGGTCGGCCCGCATCTCGAGGCGGGCTACCGAACAGCACTCGCGATCCTCCGCAATCCCGACGAAGCCCATGACGCGGTGCAAGAAGCAGCGTTCAAAGCGTGGCGCAGAATCAAGAAGCTCAACGAGGCGAGCTCGGCGAGGGCTTGGTTTCTTGCCATCGTCGCGAACCAGTGCCGCAGCATGCGGCGCACTCGGTGGTGGTCGGTGATCCGCCTCCCACATGTCGAGCCAGGAGGGCAGGATTTTCCGTCCGATGCCACGGACATCGGACGCGCGATTTCGAAGCTGCCCCACGAGGACCGGCTTGCCCTCTTTCTTCACTTTTACCTCGACCTACCAATGGAGGAGGTCGGCGCGGTCCTCGGCCTGACCGCCGCGGGAGCGAAGACGCGCGTTTACCGGGCGGCCAAGAAGCTCCGCCCGGACCTGGAGATGACCGCATGAAAGACCTGCGCTCCGAAGTCCGAGCAGCATTTGAAAAGGAACAAGCTGCGAATCCGCCCGCTACCAACCTTCGGCCAACCGTGCTCGGGTCGGTAACCGCGCGGCCCACGCGCACGGTGAACCTGCAGTGGCTCGCGGCCGCCGCCGTCCTGCTCATCACCGCGCTGGTCGTCGCAAGCCTAGTGTCGAGCCGTGCACTGCGCAACCAGGTTCCGGCTCATGCGTCGCCGGCTCCAACTGTCAGGGCCAACGGCGACTACGGACCTCCGCCGGCCGGCGTGCCGCTCTTCTACCTGAAGGACC